>NZ_CP067171.1 GCF_028553885.1 Paracoccus aestuarii
ATGTATACCCACCAAGACCTCGCGCGGTTGCAGGCCCAGTCCCTGAAGATGCAGGGCTGGATCCGGCGCCAGACCTTCAGCCCCGGCAACGAGAAGACGCTGCGCCGCTTCTCCAGCTGGGAGGTGGCCGAGCTGATCTTCCGCATCAACCAGTCGACCTTCCGCGGCAAGCTGGCCGCGGATCCGAACCTTCCCCTCGGGGAAGTCGAGGAGGATGGCCGCCAGCGCTGGTTCAGCCTGGAGGAGGTCAATGAGCTGCGCCGCCGCATCCGCATCAACCGCAAGTCCCTGATGCCCCCTCGCCCCGAGGGGAAGCGCGCCTTCCGCGCGGCCATCGCCAATTTCAAGGGCGGCGCGGGCAAGTCGACCGTGGCGCTGCATTTCGCCCATGCGGCGGCGCTGGACGGGTATCGGGTGCTGGTCGTCGATTTCGACCCGCAGGCGACGCTGTCCCATTCGATGGGCCTGTCCGATGTGGGCGAGGATCACACGGTCTGGGGCATTATGGCCCGCGATCTGGAGCGCGAGACCGACCGGATGAACGCCGCTGCCCAAGGCGCGGAGTCCGGGACCGCCCTGCCCCAAAGAAAGCTGCCCGCCTCGATCCGCGACATGGGGCTGGGCACGCTGCGCCCGGCCGATTTCATCAAGCCCACCGCCTGGCCCACGATCGACATCGTGCCCAGCTGCGCCAATGCCGCCTTCGTCGAATTCGCCAGCGCCCAGTACCGGCACCTGAACCCGGAATGGACCTTCTTCGGCGCCGTGTCGCGGTTTCTCGACACCCTGGCCGACGATGCCTATGACCTGATCCTCTTCGATTGCCCGCCGGCGATTGGCTATCAGTCGATGAACGCGGTCTTTGCCGCCGACATGCTCTATATCCCGTCGGGGCCGGGCTATTGGGAATACGACTCGACCACCAGCTTTATCGGCCAGCTGGCCGAAGCCTTGGAGGATCTGTCCCATGGCTTCGAGAACTTCCCCACGGGGAAGATCGCCTTGCCCAAGGCCTTTGACGACATCCGTTTCCTGATGACGCGTTACGAGCCCTCGAACGAGCTGCATCAGGCCATGCTGGGGGCGTTCCGCCAGGTCTTCGGCGACCGCGTCGCGGAACATCCCATCGAGCTGACCCGGGCGGTCGAGCAGTCGGGGCGGTTCCTGTCCTCGATCTACGAGATCGATTATCGCGAGATGACCCGAGGCACTTGGCGCCGGGCGCGGGCGACATTCGATCAGGCCTATGAGGAATTCCGCGGCCATGTGCTGGCCGCTTGGACCGCGCAGGAGGCAAGCGCATGAGCCGCAAGCGCCGCATGTTCGACATCGACCTGCCCGCCGACGATCCGGAGGACTTCCCCGCGGGGAAGGTCGAATCCCGCCGCGGGCCGATGGCCGCCGCCATCAGCGAAACCGCCGAAAGCACCCGCGACCGGGCGCGGGTCGAGGCGCAGATCCGCGCCGAGAATGACGCGCTGGCCGCCGAGCATGTGCGGCTGAAGCGGGCAGGGCTGATCACCGACATGATCCCCTTGGATGCGATCGACACGCAGAAGCTGATCCGCGACCGCCGCCCGGTCGCGGATTTCGAACTGGCCGAGCTGGTCGCGTCCATCCGCGAGATCGGGTTGTCGAACCCGATCCGGGTTGAGCCCTCGGGCGATGGGCGATATGAGCTGATCCAGGGCTGGCGCCGCCTGTCGGCCTTTCGCCAGTTGCTGGAGGAGACGGGCGATGCCGAGGCCTGGGGCCGCATTCCAGCCGGGATCGCCGCGCGGGGGGATGCGCTGGAGGACCTCTATCGCCGGATGGTGGATGAGAACCTGGTGCGCAAGGACATCTCCTTCGCCGAGATGGCGCAGCTGGCGCTGCATTACGCGATGGACCCGCTGACCGCCGAGACGGACCCCGAAAAGGCGGTGGCGATCCTGTTCAAGTCGGCCGGCTATCAGAAGCGCAGCTATATCCGCAACTTCATCCCGCTGGTCGAGCGCTTGGGCGAGGCTCTGATCTATCCGCAGGAGATCCCGCGCGCCCTGGGCCTGGCCTTGGCCAGCCGCCTGACCGAGATGCCGGGCATGGCCGCGGCGATCAAGTCCGAGCTGCGTGATTGGGACACGCGGTCGATCACCGACGAGCTGGAGGTGCTGCGCCGTTTCGCGGGGCAGGGGGATGGGGCAGGGGTCGCGGCGCCACGCGCCACGCCCGCCACGCCGCAGCAGGCGGCCAAGGCCAAGACGACCTTTCAGCTGGCCCGTCCGCAGGGCAGCGCCCGCTGCATCGCCGCCAATGGCCGGCTGGAGATCCGCTTGGGCCGGGACTTCTCGACCATCGACCGGCGCAAGCTGGAGGCTGCGGTGGCCTCGCTGCTGGACCAGATCGAGTGACCCTTCCCCGCGGGGAAGGTGGAACGGCCCGGGCAGCGATGCCCGGGCCGTTCCCATATGTAGTATATCAATCCAATCTAACCACCAGATGCGGGATCAATCCGGGGCGTTGTCCATCCGCCGTTGCGCCTCGCGCCGGGCGCGGTCGGATCGGGGCAGGGACTCGACCGGGTCGAAATCATTGATGTCGGGGCGCAGCGCGTGGCGGATGCGGTTGCGGCGCGACAGGACCAGCCAGACCCCGAGGCCCATCCCCGCCCAGATCAGCGCCTGAACCACCACCGGCAGGCCGGGCAGCAGAAAGACGACCAGCCCCGCCACAGCCGCGCCCACCGCGAAGCCGAGCGCGATATAGGCGGTCGAGATCATCTCGACCGCCAGCAGCAGCGCCGCGATCAGCCCCCAGATGACCCAGTCCGGCAGGCCCAGGATGCCCATGGATCAGATCTCCTTGAGGATGGCGGCGGCCTCGCGGAAGGCGTTGGACGGCCCGCCGGGCAGCATGATCAGCTTGGCGTTCGGGGATTTGGCCAGCCCCTCCAACGCCTCGACCTGCATGCGGGCGGTCTGGAAGGTCAGCGCCTCGCGCGTGTTCTCGCCCACCAGAGAGGCCGAGATCATCCGGTTCGCCTCGGCATTGGCCTCGGCGATGGCGCGGATGCCGTCGGCGCGGCGCTGCGCCTCGTAAAGCTCGGCATCGGCGTTCAGCTCGGCCGCGCGGCGCTGGCCCTCGGCGCGGGTGATGGCGGCGCGGCGTTCTCGTTCGGCGGCCAGAACCTCGGCCATGGCGGTCTGGGTGGTGGCGTTCAGGCGCACGTCGGTGATCTCGGACCGCGAGATGCGGATGCCGTAGGTCTTGCCGGCATCTTCCAAGGCCTCCAGCAGGGCGACGTTCAGCGAGCCGCGATCGGATTGCACCGCGTCCAGTTCGACCTTGCCCAGTTCCGACCGGACCAGCGACTGTACCAGGCCGATGACCAGGGCATTGATGGAATTGACGCGGAAGACGGCGGCCTCGGGGTTCTCGATCCTGTAGACCACCAGCAGTTGCGCGCCGAAGACCACGTTGTCGGCGGACACGACCTCCAGCTCGATATCGCTGAGAACCTGGTCGTTGACCGGCACGCGCGAATGGACGCGGTCGAGGAAGGGCACGATCACGTTGACCCCCGCATCCAGCGTGCGGTGATAGGCGCCGAGCCGGGTGATGACGAAATTCTGCGATTGCGGCACGATCTTGAGGCCCAGAAGGACCACGAGGACCAGCACCGCCACCAAGGCAAGGACGAGTTCCATGGAGCGATTTCCTTTGGCTGAGTTCCGGGGATGCCCGGCCCGGCAGGCCAAGGCGCGTCCGAACAGGAACCGCGCGGGGGCTTTTTCGTTCCCGGATCAGGCGCTTGTGCGTGCGACGAAGCGTCCCGGCAGGTGGATGTCGCGGTCTCGCTTGCCCTCCAGCACCTCCAGCAGGGCCTCGGTCATGGCGGTGATGGGCTGGCGATAGGTCGTCAGTCGGTAGGCCGGGGATGCGGCCAAGGGAATGTCGTCGAAGCCGGTCACGGCCACGTCCTCGGGGACGCGCAGGCCCAGATTGTGGCGCAGCGCGTCGATGGCACCGATGGCGATGATGTCGTTTTCGCAGACCAGCACGTCGGGGCGGGGGCCTTGGGTCGCGAACAGGGTCGTCACGCGGGCGATGGCGGCGTCGGTGTCATAGGCCTCGGCATGCAGCGCGGGGACCGCGTCGCCGGTCGCGGCCTGCCAATGGGCGGCGAAGGCCGCGCGGCGGTGCAGCTTGGCCGATTGCGTGTCCGGCCCCGCCAGATACACCGGGCGGCGATAGCCCTTGGCCAGCAGGTGGTCGCCGATCTGGCGCATCGCGATCACGTCGTCGCAGGCGATGGTCAGCGTGTTGGGGTTCTGGCTGTAGCGGGCGAAGATCACCAGCTTCTTCAGCCGCCGCGCCCCGAGCGCCGTGTCCAGGATCCGGTCGTCGAAGCGCGTGCCGATCAGCACCGCCGCATCAACCCGGCGCTGGCTGGCTGCCAGCAGCGCGGCGGATGCGTCCTCGCTGTCGGACATGTGGACCAGCAGCGTGCCCCATCCGCGCGTCCACAGGATGCGGGTCAGCCGTTCCAGCACGACCAGCTTGTGGGGGTTGCGGAAATCGTTGTTGACGATGGCCACCAGGTTCGACCGGTCCGAGGCCAGCGAGGCGGCGAGCAGGTCGGGCGCATAGCCCAGATCCTCGGCCACGGCCAGGACCCGTTCGCGCGCCTTGCGCGAGATCGAGGCATCGGGCTTGAAGGCCCGCGCCACCGTCCAGCGCGACACGCCTGCCGCCGCCGCGACATCATCCGCGGTGACCGCGCCCTTGTTTTCCGTTCCGTCCATGGCGCCGATCCTACCCCGTCGCGGGCCGGGCAGGAACCCGTTTGCACGCGCGTGCAGATTTTTCTTGCACACGCGTGCAAAGCGACGCAACGTCACCCCGGAGGAGATCGCCGGAGGGGGCGATTCGAGCGGGGGAAGGGACGGGGATGCTGCAGGTGGCGCTGTTGGGGGCGGGCCGTATCGGCCGGGTGCATGCGCTGTCGATGACGGCGGGGGCGGGGTGCCGCCTGGTCGCGGTGGCCGATCGCGACGAGGGCGCGGCCCGCGATCTGGCCCAGGCCATCGGCGCCGAGGCGCGGGGCATCGACGCCATCCTGGCCGATCCGGCCATCGGTGCGGTGCTGATCGCCACATCGACCGATACGCATTCCGACCTGATCCGGCGTGCGGTGGCCGCGGGCAAGGCAGTGCTTTGCGAAAAGCCGGTGGACCTGTCGCTGGATCGCGCGCTGGAGACGCTGCGCCTGGCGGGCGATGCGCCGGTGATGATCGGCTTCAACCGCCGCTTCGACCCGAATTTCGCGGCGCTGAAAGCGGCTTTCGATGCGGGCCATGTCGGGCGGGGCGAGATGCTGGCCATCACCTCGCATGATCCAGGCCCGCCGCCGGTCGATTACATCCGCGTGTCCGGCGGGCTGTTCCGCGACATGATGATCCATGATTTCGACATGGCCTGCTGGCTGTTCGGCGGCCCGCCCGCGCGCATCACCGCGCATGGATCCGCGCTGGTCGATCCGGCGATCGGGCAGGCGGGCGATGTGGACAGCGCCGCCGTCACCATGGTCTGGGCCGATGGGCGCATCGCCACGATCCGCAATTCGCGCCGCGCCGCCTATGGCTATGACCAGCGGGTCGAGATCCTGGGCGCCGAGGGCCTGCTGCAGGCCGAGAACGTGGCCGAGAACACCGTCCGGCTGTCCACCGCCGCGGGCGTGGTGGCCGCCAAGCCCCTGCATTTCTTTCTGGAACGCTACATGCGGGCCTATCAGGTCGAATGGGCCGCCTTTCTGGACGCGGTGACCCAAGGCGGGCCCATGCCCGTGACCCTGCGCGAGGGCGTGGCGGCGCTCGCCTGCGCCGAGGCCGCCACGCGGTCCCTGGCCCAAGGGGTCACCATCGAGATCACGCCCGACATGCTGGGCTGAGCCATCCGCGCGGAGACGCGCGGCATCACCAGCCCGGCCGGGGGAGCGGCCGGGACCATCATCAAAAGGGGAGGATAGAATGAACAAGATCACCGTCGCAGTCGCCGCGCTGATGGCCCTGACCGGGCCGGCGCTGGCCCAGAACATCATCGTCGTGGCCCATGGTCAGGCGAACGACCCCTTCTGGTCGGTCGTCCGGAACGGCGCCATGCTGGCGGGCGACCATACCGGCGCCAGCGTCGATTTCCGCGCGCCCGAGACCTTCGACATGGTCGCCATGGGCCAGCTGATCGACGCGGCCGTGAACCAGCAGCCAGCAGGCATCGTCGTGTCGATCCCCGATGCCGACGCGCTCGGGCCGTCGATCCGGCGCGCGGTCGAGGCGGGGATTCCCGTGATCTCGATGAATTCGGGCGGCGATGTGGCCGCCGATCTGGGCGTGCGCCTGCATGTGGGCCAGTCGGAATATGATGCGGGCGTCGCCGCCGGGGCCCGCATGGCCGAGATGGGCGCGACCAAGGCCATCTGCGTCAATCACGAGGTCGGCAATGTCAGCCTGGACCAGCGCTGCGCGGGCTTCGAGGAGGGCTTTGCCCAGACCGTGACCGTCATCCCCACCCAGAACGACCCGACCGAGGTCCAGTCGCGCGTCCGCGCCGCGCTGGAATCCGACCCGGAGGTGGATGCGGTTCTGGGCCTGTCGGCCAGCCTGGTGGGCGAACCCGCCATCGCCGCGGTCGAGGCGCTTGGCCGCGACGACGTGCGCATCGCGACCTTCGATCTGTCGGCGGGTTTCCTGGAGGCCGTGTCCGAGGGGCGCGCCAGCTTCGCCATCGACCAGCAGCAATATCTGCAGGGCTATCTGCCGGTGACCTTCCTGGCGCTGAATGCGGAATACGGGCTGATGCCGGGCGGCGACGTGCCCTCGGGGCCGAACCTGGTCGAACAGGATGCCGCCGCCCAGGCCATCGAGTTGTCGGCGCAGGGCATCCGCTGACGCGCGCGCCGGGCCGGGCTTCGCGCCCGGCCCCATCCCATCCGCCGCCTTCCCGCCGATCTGACGGAGGACCGATCATGTCTGCCACCACCGCCGCCCCGGATGAACGCGTCAGGACCGAATCCCTGACCACCCGCCTGATGAAGCGCCCGGAGCTGGGCGCCGTGGGCGGGGTCATCCTGGTCACGATCTTCTTTCTGGTCACCGCCAGCCCGGCGATGTTCACGCTGGCCGGGGTGATGAATTTTCTGACGCCCGCGGCCCAGCTGGGCATCATCGGCATCGCCGCCGCCATGCTGATGATCGGGGGCGAGTTCGACCTGTCCATCGGATCGATGATCGCCTTTGCGGGGATGGTCTTTGGCGTTCTGGTCGTCAGCATGGGCCTGCCGCTGATCCTGGCGATCCCGATGACCATGGCGGTGGCCGCATCGCTTGGCGCGGTGAACGGGGCGATCGTGCTGAGGACCGGGCTGCCCAGCTTCATCGTGACGCTGGCCTTCCTGTTCATCCTGCGCGGGGCCTCGCTGGTGGGGCTGAAGGTCTTTACCGGCGGCGCGACCCAGTTGCGCGGTGTGCGCGACGCGGTGGCGGGCGACTGGCTGACGCCGATCTTTTCGGGCCATGCCTTCGGGGGCCTGTTCCGCTGGATGGCCGATCAGGGCTGGATCGCGACGCTGGCCTCGGGGAACCCCGCGGTGCCGGGCGTGCCGGTCTCGATCCTGTGGTTTCTGGGGTTTGCCGCGGTGGCGACCTTCGTGCTGCTGCGCATGCCTGCGGGCAACTGGATCTTTGCCACCGGCGGAGACCGGGTCGCGGCCAGCAATTCCGGGGTGCCGGTGCGGCGGGTCAAGATCTCGCTCTTCATGCTGACGGCCTGCGCGGCGGCGCTGGTGGCGATCATCACCGTGATCGACACCGGGTCCACGGATGCGCGCCGCGGCTTCATGAAGGAATTCGAGGCGATCATCGCCGCCGTCATCGGGGGCTGCCTGCTGACCGGGGGTTACGGCTCGGCCATCGGGGCCTTCTTCGGGGCGATCATCTTCGGCATGGTCACCATCGGGCTGACCTATACGGGCTTCGACCAGGACTGGTTCCAGGTCTTCCTGGGGGGCATGCTGCTGCTGGCGGTGGTCTTCAACAACGCGATCCGCAAGCGTGTGACGGGGGAGCGCTGAGATGTCCGAACCCATCATCCGGATGCAGGGCATCAAGAAGCATTTCGGCAATGTCATCGCGCTGAACGGCGTCACCTTCGATGTGCGCCCCGGTGAATGCCACTGCCTGCTGGGCGACAATGGCGCGGGGAAATCGACCTTCATCAAGACCATGTCGGGCGTCCACAAGCCCACCGAGGGCACGATCACCTTCGAGGGCCGGCCGATGGAGTTCTCCAGCCCCCGCGACGCGATGGAGGCGGGCATCGCCACGGTTTTCCAGGATCTCGCCATGATCCCGCTGATGAGCGTGACGCGCAACTTCTTCATGGGCCGCGAGCCCACCAAGGGCCGCTTCGTCAAGCGTTTCGATCTGGAGACCGCGAACCGGATCACGATGGAGAAGATGCGCGAGATGGGCATCAACCTGCGCGCGCCGGACCAGGCCGTGGGCACGCTTTCGGGCGGCGAGCGGCAGACCGTCGCCATCGCGCGGGCCGTCCATTTCGGCGCCAAGGTGCTGATCCTCGACGAGCCGACCAGCGCGCTCGGCGTGCGCCAGACCTCGAACGTGCTGGCGACCATCGCGCGGGTGCGGGCGCAGGGGGTGGGGGTCGTCTTCATCAGCCACAACGTCCGCCACGCGCTGGCGGTGGGCGACCGCTTCACGGTGCTGAACCGGGGCCAGACGCTCGGCACCGCCGAGAAGGGCCAGATCGACGCCGCCGAGCTGCAGGACCTGATGGCCGGCGGGCAGGAGCTGGCGGCGCTGGAAGGCAGCCTGGGGGGGACGATCTGATGTCCCTGGGCGTCGCGCTGATCGGCATCGGCTTCATGGGCAAGTGCCACGCCATGGCCTGGCGCAACGTGGCGACCGCCTTTGGCGGGGTGCCGCCGCGGCTGGAGGTTCTGGCCGATGCCACGGCGCCCGCCGATCTGGCCCGGGCCTGGGGTTTTGCCCGCGCCACGGGCGATTGGCAGGCGGCGGTCAGCGATCCTGCGGTGGATGTGGTCAGCGTCACCACGCCCAACGGGTTGCACCGCCCCATGGCCGAGGCGGCCCTGCGCGCGGGCAAGCATGTCTGGCTGGAAAAGCCCATGGCCCTGACGCTGGCCGACGCGCAGGCCATGGCCAATCTGGCCGCCGCGCACCCCGGTCAGGTGACGCTGCTGGGCTACAACTATCTGCGCAGCCCGGCCTTTCAGGCGGCCCGTGCGATGGTGGCGGATGGGGTGATCGGCACACCCCTGGCCTTTCGCGGGGTCTACGACGAGGATTACTCCGCCGACCCGTCCCTGCCTTGGTCCTGGCGCATGACGCATGAGGGCGGCGGTCTAGGCGCGCTTGGCGATCTGGGCTGTCATCTGGTCAGCGTCATGGTCGCGCTGATGGGGCCGGTCGCGGAACTGACCGCCATGACCCAGATCGCCGTGCCCACGCGCCCATCCCCCGAAGGCCCCCGCGCGGTCGAGAACGAGGACAGTGCCCTGGCCCTGATCCGCTTTGCCAGCGGCGCGCAGGGGTCCTTCGCCACGTCGCGCGTGGCGCGGGGCCGCAAATGCCGGTTGCAATGGGAGGTGCACGGGTCGGAGGGCACGTTGGTCTTCGACCAGGAGCATATGAACGAACTCTGGGTCCACCGGGCGGGCGATGCGGGCTTCACCCGCCACCTGACCGGGCCGGAGCAGCCGGATTTTGCGGCCTTCTGCCCCGCGCCGGGGCATGGCTTCGGCTTCAACGAACAGAAGGTCGTGGAATGCCGCGACCTGATCCGCGCCATCCGAGGCGGCGCGCCCTGCGGGCCCGATTTCGCCGCCGGGCTGCGGATCGAACGGATCATCCACGCCATGGCGACCAGCGCCGGTCGCCCCGTTTCCCTGGAGGGCGCATGAAGACCTTGGACGTCATCACCATCGGACGCAGCAGCGTCGACCTCTATGGCCAGCAGGTCGGCGGGCGGCTGGAGGATATGGGGTCCTTCGCCAAATATATCGGCGGCAGCCCGACGAACATCGCCTGCGGGACGGCGCGGTTGGGGCTGCGCTCGGCGGTCATCACCCGGGTGGGCGACGAGCATATGGGCCGCTTCATCCGCGAGCAGCTGATCCGCGAGGGTGTCGATGTGCGCGGCGTGGCGACCGACCCCGAGCGGCTGACCGCCTTGGTCATCTTGGGCATCCGCGATCAGGACAGCTTTCCACTGATCTTTTATCGCGAGAACTGCGCCGACATGGCCCTGTCGCCGGATGATATCGACGAGGGCCTGATCGCGGATGCGCGCTGCGTCCTGGCGACCGGCACGCATCTGAGCCATCCCCGGACCGAGGCCGCGGTGATGCGCGCGCTGGACCTGGCGCGGGCGCATGGGGCGCGGACGGCGCTGGACATCGACTATCGCCCGAACCTCTGGGGCGTGGCGGGCCATGGCGCGGGCGAGAGCAGGTTCGTCGAAAGCGCCACCGTCACCGCGCGCCTGCAGGCGACGCTGCCGCTCTTCGATCTGATCGTGGGCACCGAGGAGGAGTTCCACATCGCCGGTGGCGCGACCGACACGCTGGCGGCGCTGCGCGCCGTGCGTGCGATCACCGACGCCACCTTGGTCTGCAAGCGGGGGGCCGAGGGGGCGGTGGTCTTCGAGGGCCCGGTCGAGGGGTGGGAGAGCGGCCAGCAGGGCCCCGGCTTTCCCATCGAGGTCTTCAACGTGCTGGGCGCGGGGGACGGGTTCTTCTCGGGGCTCTTGAAGGGTTGGCTGGAGGACGCGCCTTGGCCGCGCGCGCTGGAATACGCCAATGCCTGCGGCGCCTTCGCGGTCAGCCGCCATGGCTGCACCCCCGCCTATCCCAGCTTGGAGGAGCTGCGGTTTTTCCTGGATCGCGGCGTGACGCGGCCCGATCTGCGCAACGATGCCGCGCTGGAGCATATCCACTGGTCCACCAACCGGCAGGGCCGGATGGGCGGCGACTGGTCGACGATGCGGGTCTTTGCCTTCGACCACCGCGCCCAGCTGGAGGCGATGGAGGGCTACACCCCGGAAAAGGGCGGCGCGTTCAAGCGCCTGTGCCTGGAGGCGGCGCTGCGGGTGCAGGAGGGGCAGGGGGGGTATGGCATCCTCTGCGACGACCGGATCGGGCGGGGGGCGCTGCATGCGGCCAGCGGAACGGGGCTGTGGATCGGTCGGCCCGCCGAATGGCCGGGATCGCGGCCCTTGGTGTTGGAGCCGCAGCTGGGCCCCGATTGCGGCGGGCTGGCGGAATGGCCGCGCGAACAGGTGGTCAAGGTGCTGTGCTTCTGTCACCCCGACGACGCCCCCGATCTGCGCGCGCGGCAGGAGGCCGAGGTCGCGCGGCTTTACACCGCCGCGCGCCGCAACGGGCTGGATTTCCTGCTGGAGGTCATTCCCTCCAAGGTCGGGCCGGTGGATGACGACACGACCGCGACCCTGATCCGGCAGTTCTATGCCGCGGGCATCCGCCCCGACTGGTGGAAGCTGGAGCCGCTGACCACCGCCGCCGCCTGGACCAAGGCCGTCGCCGCGATCGAGGATCACGACCGGCACACGCGCGGCATCGTGGTGCTGGGCCTCGACGCGCCGGAGGAGGCGCTGGCCGACAGTTTCGCGGTGGCGGCGGGCTTTCCGCTGGTGCGGGGCTTTGCGGTGGGGCGCACGATCTTCGGCGCGGCGGCGCGGGACTGGTTCGCGGGGCGGATCGGCGATGGCGACGCGGTGGCGGCGATGGAGGCGCGGTATCGGCGGCTCTGCGCGATCTGGGACAAGGCACGGAAAGGGGGATCCGGGAATGGGTGACGCGGCGATGGGCGAGACGGTGCGGCTGACCGCGGCGCAGGCGATGGTGCGCTGGCTGTCGGTGCAGATGACCGAGGAGGGGGAGCGCTTCATCGACGGGGTCTGGGCGATCTTCGGTCATGGCAATGTGGCGGGCCTGGGGCAGGCGCTGCACGGGATCGGGGACGCCTTGCCGACCTGGCGGGGCCAGAACGAGCAGACCATGGCGCATGCGGCCATCGCCTTTGCCAAGGGACATGGGCGCCGTCGCGCGCAGGCGGTGACGTCCAGCATCGGGCCGGGCGCCACGAACATGGTCACCGCCGCCGCCGTCGCCCATGTGAACCGCCTGCCGCTGCTGCTGATCCCCGGGGACGTCTATGCCAGCCGCCGCCCCGACCCGGTGCTGCAGCAGATCGAGGATTTCGGTGATGGCACGGTCAGCGCAAATGACTGTTTCCGCCCCGTGGTGCGCTATTTCGACCGCATCACCCGGCCCGAGCACCTGCTGAGCGCGCTGCCCCGCGCGATGCGGGTGATGACGGACCCCGCCGAATGCGGGCCGGTCTGCCTGTCCTTCTGCCAGGATGTGCAGGCCGAGGCCCATGACTGGCCCGAGGCGTTCTTCGCGCCGCGCATCTGGCATATCCGCCGCCCCGCGCCGGATGCGGGCGAGCTGTCCCGCGCGGTCGATGCGATCCGGGCGGCGCGCGCGCCGGTGATCGTCTGCGGGGGCGGCGTGATCCATTCCGGGGCCGAGGCGGTGCTGGGCGACTTTGCGACCCGCCACGCCATCCCGGTGATCGAGACGCAGGCGGGCAAATCCGCCTTGGCGCAGGCGCATCCGATGAATCTGGGGGCGGCGGGGGTCGATGGCTCGGCCGCGGCCAACCGGGCGGCGCAGGACGCCGATCTGGTGATCGCGGTGGGCACGCGGCTGCAGGATTTCACCACCGGGTCGCGGACGCTGTTCACCGCGCCGATCATCGCGGTGAACGTGCAGGCCTATGACACGGGCAAGCATGGCGCGCAGGCCCTGGTCGCCGATGCGTGCATCGCGCTGGAGGCGCTGAGCCGCGCCTTGGGCGATCTGCGCTTCGATCCCGACATGCAGGCGCGCGCGGAGTGGCTGGCGGCGGTCGAGGCGCATTGCGCGACCGCGCCCCAAGGCCTGCCGACCGATGCGCAGGTGATCGGCGCGGTGCAGCGCGCGGCCCCCGAGGGCATCGCCATGTGCGCGGCGGGTACCATGCCGGGCGCGCTGAAGCTGCTGTGGCGGGCCTCGCAGGGCGGCTATCACATGGAATACGGATTCTCCTGCATGGGATACGAGATCGCGGGCGCGATGGGGCTGGCCTTGGCGCGGCCCGACCGGCAGGTGCTGTGCTTCGTCGGCGACGGCAGCTACATGATGGCCAACAGCGAATTGGCCACCGCGGTGATGCGCCGCGTGCCCTTCACCGTGATCCTGACCGACAATCGCGGCTATGGCTGCATCAACCGGCTGCAGGCGCATTGCGGCGGCGCGCCCTTCAACAACATGTATCTGGACAGCCGCGTCGAGGCGCAGCCCATGATCGACTTCGTGGCCCATGCGGCCAGCATGGGGGCGCATGCAGTCCGCGCCGCCGACCTGTCCGCGCTGGAGGCCGGGGTCGCCGCCGCGCGGGGCCGCGACATTCCCACCGTCATCGTCATCGAGACCACCGCCCGCCCCGGCCCCGGCGACGGGCTGGAGGGGGCGGGCCATTGGTGGGACGTGGCCGTCCCCGCGACCGGCGGCTCGCAGGTAGCCTATGCCCGCTATCTGGACCACGCCGCCCGGCAATCCCTGATCAATTGAAGGCACGACCATGATCCTCTACGGCACCAACCCGATTGCCTGGGCCAATGACGACGACCAGTCCATCGGCGCGCATATCCCGACCGAGCAGATCCTGCGCGAGGCGGGGCGCGAGATCGGCTTCGACGGAATCGAGAACGGCCACCGCTGGCCCGAGGACGGCCAGGCGGTCAGGGCGCTTCTGGGGGAATACGGGCTGCGGTTGGTCTCGGCCTGGTATTCGACGCATCTGCTGACGCGTTCGGTCGCGGAGGAGATCGCGGCGGTCGGGCCGCATCTGGCGCGGCTGAAGGCCAATGGCTGCACCGTCTGCATCGTCTGCGAATGTTCCAACAGCGTGCATGGCGACCCCGATGTCGCCGTGAACGACCGGCCCCGTCTGTCCGCCGATCAGATGGCGGATTTCGGCGCCAGGATGGAGAAATTCGCGGCCTGGATGGCGGGGCAGGGGGTCACCCTGGCCTATCACCACCACATGGGCACCGTGGTCGAGAGCCCCGAGGAGATCGATGCCTTCATGGCCGCGACCGGGCCTGCCACGCATCTGCTGTTCGATGCGGGGCATTGCGCATTCGGCGGTGGCGAGCCGGAGGCCGTGCTGCGCCGCCATGCCGCCCGCGTGGCGCATGTCCACGCCAAGAACATCCGCCGCCCCGTGACCGAGCGGGTGCGGGCCGAGGGGCTGTCCTTCCTGCAAGGCGTGATGGCCGGGGCCTTCACCGTGCCGGGCGACCCGGAGGGCGCGATCGACTTCGTGCCGCTGCTGCGCATCCTGGCCGAGGCGGGCTATCAGGGCTGGCTGGTGATCGAGGCGGAACAGGACCCGGAGGTCCGCAACCCGCTGACCTATCAGGCCATGGGTCTCAAGGCGCTGAAGGCCGCCGCCCGCGAGGCCGGTCTTGACCCCAACCCCGAATAGGAGCAGGCCATGGCCGATCTGTTGAGACGACCCTTCGGCACCCATGGCGCGGTGCATCGGATCACCCCCGCCGACGCGGGCTGGCGTTACGTGGGCTTTGCGCTGCACCGCCTGCGGCCCGGAGAGCGCGTCGCGGAGGCGACGGGCGGTCGCGAGGTGATGCTGGTCATGGTCGAGGGCCGCGCCGCCTTCCGCGCCGCGGGCCGGGATTGGGGCGTGCTGGGCGAGCGGATGGATGTCTTCGAGCGGACCCCGCCGCATTGCCTCTATGTGCCGAACGACCAGGACTGGGCGGCCGAGGCGGTGACCGACTGCACCATCGCGGTCTGTTCGGCGCCCGGCCATGGCGGGCATCCCGCGCGCCGGATCGGGCCCGAGGGCATCACCCTGACGCAGCGGGGCGAGGGCACGAACACCCGCTGGATCAACAACATCGCCATGGAGGCCGAGGATCACTGCGACAGCCTGCTGGTGACCGAGGTCTTCACCCCGGCGGGGCATTGGTCCTCCTATCCCAGCCACCGCCATGACGAGGATGATTTCCCCCGCATCACCTATCTGGAGGAGACCTATTACCACCGCCTGAACCCGGCGGATGGCTGGGCGGTCCAGCGCGTCTATACCGATGACGGCAGTCTGGACGAGGTGATGGCCGTGCGCGACCATGACGTAGTGCTGGTCCCGCGCGGCCACCACCCCTGCGGGGCGCCGCATGGGTTCGGGCTTTACTACCTGAACGTCATGGCGGGTCCGCGCCGGAACTGGCGCTTCGTCGCGGCGCCCGAGATGGCGGGGATCGGCTGATCCCGGATACCGGTTGGACGATCCTGGCCCGGGCGGTCATAAGGGCGGCACCTGCCATGAACGAGGATCGCCCATGACCACCACAGCCCGCGTCGCCATCGTCACCGGCGGCCTGACCGGCATCGGTCGCGCCACAGCCACCCGTTTCCGCGCCGCGGGGATGTCCGTCCATGTGGGGGCCCGCCGCGGCGACGACCCGGCCTTTCGCGCGGATGCGGACCGCCTGTTCGGGGGGCCGGTGGCCATATCCGCCCTGGACGTGCGCTGCAGCGACAGCGTGGCGGCCTTCGTCGATCGCGTCATGGCGGCCGAGGGGCGCATCGACGTTCTGGTCAATGCCGCCGGCATCTATGACGAGGCCCCGATCGAGGGGCATCCGGACGCGCTCTGGTCCGACACGCTGGACACGAACCTGACCGGCAGCTTCAAGATGATCCGCGCCGTCATGCCCGGCATGGTCGCGCGCGGATGGGGGCGGATCGTCAACATCGCTTCGATGGCGGCGCATACGGGCATGGCGGGGAACGCGGCCTATTGCGCGTCGAAGGCCGGGCTTCTGGGCCTGGGGCGCTGCGTCAGCCTGGAGGGCGCGCCCCATGGCGTCACCTGCGCCAGCATCAGCCCCACCTGGGTCGAGACCGAGATGCTGCGCCAGTTCATCGCCCAGGACATCGCCCGCACCGGCCAGCCCGAGGCCGAGGTGCGCGCCACCTACGAGGCGTCAAACCCGCAGGGCAAGCTGGTCCAGCCCGACGAGATCGCCGAGCTGGCGCTCTATCTGGCATCCGATGCGGGGCGGGCGATGACCATGGCCGATTACCCGGTGAATGCGGGATCGCCTTGGTGACGCGGCGCTGAGGCCATTGCGGGCAGGCGCCGCGCCAGAAGCGTGCGCGCCTGCGAGATCCGGTCGAAATCCCCGGGCCAGAGGTCGCGCGCCCGGGCATTGTCGCAGGCGGGATCGGCGGTCAGGCTGTCCGGGGCGTCGCGCAGGAACCGCGCCATGGCGGGCTCCAGCGGGGCTTGGTCCAGCCAGTCGGCGGGCGCCATGTCGCCCGGCACCGTGACCGGCCGGTCGGCCACCAGGTTCGCCCAGACCAGCCCGCGGGGCCGGTGATCGGCCATGACCTGCGCCGCCGCGCGCACATCCGTCATGTGAAAGCGCAGGTCGCGCGGCGCCCGGCCCATCCGCGCGCAGGCGGCCATCACCGTCTCGTAGATGTCGCGCGGGTTCGGGCGGTCCAGATCATAGAGCGAGGGCAGGCGCAGGATCAACGCATCGACGCCCGATGCCGCGATGGCGGCCTCGGCCGCGATCTTGGCCGCGCCATAGCCCGAGATCCCGTCGAAGGGCCTGACCGGGCCTTCGGGAAAGGAGCCACCTTGGTCGGGAAAGGCCGAGGTCGAGCTGGAAAAGACCAGCCCCGCCCCCGCCGCGCGGCAGAAATCCAGGACATGGCCGATGGCGGTGCGGGCGCGCCCCTCCATATGGTCGCGATCGACCGCCAGGTTGACCATCGCGGCGCAATGGATGACGCGGCTGACGGCCCGGGCCAAACCCGCATGGCTGTCCCCGTCCAGTCCCAGCATCGGCTGGTCCAGCGTGCCCGGCACCGCGCGCAGCCGCGCCGGATCGACGCCGTGATCGCGCGCCGCCCGCATCAGCCGGTCCTGGGCATCGCGGTTGCGCGGCCGCACCAGGCAATAGATCACCTGATCCGGCGGCAGGCTGGCGGCCAGCCGGGCCAGCACATGCCCGCCCAGAAACCCCGTGGCCCCGGTCAGCAGGATGCCGGGCCGGTCGGGGCGGTCGGGGCGTGCGGCCTCGTCCTGCGTCAGCAGCGCGTGCAGCCGCATCAGCGGCAGGGTCAGCGCCCATTCGAAATCGACGGGGCGGCCATGGGCGGCCTCCAGCGCGATCAGGAAATCCACGCAGGAGAGCGAATCGCCCCCTTGGTCCTGAAAGGACCGGTCCGGGTCCAGATCCGCCGCGGCCAGCCCCAGGATCGCCGCCGCATGGGTCAGGACCGGCGGCCCCGCATCGCCCGTGGCGATCCGGTCGGCGGGCGGCGCGGGCGGCAGGGCGCGATGGTCGCATTTGCCCGAGACGGGATGCAGCGGCACCTCGTCCAGGCGCACCAGCCAGGCGGGGATGCAGTAGCGCGGCAGCTGCGCCTGCAGGCGGCGGGCCAGGTCGGCGGGCATGCGCCGCCAGCCGTCGCCCAGGCCCCAATGGCGGGCGTTGTGGTCCGCGCCCTCTGCATCGGCGGTGTAATAGAGGATTAGCGCCTGGCCCTGGCCCGGGATCTGCTGGACCCACGGGATCGCCTGGCGAAAGCGCAGCGCGCCGGACAGGGTCTGGACCAGGTCGGCGGTCTGGATGCTGTGGCCGCGCAGCTTCAGCATATGCGCGATGCGGCCCAGCACATGGATACGCCCGTCGGGTGCGACGAAGCCCTGGTCGCCTGTGTCATAGAGCCGCGCGGCGCGCCCCTCGATCACCAGGTCGCGAAAGCGTTGGGCGGTCTCCTCCGGGCGGTTGACATAGCCGGGGCCCAGCATGCGCGGCCCCTCGAAATGCAGGCGCCCGGGCTGGCCGGGGGGGCAGGGGCGGTCGTCATCGTCCAGCACCACGGCGCGCAGATGCGGCATGGCCACCCCCACCGATCCGTCGCAGCCATCCTCCAACCGGGTCAGGCTGATGTCATGCGTCTCGCAGATGCTGTAGAGGTTCAGGATCTCGGCCCCGGGCAGCTTGCGGCGCGCCTCGGCGGCCAGGGCGGGGGTGACGACCTCGCCGTTCAGGATCACGCGGCGCAGGGGCAGGGGGGTGCCGCCATCCGGCGCGATGGCGGTCAGGGTCTTTTCCAGGAAGGACGGGGTGAACAGCATCTCGTCGATGCGGGCGTCGCGCAGAAAGGCGACCAGGGCCTGTGGCGACATCAGGTCGTTCAGGCCGGGAAAGACCAGTTCGGCCCCGTCGCGCAGCGGGCGCAGCAATTCCCAGATGGCGAAGATGTAGATCCCGACCCGCATCCCCGGACCATAGGGCGTGTGGGCGTCGCGCCAGCGATAGGACAGCCAGGCCGCGTCATGGGTGACGGGGATGCATTTGGGCCGCCCCGTCGTGCCGGATGTGGCGACCAGATAGACCGGATCGCCTGGATCGACCGTCGCCGCCTGCGCGGGCGCGGCATCGGCGGTCAGGCAGGGGGCCGCCTCGATCACCCGGCAGGCGGCGGGCAGGCGGCCCTGCGGCACCGGCTGGCAGGCGATGACCGTGTCGATGCGCAATTCGTCCAGGATGTTGCCCAGCACTTGGTCGGGCATGGCCGGGTCCAGATGCACGAAGGGTCGCCCTGCTACCGTCGCGGCCACCACCGCCGCCCCCAGGGGCACGCCCGGCACGCCATAGATCCCCACCGCCGCCGCATCGCCCAGACCCGCCCCCATCGCCGCCACCGCCCGCGCCAGCTGGCCATAGCTGAGGTGTCGGGCGCGGTCGCGCATCGCGGGGCGGTCGGCATGGCGCGCCATGGCCTGGACCAGTTCGGCGGGCAGGCTGCCTTGGATCGGGTCGGACATGTCGCAAAGATCTCCCAAAGGTCGGATACCGGCCTTGGATAGGGGTCCCGCGCCCGGCTGTCCACCGGGGGTTGCAGGCGCGGGCGTCAGCTTTGCGGCATCCGCCCGCGTCTCAGGCGGTGACGACCCGGGTCTGCCAATCCGCGCAGGCGCGCGCCAGATCGGCGGGCAGGGGCCGGTCGATGAAGATCGCGTCCAGCTGCGACAGCGAGGCGATGCGCGCGGGCGCGCTGCGCGACAGCTTGGAATGATCGGCCACCAGCACGGTGCGGCGCGACTGGCGCAGGATCGCCTGGCTGACGCCCACCTCCTGGATGTCGAAATCCAGAAGGTCGCCGTCGCGGTCCAGCGCCGAGCAGCCGATCACCGCCAGGTCGAACTTGAACTGGCGGATGGTCTCGGCCGCCAGGTTGCCGACCAGCCCGCCATCGGCGCGGCGCAGGTTGCCGCCCGTCACGATCACCTGGCAATCGGGATTGGCGGCCAGGATATTGGCCACGTTCATGTTGTTCGTGACCACCAGCAGGTCGCGATGGCCCAGCAATTCGCGGGCCACCGCCTCGGTGCTGGTGCCGATGTTCAGAAACAGGCTGATCTTGTCGGGGATTTCCGCCGCGCAGGCCCGGGCGATGGCGGTCTTGGCATCCAGGTTCAGCGCGCGGCGTTCCTCATAGCCGATATTGGCCACCCCGGATGGCAGGATCGCGCCGCCATGCACCCGTTCCAGCCGCCCCGCCTCGGCCAGGTCGGTCAGGTCGCGGCGGATCGTCTGCAGGGTCACGCCGAAATGGGCCGCCAGATCCTCGACCGTGACCTTGCCGTCGCGCCGGGCGATTTCCAGGATCTCGGGCTGGCGGAAGGTCTGGGACATGGCGGGTTCCTTGTCGGATGTTCGTTATTTTGCGTTTCGTGCAAGTTCCGGAGGTGAAGGCGGCCGTTTTGGGCCATCAAAAGGCCCGCGCCGCCCGGTTTCCGCAGTTAGGTCGATGAAACATAGCGCAAATCCCCGGTGAACCCAAACGAAAACAAATTGCTTTCCTTTTGGCGCGGGATTTGCCAGAACGGGTGGTGCAACCAGCCGAAGGAACCCGACGTGACCGATGCAGCACCCATGACCGACCTGTTCGTCATCGGCGGCGGCATCAACGGTTGCGGCATCGCGCGGGATGCGGCGGGGCGGGGGCTGTCGGTCACGCTGGCCGAAAAGGACGACCTGGCGCAGGCGACCTCCAGCGCCTCGACCAAGCTGTTCCATGGCGGGCTGCGCTATCTGGAATATTTCGAATTCCGCCTGGTGCGCGAGGCGCTGATCGAACGCGAGGTGCTGCTGCGCGCCATGCCGCATATCAGCTGGCCGATGCGCTTCGTGCTGCCATGGCATCCCGACATGCGGTTCGAATCCGACACGCCGACGTCGAAACTGCTGGGGCGGGTCATGCCGTGGATGCGTGGGCGCAGGCCGTCCTGGCTGATCCGCTTGGGCCTGATGATGTATGACAGCCTGGGCGGGCGCAAGATCCTGCCCGGCACCGCCAGCCTGTCGCTGGAGGGCACGCCGGAGGGCGCGCCCCTGCAGGACCGGTTTCGCCATGCCTATGAATATTCCGATTGCTGGGTCGAGGATTCGCGCCTGGTCGTGCTGAACGCCCGCGACGCCGAGGCGCGCGGCGCCCGCATCATGACCCGGACCGAGGTGCTGTCCGCCGACCGCCATGCCGATCACTGGGTCGTCACCACCCGCGACGCCGCGGGGGCTGCGCATCGGCACCGGGCGCGGATGCTGGTCAATGCGGGCGGGCCTTGGGTGGGCCAGATCATCCAGGGGACGATCCGGCTGAATTCCTCGGACGGGGTGCGGCTGGTGCGGGGCAGCCATATCGTGACGCGGCGGCTGTTCGATCACGACAAGTGCTATTTCTTTCAGGGGACCGACGGGCGGATCATCTTTGCCATCCCCTACGAGACGGACTTCACCCTGATCGGCACCACCGATGCCGATCACGACGATCCCGACCGCCGCCCCGAATGCACGCCCGAGGAACGCGACTATCTGCTGGGCTTTGCCAACCAGTATTTCCGCCGCCAGCTGACCGCCGATGACGTGGTCTGGACCTATTCCGGGGTGCGGCCGCTCTATAATGACGGCGCGAAAAGCGCGACGGCCGCCACGCGGGACTATACGCTGAAGGTCGACCGGACGGGCGGGGCGCCGGTGCTGAACGTCTTCGGCGGCAAGATCACCACCTATCGCCGTCTGGCGGAATCGGCCATGGCGCAGATCGCGCCGATCTTTGCGGGCCTGCCCGGTCCCTGGACGCGGGGCGTGGCCCTGCCGGGGGGCGATTTCCCGGTGGACGGGGTCGATGCGCTGGTGGCCGCGCTGCAGGCGGATCATCCGTTCCTGACCCCCGCTTGGGCGCGGCGGCTGGTGCGGGCCTACGGCACGGATGCGCGCCGGATCCTGGCGGGTGCGCACCAGGCTGCCGATCTGGGCGTCGATTTCGGCGCCACCCTGACCGAGGCCGAGCTGGTCTGGCTGATGGATCACGAATATGCCCGCCGCGCCGATGACGTGCTGTGGCGGCGCAGCAAGCTGGGCCTGCGGCTGGATGCCGACCAGGTCCGGGCGTTGGAGGATTGGATGACCGCGCGGCGCAGGCCCGCAGTCACCCGCTGAGGCCGCGCCGACCGGCTAGGGTCGGCGGCCATGGCGGATCAAAATGGGGGGGGAAGGACGATGAGCCTTGAATTGCAGGCCGTCTGCAAGCGGGTCGACGGGCAGGTGCATATCCACCCGACGGACCTGACCTTGCGGCCGGGCACGATGAACGTCCTGCTGGGGCCGACGCTGTCGGGCAAGACCTCGCTGATGCGGCTGATGGCGGGGCTGGACCGCCCGACCCAGGGGCGCGTGTTGTGGCAGGGCCGCGACGTGACCGGCCAGCGCGTGCAGGATCGCCAGGTGGCGATGGTCTATCAGCAATTCGTGAACTACCCCTCGATGTCGGTCTATGACAACATTGCCTCGCCCCTGCGCCTGCAGGGGATCGACCGCGCCGCCATCGACGCCCGCGTGCGCGAGACGGCGGCCCTGATGCGCCTGACGCCCATGCTGGAGCGGCGCCCGCTGGAGCTGTCGGGCGGCCAGCAGCAGCGCTGCGCCCTGGCCCGCGCGCTGGTCAAGGATGCGGGCCTGGTGCTGCTGGACGAGCCGCTGGCGAACCTGGACTACAAGCTGCGCGAGGAATTGCGCGCCGAGCTGCCGCGCATCTTCGCGGCTTCGGGGGCGATCTTCGTCTATGCCACGACCGAACCCGAGGAGGCGCTGCTGCTGGGCGGCAATACCGCGACCCTGTGGCAGGGGCGGGTGACCCAGTTCGGCCCCGCGCCCGATGTCTATCGCCTGCCGGTCGATGCGACGACGGCGCGGGTCTTCAGCGATCCGCCGATGAATTTCGTCCCCGTCACCGTGGCGGGGGGGCGGATGGATCTGGGCGGCGCCGCGCTGCCCGCGCCGGGTCTGGCGCCCGGCGCCTATCAGGCGGGGTTCCGGCCCAACCACCTGCATCTGCGCGCGCCGTCGGGCGATGCGGTCGCGCTGGACACGCGCCTGGTCGTGACCGAGCTGACCGGGTCCGAGACCTTCCTGCATCTGGACCATGCGGGCCAGCGGTGGGTGGGGCTGGTCCATGGCATCCACGACCTGACCCCCGGCATGGCGCTGCAGGTCTGGCTGGAGCCGCGCCACGTCTATCTGTTCGACGCGGATGGCCGCCTGGCCGCCCCCGCCCCCTATGCGCAAGCCGCCTGAGGACCCATGGCCACGATCACGCTGGACAACCTGGCCCATTCCTACCTGCCGCGCCCGCAGGGCCCCGAGGATTTCGCCCTGAAGGAGCTGAACCACGACTGGCAGGACGGTGCGGCCTATGCGCTGCTGGGCGCCTCGGGCTGCGGGAAATCGACGCTGCTGAACATCATCTCGGGGCTGCTGATCCCGAGCCAAGGACGGATCCTCTTCGACGGGGTGGACGTGACCCATGCGCCGACGGCGGAGCGTAACATCGCCCAGGTGTTCCAGTTTCCCGTCGTCTACGACACCATGACCGTGCGCGACAACCTGGCCTTTCCCCTGCGCAACCGCGGCCGCCCCGAGGCCTATGTGGCCGAACGCGTGGCCGAGATCGCCGCGATGATCGGGATGGAGCATGTGCTGGACCGCAAGGCCCGGGGCCTGACGGCGGATGCGAAACAGAAGATCAGCCTGGGCCGCGGCATGGTCAGGAAGGACGTGAACGCACTCTTGTTCGACGAGCCGCTGACCGTCATCGACCCGCACATGAAATGGGAGCTGCGGACCCAGCTGAAGAAGCTGCATCACGATTTCGGCCATACGATGATCTATGTCACCCATGACCAGACCGAGGCGTTGACCTTTGCCGACCGGGTCGTGGTCATGCATGACGGCCGCGTGGTCCAGATCGGCACGCCCGAGGATCTGTTCGACCGGCCCGAACATACCTTCGTGGGCTATTTCATCGGCTCGCCCGGCATGAACCTGCTGCCGGCCGAGGTGGCGGGCCGGCTGGCGCGCATCCCAGGCGGCGTCACCCCGCTGGCGGTCGATTACCCGACCCTGACGGGCCGCGTCCAGCTGGGCATCCGCCCCGAACATCTGCGCCTGTCGGCCGATGAGGGCCTGCCCGTCACCATCCGCCGGATCGAGGATGTGGGCCGCCACCGCATCATCCGCGCCGATCTGGAGGGGCATGACCTGAACATCATCGCCCCCGAGGACCAGCCCATCGGCCCGGAGATGACCCGCGCCGTCTTCGACCCCGCCCGCATCGGCATCTATGCCGATGACTGGCGCGTGGCCCCGCACTGACAGGAGGATCGCGATGGACAAGACTGTCAATCACAAGGCCTGGTTCCTGGTCCTGCCGGTGCTGGTGCTGGTGGCCTTCTCGGCGGTGATCCCGCTGATGACGGTGGTGAACTATGCCTTCCAGGACACGTTCGGCAACAACGTCTTCTTCTGGCACGGGTTGGGCTGGTTCGAGGATCTGCTGGCCTCGGAACGCATGTGGAACGCGCTGTGGCGCCAGCTGGCCTTCTCCGGCATCATCCTGGCGATCGAGATCCCGCTCGGGGTCTTCGTGGCGCTGAACATGCCCAAGCGCGGGGTCTGGGCCAGCGTGGTGCTGGTCCTGATGTCGCTGCCGCTCTTGATCCCGTGGAACGTGGTGGGCACGATCTGGCAGATCTTCGGGCGCGTCGATATCGGCCTTCTGGGCTATACGCTGAACAAGCTGGGCATCGCCTATAACTACACCCAGAACCCCGCCCATGCCTGGGCCACGGTCATCGTGATGGATGTCTGGCACTGGACCTCGCTGGTGGCGCTCTTGGCCTATGCCGGGCTGCGATCCATCCCCGAGGCCTATTACCAGGCCGCCCGCATCGACCAGGCCAGCCGCTGGAAGGTGTTCCGCTATATCGAGCTGCCCAAGATGATGGGGGTCCTGATGATCGCGATCCTGCTGCGGTTCATGGACAGCTTCATGATCTATACCGAGCCCTTCGTGGTCACCGGGGGCGGGCCGGGAAATGCGACGACCTTCCTGTCGATCGACCTGGTCAAGATGGCCTTGGGCCAGTTCGACCTGGGGCCCGCGGCGGCCTTCTCGCTGATGTATTTCCTGGTGATCCTGCTGATCTCCTGGGTGTTCTACACGGTCATGACCAATCTGGACAAAAGGGGCTGAGGATGATGCGCACCCGCCTGAACGGCAGCACCCTGGTCATCGTGCTGTATCTGCTGTTCCTGATGCTGCCGATCTATTGGCTGCTGAACATGAGCCTGAAGACCAATGCCGAGATCACCGGCACCTTCAGCCTCTGGCCCCAGACCCTGACCTTCCGCAACTATCAGGTGATCCTGACCGATCCGGCCTGGTATATGGGCTATGTCAACAGCCTGATCTATGTGGTGCTGAACACGGTGATCTCGGTCGCGGTGGCGCTGCCTGCGGCCTATGCCTTCAGCCGCTATCACTTCATGGGCGACAAGCACCTGTTCTTCTGGCTGCTGACCAACCGCATGGCGCCGCCCGCGGTCTTTGCGCTGCCGTTCTTTCAGCTCTACTCCTCGGTCGGGCTGTTCGACACGCATATCGCGGTGGCCTTGGCGCATTGCCTCTTCAACGTGCCCTTGGCCGTCTGGATCCTGGAGGGGTTCATGCGCGGCGTGCCGAAGGAGATCGACGAGACCGCCTATATCGACGGCTATTCCTTCCCGCGCTTCTTCGTGCGGATCTTCATGCCGCTGATCGCCTCGGGGATCGGGGTGGCGGCCTTCTTCTGTTTCATGTTCAGCTGGGTCGAGCTGCTTTTGTCGCGCACGCTGACCTCGGTCGCGGCCAAGCCGATCGCGGCCACGATGACCCGCACCCAAGGCGCGTCCGGCGTCGATTGGGGGGTGCTGGCCGCGGCGGGGATGCTGACCATCATCCCCGGCGCCTTGGTCATCTGGTTCGTGCGCAACTATATCGCCAAGGGCTTTGCCCTGGGCCGCGTGTAAGGGGGGGCGCGCCGATGTCCTGGATGGCATGGACCCAACCGACCGCGATCTTCTTCGTCATCATCGCCCTGCTGCTGGTCACCTTTTCGGTGCTGGCGATCCGTTTCCCCGAGACGCCCCGCCGCGGCATCCTGGGGATCGAGACGACGCGGGGCGACCGCCTGTTCATCACGCTTCTGGGGTCCGCCTTCATCAACCTGGCCTGGCTGGGGGTGATGGGGGCGGCGCTGCAACCCTGGGCGATGCTGATCTGCCTGATCTATGCCGCAGCCGTGTTCCGGTGGGTGTGACGGGCAAAACCGAACCAATGGGAGGGAGAACCATGAACCTGAAACTGATGACCACCACGGCGGTGCTGCTGGGCCTGACCGGCCCGGCCTTCGCCGATATCGAGGCGGCGCGCGCCTTCCTCGATGCCGAGATCGGCGACCAGTCCGTCCTGACCCGAGAGGAGCAGGAGGCCGAGATGCAGTGGTTCATCGACGCCGCCGAGCCCCTGCGCGGCATGTCGATCAACGTGGTGTCGGAAACGATCACCACCCATGAATACGAGGCCCGCGTCCTGGCCCCGGCCTTCACCGCCATCACCGGCATCCAGGTCACCCACGACCTGATCGGCGAAGGCGACGTCGTCGAGAAGCTGCAGACCCAGATGCAGACCGGCGAGAACGTCTATGACATGTACATCAACGATGCCGACCTGATCGGCACGCATTGGCGCTATCAGCAGGTCCGCAACATGACCGACTGGATGGCGAACGAGGGCGCGGATTTCACCAATCCCGACCTGGACCTGGACGATTTCATCGGCCTGGCCTCGGCCACCGGCCCGGATGACAAGCTCTATCAGCTGCCGCTGCAGCAATTCGCGAACCTCTACTGGTTCCGCCATGACTGGTTCACCGACCCGGAGATCATGGCCGATTTCCGTGCCGAATACGGGTACGATCTGGGCGTGCCGGTGAACTGGTCCGCCTATGAAGACATCGCCAAGTTCTTCACCGGGCGCGAGATCGACGGCCAGCAGGTCTATGGCAACATGGATTACGGCAAGAAGGACCCCAGCCTGGGCTGGCGCTTCACCGATGCCTGGCTGTCCATGGCAGGCGCCAGCGACAAGGGCGAACCCAACGGCTTCCCGGTCGATGAATGGGGCATCCGCGTCAATGACGACTATCAGCCGGTGGGATCCTGCATGGCGCGGGGCGGGGCCACGAACAGCCCGGCCGCCGTCTATGCGATCGAGAAATACATCGACTGGCTGCAGAACTACACGCCCCCGGCGGCGGCCGGCATGACCTTCTCCGAGGCCGGACCGGTCCCGGCGCAGGGCGCAATCGCTCAGCAGATGTTCTGGTACACCGCCTTCACCGCCGACATGGTCAAGGAAGGCCTGCCCGTCATGAACGATGACGGCACGCCCAAATGGCGCATGGCCCCGTCCCCCTATGGCGCCTATTGGGAGGAAGGGATGAAGGTCGGCTATCAGGATGTGGGTTCGGCCACGCTGATGCAATCGACCCCCGTGGACCGGGCGCAAGCCGCCTGGCTCTATGCGCAGTTCATCGTGTCCAAGACCGTCGACACCAAGAAGAGCCATGTCGGCCTGACCTTCGTGCGCGACAGCTCGATCCGCCACGAGAGCTTCACCGAGCGCGCGCCGCAACTGGGAGGGCTGGTCGAATTCTATCGCTCGCCGGACCGGACGCGCTGGTCGGATACGGGTCTGAACGTGCCCGACTATCCGCGCCTGGCGCAGCTGTGGTGGCAGAATATCGGTGACGCCTCCTCGGGCGCCAAGTCCGCGCAGGAGGCTCTGGACGCGCTGTGTGAACAGCAGGAGGCGGTGATGGAACGCATCCAGCGGTCCGGAGTGCAGGGTGATCTGGGCCCGGTCCTGAACGAGCCCGAGGATCCGCAGGTCTGGCTGGACCGCGAAGGCGCCCCGGTCCCCAAGCTGGAGAACGAGAAGCCCGCCCCGGTCACCATCGCCTATGAGGAGCTGATCCAGCGCTGGCAGGAGTGATCTGGCCACGCTAACCATAACGGGGGGCGCGGGCGACCGCGCCCCCCAATCCGTCGGAAAAGGACCGCCGCCATGACCCATATCCTTGCCATCGACCAAGGCACGACCTCGTCGCGCGCCATCGTCTTTGACGGCGACATGCAGCCCTGCGGCAGCGCCCAGGAGGAGTTCGAGCAGCATTTCCCCCGCTCGGGCTGGGTCGAACATGATCCGGGCGATCTCTGGGCCAGCACGGCGGCCACCTGCCGCGCCGCGATCGAGAAATGCGGCAACCCCCGCATTGACGCCATCGGCATCACCAACCAGCGCGAGACCGTCGTGGTCTGGGACCGCAAGACGGGCAAGCCCGTCCACAACGCCATCGTCTGGCAGGACCGCCGCACCGCCGAATTCTGCCGCGAACTGGAGGCCGCGGGCCATGCCGACATGATCACCGCCCGCACCGGGCTGCTGGTCGATCCCTATTTCTCGGCCACCAAGCTGAAATGGATCCTGGACCATGTCGACGGCGCCCGTGACCGCGCGCAGGCGGGCGACCTGGCTTTCGGGACGGTGGACAGCTGGCTGATCTGGAACCTGACCGGCGGCGCGGTCCATGCGACGGATGCGACCAATGCCGCGCGCACGATGCTGTACGATATCCACAAGGGCCGCTGGTCGCGGACGATCTGCGAGCTGTTCGACATTCCCATGGCGATGCTGCCCGACGTGCGCGACTGCGCCGCCGATTTCGGCACCACGCGGCCCGACCTGTTCGGGCGCCCCATCCCCATCACCGGGGTCGCGGGCGACCAGCAGGCGGCGACCGTGGGCCAGGCCTGTTTCGAACCAGGCATGATGAAATCGACCTATGGCACCGGCTGTTTCGCGCTGCTCAATACCGGGGACACGCCGGTCGCATCCTCGCAGCGGCTCTTGACCACCATCGCCTATCAGCTGGACGGCAAACCCACCTATGCGCTGGAGGGGTCGATCTTCATCGCGGGCGCGGTCGTGCAATGGCTGCGCGACGGGCTGAAGATCATCCGCAGCGCGGCCGAGACCCAGCCCCTGGCCGAACAGGCCGATCCCGGCCAGCAGGTGGTGCTGGTGCCGGCCTTCACGGGCCTCGGCGCGCCCTATTGGCAGCCCGACTGCCGCGGCGCGATCTATGGGCTGACGCGCAATTCCGGCCCGGCCGAACTGGCCCGCGCGGCGCTGGAATCGGTGGGCTTTCAGACCCGCGACCTGCTGGAGGCGATGAAGGCCGATTGGGAACCGCGCGGCGGCACCGCGCTGCGCGTCGATGGCGGCATGAGCGCTTCCGACTATGCGATGCAGTTCCTGTCCGACATCCTGGGCGCCCAGGTGGACCGCCCCGAGGTGCTGGAGACGACGGCGCTCGGCGCGGCCTGGCTGGCGGGGCAGCGCGGCGGCCTCTATCCCGATGCGGGGGGTTTCGCGGCCTCCTGGGCGCTGGACCGCAGTTTCCAGCCCGACATGGACGGCGCGGACCGCGATGCGCGATACGGCGCATGGCGCCGCGCGGTCAAGGCGACGATGGTGATGCAGGAACCCCGGTCCGAGCCGTCTTGACGGCGCCGCCCGGACCGGACAGACCCGCCATCCCGACAGCGAAAGGCAGAACATGGACAAGGTCATCTTCGACACCGATCCCGGCGTGGACGACGCGCTGGCGCTCTATTACCTGCTGCGGCATCCGGGCATTGGCCTGATCGGCGTCACCACGGTCTTCGGCAATGCGCCGGTCGCGGTGACCACGCGCAACGCGCGGTTCCTGCTGCGCGAATGGGGGGCCGATGTGCCGGTCCATGCCGGTGCCGCGGGGCCGATCACCCCCGACATGCCGCCGGAATTCTTTCCCGCCCATATCCATGGCGAGAACGGCCTGGGCGATCACCCCATCGACATGCCCGTGACCGAGGTCGCAGACGAGGCCGCGCAATACCTGGTCGACACGATCCGCGCGCATCCGGGCCAGATCCGCATCCTGGCGGTCGGGCGCATGACCAACCTGGCGCGGGCGCTGCAGATCGATCCGGGGATCGCGGGGCTGGTGCGCGACGTGGTCCTGATGGGCGGCGCCTTCCGCGAGCCGGGCAACATCACCCCCGCCGCCGAGGCCAATATCTGGGGCGATCCCTTGGCCGCCGACATCGTCTTCGGCGCGGCATGGCCGGTGGTCGCGGTGCCCCTGGACCTGACGACGCGGACCTTTCTGGACCGCCGCCAGCTGGACCGACTGGCCCGGGATGGCGGGCCGGGGATGCGGCTGGTGGCCGATCTGTCCCAAGGCTATGTGCGCTTCTATCAGGGCGTGGGCTATGACGGGATGCTGGTCCATGACGCGACGGCGGCGGTCTATCTGACCGATCCGGACCTGTTCACGACCGTCGCGGGCCAGGTGCGTGTCCTGTCCGATGGCATCGCCATGGGCCTGACGCTGATGAACCCCGCCGACCGCCAAGGCCCCGCCGGCGCGTGGGAGGGGCGGCCCGCCCAGCAGGCCACCCTGGACGGCGATCCGCAGGCGATCCTGGACCGCATCGCGCGCATCTGCACCGGCTGAGGGCATTTCGCCCCCAGGCCGGACCCCGGCCCCGCCCGCCCGCGTTCGGACAGAATGACGCCTTGCACCTGGCCCCGACCTTCGGCCAGCCTGCGGGCCTCGGGTCACGGATGAGGACGGGCGTGGATCAGACGGACGAGGTTGCCATCATCGGCGCGGGCATGACCGGCATCGCCTGCGCGCGGGTGCTGGTCCAGGCGGGCCGCCGGGTCCGGCTGTTCGACAAGGGGCGGGGGATCGGCGGGCGCATGGCGACGCGGATCACCCGCAATGGGCTGCGCTTCGATCACGGGGCGCAGGTCCTGCCCGCGCCGCGCGATCCGGGGCTGGCCACCGCCTTGGCCGATCTGGCGACGCGCGGCGATGCGGCGTCCTGGGGCGAGGCGGGTCTGGTCGGCCTGCCGGGCATGTCGGCCATTCCCGCCGCCCTGGCCCAAGGCCTGACCGTGACCCAAGGCGTCGCGATCAATCAGCTGCAACGCCGCGACGGCCGCTGGCATCTGGGCGGCGAGGGCGTCGCGCATCAGGCCGACAGCGTCGTGCTGGCCATCCCCGCGCCCCAGGCCCGCGACCTTCTGGGCCGCGATCACGCCTTTGCGGATGCCTTGGCGCAGGTACGCTATCACGCCTCGGTCACGCTGATGGCGGGGCTGGCGCCTACGGCCCCGCGCCCCTTCGCCCGACGCGAGGGGTCTGGCATGCTGGCCTGGATCGCGCAGGATGCCGACAAGCCCGGGCGGCAGGGCCAGCCCCTGACCACCTGGATCGCCCAGGCCGACCCGGATTGGAGCGCCGCGCATATCGACCTGCCCTTCGACGATCTGGCCGCGATGATGGCCCCCGCCCTGATCCGCGAACTGGGCGCAGCACCCGGGGATCTGGTCCACAGCGCGGCGCATCGCTGGCTCTATGCCCGGACCGACCGGGCCTTGGGCCAGGCGTTTCTGGGCGATGCCGCGACGCGGCTGGCGGTGGGGGGGGATTGGGCGCTCGGGCCCTTGGCGGAACATGGCTGGGCCAGCGGCACGGCGATGGGCGAGTGGCTGCGGGACCAAGGCGCATGAGCGTCGACGACCGCACCCCGCGCGCCGTGCCGCAGGGCCGCTTGGGCCGGATGCTGCGCATCGGCGGGCTGGCCTCGGGGATCGGCGGGCGCGCCTTGGCCCAGGGGGTGCGCCAGCTGGCCACCGGCCAGCGGCCCCGCGCGCCGGACCTGTTCCTGACCCCGGCCAATGCCGCGCGGCTGGCGGGCCAGCTGGCCCAGATGCGGGGCGCCGCGATGAAGCTGGGCCAGCTGGTCTCGATGGAGGCGGGCGATTTCCTGCCCCCCGAACTGACCGAGATCATGGCCCGCCTGCGATCCGATGCCGACCCCATGCCGCCCAAGCAGCTGCAGCGCGTTCTGGATGCGGCCTGGGGCCCCGGTTGGCTGGCCCGGTTCGAGCGGTTCCAGGTGCGCCCCATTGCCGCCGCCTCGATCGGGCAGGTGCATCGCGCCCGCACCAAGGATGGCCGCGACCTGGCGATCAAGGTGCAATATCCCGGCGTCCGGTCCAGCATCGACAGCGATATCGACAATCTGGGCCTGCTGCTGCGGGTCCCCGGCCTGGTGCCGCAGGGGGTGGACCTGCCCGCCCTGATGGCCGAGGCGCGCGAACAGCTGCATGCCGAGGCAGATTACCGGCGCGAGGCGCGGCAGATGCGGCTCTATCGCGCGAACCTGCGGGGGCGGGACGAATTCCTGCTGCCGACGCCCGATGACGAGTTCAGCACCGAAGACGTGCTGGCCATGGATTTCATCGAGGCCCGCCCGATCGAGACCCTGGCCGAGGCCCCCGCCGATCAGCGCGACCGCGCGGCCACCCATCTGGCTCGGCTGGTCATCGAGGAGCTGTTCCGCTTCGATCTGATGCAGACCGACCCGAACTTCGCCAATTTCCACTGGCAGCCCGATCCGGCCCGCGCGGATGGCGGGCGCATCGTGCTGCTGGATTTCGGGGCGACGCGCGGGTTTTCGCCCCAGGTCGCGCCGCGCTATCTGGCGCTGCTGCGCGCGGCGCTTGCCGGGGACCGCGACGGCGTGCGCGAGGCCGCGATCCGCATCGGCTATTTCCGCGAGGAGACCGATCCCGACCATCAGCGCGCGCTTCTGGACATGATGGAGGTGGCCTTCACCCCGCTGCGCCGAGGGGGGATGATGGATCTGGCCCGGACCGACATTCCGCAGCGCGTGGCCGACCTGGCCATGGACCTGGCCCGCAAGCGCAGCCGTGCCGAAATGCCCCCGCCCGAGATCCTGTTTTTGCATCGCAAGATCGGCGGGCTCTACCTGCTGCTGGCGCGGCTGCGGGCGCGGGTCGATCTGGACGCGCTGATCCGGCCCGACGATCTGGACCGGATGCTGGCCGAGCGCGGGGCCTAGGGGCGGTCCTCCTCGTGCATGCGGTCCTGGGCCAGGCGCAGGATCATGCGGAATTCATCGGCGATGGCCAAGGCGGGGCCGACATCCTCGGTGGGGACGGCGCCGGGATCCTCCTGTCCGTCGCGCAGGCTTTCGCGTTGGCCCAGCCAGTCCATCACCTGGTCGCGGGTGTCGGGCTGCAGGGCGGCAACGAGGCGGCCCAGCAGGCGGCGCTGCGCAACCAGGCGCGCCTCCAGCGCGGCCAGGGCGGGGTCGGTGGGGTGTGTCATGGCGCGGTCCTTCCGGTTGGGGCCTGTGCCCAACGCGTGGGTGATCAGGCGGGTTCAAGCCTGCGGCGTCCGCCGCGCGGCCCTTCGGTGGAACATCGCGGGCAGGGGCGGGTTGGGGGCGCATGTGGGAATGGATATCAGAGAACAGCGGCCTGGTGCAGGCATCGATGGCGGCGGTGACGGCGCTGGTCTGGATGGTCTATCTGCACATCATCGTGTCGGGCCTGCGCCGCCAGCGGCTGACCGAGATCCTGATCCATCTGGGCGGCTCGCGCGACCTGTCGGCCCGGTTCCTGGTCAGCAATCTGGGCTTCGAGCCGATCTATGTGCTGGAGATCATGCTGACCGTCGGCACCGCGGACGGCCAGCGCATGTCCTCGGTCGCCGACCGGACCGAGATCGCCCGCGACCAGCACCCGACCCCGCGCGAGGCGACGCTACAGGGACCGCTGAAAAGCGGCGATCATGTCGAGATCGGCAGCGTCACCGACCTGCTGGACCGGGCGCGGTCCAAGGGCTTCGACCGGATCGAGCCGCAGGATGTGCGCGAATTCCGCGTCACCGTCGCCGCGATCACCGCCGCCGACAGCAGCATCGTCGCGGCGAACCGCGACTTCACCATGCAGCGTCAGGGGGACGAGCTGTGCCTCTGCCCGAAATCCCTGTCCGCGCGCCAGATCCGGTCGCGGCGCGAGCGGCGCCAGATCGAGGCCGACCTGCGCCGCCAGATGTGACCCGTCAGGCCGCGCGTCGCTTGGCCTCGGCCCGGCGGGCATGCAGCGCGGGTTCGGTATAGCCCGAGGGCTGGCTGGTCCCGGTCAGCACCAGATCGCGCGCCGCCTGGAAGGCCGGCCCGTCAAAGCCCGGCGCCATCGGGCGATAGGCAGGATCGCCCGCATTCTGGGCATCGACCTTGGCCGCCATGCGGCGCAGCGCGTCCTCGACCTCGTCGCGGGTGATCAGCCCGTGTTCCAGCCAGTTGGCCAGATATTGCGCGCTGATGCGGCAGGTGGCGCGATCCTCCATCAGCTGGACATCGTCGATATCGGGAACCTTGGAACAGCCGATCCCCTGGTCGACCCATCGCACGACATAGCCCAGGATGCCCTGCGCGCTGTTGTCCAGTTCGCGCAGGACCGCGTCGCGTGGGATCGGCGCATCCGCCAAGGCGGGGGTCAGCAGCAGGTCCAGCCCCGGGACCGCACGATCCGAGATCCGGTCTTGGACGGCAACGACATCGACCGCGTGGTAATGCAGCGCATGCAGCGTCGCCGCCGTGGGCGAGGGGACCCAGGCCGTCGAGGCGCCCGATTGCGGATGGCCGATCTTGACCTCCAGCATCTCGGCCAAGGCGTCGGGCTTGGCCCACATGCCCTTGCCGATCTGCGCCCGGCCCCGCATCCCCGCATTCAGGCCGATCAGCACGTTGCGATCCTCGTAGGCCTTCAGCCAGGGCGCGGATTTCATCGCGTCGCGGCCCAGGAACGGGCCCGCCTGCATCGAGGTGTGGATCTCGTCCCCGGTGCGGTCCAGAAAGCCCGTGTTGATGAAGAAGATGCGGTTGCGCAGCGCGTGGATGCAGGCGGCCAGATTGGCGCTGGTGCGGCGTTCCTCGTCCATCAGGCCCAGCTTGACGGTGTTGGGCGCCAGGCCCAGGATCGCCTCGACCCGGCCATAGAGGCGGTCGGCAAAGGCGGCCTCGTCGGGGCCGTGCATCTTGGGCTTGACGACATAGACCGCGCCCGCCCGGCTGTTGCGCGGGCCTTGGTCGCGGGCTAGGTCATGGAGCGCCGCGGCGACGGTGACCATCGCATCCATGAAGCCCTCGGGCGTGGGTCGGCCATCGCGGCGCACCGCATCCGTGGTCATCAGATGCCCGACATTGCGCACCAGTAGCAGCGCGCGGCCCTGCAGCGTGACGGTGGTCCCGTCGGGCCGCGTCACCTGCCGGTCATCGGCCAGGCGGCGCGTCATGGCGCGGCCGCCCTTCTGGAAAGTCTCGGACAGATCGCCCTTCATCAGCCCCAGCCAGTTGCGATAGACCGCGATCTTGTCGGCCGCATCGACGGCCGCCACGCTGTCCTCGCAATCCTGGATGGCCGACAGGGCCGCCTCCAGCACCACGTCGCGCAGCCCCGAGGGCGAGGCCGCCCCGATCGGATGGTCGGCATCGATCACCAGTTCCACATGCAGCCCGTGATGGCGAAGCACCAGCCCCCGCGCCGCACCGTCCTGCCGCGTGCCGATGAAGGCCCGCGGATCGCGCAGCCGCAGCGCCTTGCCGCCCACCGTGGCGATCAGGCCCCGGCCGTCGCTGTCATAGGCGGTGACATCGGCATGGCTGCCCCCGTCCAGCGGCAGGGCCTCGTCCAGAAAGCGCGCGGCGCGGGCCACGACCGCGTCGCGGCGGTCCGGGTCCAGCGCCGATCCGGCGGGCGGCGGCCCCATCACGTCCGACCCGTAAAGCGCGTCATAGAGCGATCCCCACCGCGCATTGGCCGCGTTCAGTGCAAAGCGCGCATTGCTGACCGGCACGACCAGCTGCGGGCCGGCCATGGTGGCGATCTCCGGGTCGATCCGGCCGTTCTCGATGGTGAAGGGGGCCGGTTCGGGCACCAGATAGCCGATCTCGGTCAGAAAGTCGCGATAGGCCGCCTGGTCCCAACCCTGGTTGCCCCGCTGGCGGTGCCAATCGTCGATCCGGCGCTGCAAGGCGGTGCGGCGGTCCAGCAGATCGCGGTTCTCGGCCGCGAATTCGTCCAGCAGCGCGGCATAGCCGGCCCAGAAGTCATCGGCCGCGACGGCGGTCCCGGCCAGCACCTCATCCTCGACGAAGCGCAGGAAGTCCTGGTCGATCTCCAGCCCGTTGCGGGTGGCGGTGGATGCGGTCATGGGTGGTCCTCCGGTCATGCCAGCGTGGCGTCTGACCCCCGTGATACGCCAGCGGAACGCCGCTGCCAAGGCATTTTGGAAAAACATTCCATAATTTCGCAAAACGCCAGCGGGTGCGGTGTTGACCCATGAGTTGATTGCGACTTCCACCCCCGCGGACCGGGCCCCCGCTGGTGCGAGCCCTGGATGTGGATCTACCGCGCGCCCATGACTGGATGGTCAGCACCATGACCGACGAGCTGCTGGCGACCTCGCTCTTCACCACGGTCAACCGCGCCCGCCCGCCGGAGCTGGTCGCCGAATGGCGCCGCCTGCTGGCCGAACGCAGCCCCCATTCCGGCCAGCCCTTCGGCCGGTTGCACAAGGACGGGCTGATCCCATCCGGGGGGGATGTCTGATTCCGCTGGCCGAATGTCGCAATTCGGCCATGTCCGCGCGGCGCTGCGGCTAGGTTGGGGCCGATATCCACCCGCTTGCCCGGACAGCGCCATGACCCATGATCCAACCCCCTCGACCGCCCAGCTGATCGCCGCGCGCCGTCCCGGACATGCGCTGGACCGCGCGCTCTATTGCGGGCGTCAGGCCTATCAGGACGACCTGGACCACATCTGGTATCGCGAATGGCTGTTCGCCGGCCCCGCCGCCCAGGTGCCGCGCACGGGCAGCTATCTGACCATGCAGGTCGGCGACTACCCGGTGGTGGTCACGCGCGGCGCCGACGGTCGCATCCGCGCCTTTCACAACGTCTGCCGCCATCGCGGCCAGCGGCTCTGCGCCAAGGCGGCGGGGACGGGGGCCAAGCTGGTCTGCCCCTATCACCAATGGACCTACGACCTGGACGGCAAGCTGCTGTTCGCGCGCGACATGGGGCCGGATTTCGACCCGGCGAAATACAGCCTGAAGCCCGTCCACTGCATCGACCTGAAGGGGATGATCTTCATCTGCCTGGCCCAGGTGCCCCCCGCGATCAACGAACTGGCCGCCAACCTGATGCGCTATGTGGCGCCCTCGGGGCTGGACCGCTCCAAGGTCGCCCACAGCTCGACCATCGTGGAAAAGGGCAACTGGAAGCTGGTGATGGAGAACAACCGCGAATGCTATCACTGCAGCGGCAGCCATCCGTCGCTCTGCCGGACCTATTCCGACGATCCGCTGATGACGGTGATGGAGGGGCCCAATTCCGCCAGCCCCGAGATCCTGGCCCACTGGGACCGCTGCGACGCGGCGGGCCTGCCCGCGCGCTTCGTCAACGCCCCCGACATGCAGTGGCGCATGGCCCGCGTGCCGCTGATGGATCATCAGGAAAGCTTCACCATGTCGGGCAAGGCCGCCGTCGCGCGCCGCATGGGCCAGCTGCCGTGGAACGACGCGGGCAGCCTGATGTTCTATCATTTCCCGTCCAGCTGGAACCATTTCCTGCCCGATCACGCCATCGTCTTCCGCATCCTGCCCGTCAGCCCCACGGAAACCCAGGTCACCACCTGGTGGCTGGTCCATGAGGACGCGGTCGAGGGCACGGATTACGACCTGGACACGCTGACCACCGTCTGGCTGGCCACCAATGACGAGGACCGCCAGGTGGTCGAGGAGAACCAGCTGGGCATCCTGTCGCCCGCCTACGAGCCCGGCCCCTATTCCCCCAGCCAGGAGGCCGGGGTGATCCACCTGATCGACTGGTATTGCGGGGTCATGTCCGCGCGGCTCGGCCTCAGGCAGGCGGCGGAATAGATGCCGCGCCCCCGCCTGAACTGGACCGCCGAGCCGTGGTCCGACGACGAGATGCTGGAATGCGTGATGATCGTCCCCGAGACGCGCGACACGTCCAGCTTCATCTTCCGCGCGCCCTCCGGGGCCTGGTTCGACTATCAGCCGGGCCAGTTCGTGACGCTGGACCTGCCGGTGCCCGGCGGCAACATCCAGCGGACCTACACGATCAGCTCGTCGCCCTCGCGGCCGCTGTCGATCTCGGTCACGGTCAAGGCGCAGGAGGCCTCGGTCGGCACGCGCTGGATGCTGGACCATCTGCGGCCGGGGATGCGGCTGCGCGCCTATGGGCCGAACGGGATCTTCAGCTTTCACCGCCATCCGGCGTCGAAATACCTGTTCATCTCGGCCGGGTCGGGGATCACGCCGATGATGTCGATGACCACCTGGGCCTGGGACCGGGCGCAGGATACCGACATCGTCTTCGTCCACGCCGCGCAGCGCCCCTCGGACATCATCTTCCGCGACCAGCTGGAGCATTACGCGGCCCGCGTGCCGGGGCTGCAGCTGCGGCTGACCGTCGAACGGCCCGAGCCCTTCCGGGTCTGGCACGGCTATGAGGGGCGGCTGAACTGCCTGATGCTGGGGCTGATGGCGCCCGATTACCTGGATCGCGAGGTCTTCTGCTGCGGCCCCGAGCCCTTCATGCAGGCGGTGCGCGACATGCTGGGATCGCTCGGCTACGACATGGAGCGCTATCACCAGGAAAGCTTCGGCGCCCCGGTGGCGTCCGAGGCCGAGGCCCCGGTGATCGACGATGTGGCCCCGACCGAGGATGCCCGCGCCCAGGTCACCTTCGCCGCCAGCGGCGTCACCGCTGCCTGCACGGAAACCGACACCGTGCTGGCCGTGGCCAAGCGGGCGGGGCTGAACATCCCTTCGGGCTGCACCTTCGGGCTGTGCGGCACCTGCCGCATCCGCAAGACCGCGGGCGAGGTGCATATGGTCCATAACGGCGGCATCACGGATGACGACATCGCCGAGGGCTGGATCCTGGCCTGCTGTTCCAACCCCCTGGGCCGGATCACCGTCGAGGCGTGAGGATCAGCCCGCGGGCTGGCCGTCGCGCAGCATCCAGTCGCGCAGCCGGCGCGACACGTCCTCGCTCAGCGGGCGGTCGTCGCCGGCCAGCTCGACCGCCAGGGGGATGGCGTCCCCCTCGTCCAGAAGGGCGACGAAGCGTTCCATCGCCTCCATGCCGCGGGGGGTCCTGATGTTCTTGTGGGCGGATTTGAAGATCGCCCGCGCATCGTCATCCAGCAGCGTCCAGACATAGCCCGCCATGACCCTGCGGCGCAGGTCCGGCATGCGCGATTCCGCGTCGCGCAGCGCCATGACCGCCATGCGCGGCGCGTCGGCCCATGTGGGGGGCGTGCCGTCGGCATGGGCGGCGGCGGCGCGGTCGCGGAAGGCCTGGCAGGCGATCTCCCAGAAGGTGACGGCATCGTCGGGATACTTGCCCAAAACATGCAGGCGCGAATTGGCGATGCGGTTGTCGGTCAGCGCCACCATCATGTGATCGCGGCAGAGCGTCGGGCGCGGGTCCAGCAGCAATTCGTCCAGTTCGGCCTCGAGGACCGCCTGCGGGACCTTGTCGGGATGGACGGGCAGGGGCTGGTCCGGCGAAAGGTTGCGCAGCAGATGCGACAGCTCGGCCATGTCGGGATCGTCGCGCATCAGGAAATCGTCCGGCATGGCCCGCGCCGCGATCAGCGAGACATAGCCCACATGGGTGTGCAGGCGCGGCACATGGCGGTTGCGCTGGCGCACATCCTCGGATGCCTGGAAGGCGCCGCCTTCGGAAAAGTCGAAGTAATGCGCCTTGGTCTTGTGGGCCAGGATCGACCCCACCGACTGGTCGTGGCGGTGGTCGCGAAAGACAGGAAAGGGGCGGCCCAGCTCGTCCGGCTGGTCGGTCAGGATGCGCGGGTCGCGGCAGTAGTCCAGCCACTGTTCCAGAAAGGCAAAGCTGTCATCCGACGGCATGAACAGCAGCGGCCCCGTGCAGACCTGGGCCGCGAGGCGCTGTTCGTCCGTATCGGCATCCATCAGGATGAAGGCGTCGCGCTTGGTGTAATGCCCCTGGATCTGCCAGTTCGAGATGAAGCCGTGGATGAACCGCTTGGGCGTGCGCGCGCAGAGTTCGACCGCCCCATGGGGAAAGGCCGGGAACTGGCGGAACGACCCGCGCCCGTAGCGGCCCGCATCATTGTAGATGACGATGTCGTTCGGCCCGCATTCGCGCAGCTTCTGCAGCACGATCCACGGCTTCCACAGCCAGTATCCCGCGCCGCGGGGCTGTTCGAGGATAAATCGGTTCTCCTCCCAGAAGGGGGTGGCGCGCAGGGCCTCCTCGGTGACATGGGTGGCGCTGTCGAAGCCGACCTTCAGCGCCGATGCGCAGTAATCGTCGGCATTCGCGGCAAAGGGGTCGACCCCGTTGGAATAGACCAGGAAATGGGCCTGGTCGATGCTGCTGTGACCTCGTCTCATCCTCGATGCTCCGGTCTGGGGGCGGAAAAAGCCGCCATCGTTACAGACGCGCCAGCTTCTTGTGCCGGCGCGCATATTGCTGCTTGTCGGGATAGCGCCGGATCAGGCGTTCCAGCCTGCTGCGGGCATCGTCGAGCCGGCCCGCGCCGACCAGCAGATCGGTGTTCAGCATGACCAGCGGCGGGTGGTCGTCGGCCCATTGCAGGGTCCAGTCCAGCACGCGGCGCGCGCCGTCGACATCGCCCAGATCCGCGCGCAGCTGCGCCAGCGCACATTGCCGGCGCCAGTTCAGCGGCGCCAGGCGCAGCCCCGCATCCAGCATGCGTTCGGCGTCCTGCGGACGCCCGGCGGCCTGGGCGGCATCGGCGGCCAGAAAGAACACCGACGGAAACCGCATCGCGCCTTGGTCCATCAGCGCCATCAGCGTGTCGGCCGCGCCCGCCGCATCGCCCGCGCGCAGCTGGATCAGCCCGCGCATGGCGCGAAAGATCCCCGCCTCCGGGGCCAGGGCGATGGCGCGGTCGATCGCGGCCAAGGCCTCGGGCATGCGCTCCTGTTCCAGCAGCAGTTCGGCATGGCGCTTGTGAAAGATGGCGATGTCGGGCTTGGCTTCGATGGCCATGGCCATCATCCGGGCCGCCTGGTCCAGATCGCCCTCGCGCAGGGCGATCATGCCGGTGAAGCTGTCGAAATGCGGCTTCAGGTTCGTGGACCAGACCCGCCGTTCCAGGATGCGCAGGATCGATCGGAAATGGCCGCGGAACTTGTAATGGCTGCGCAGGTCCGACCGGGTGAAATCCGGCCATTCCCAGACCATCACCCGGTTCGTGGGCACCATCTTGTCGAATTCCAGCACCCCGGCATCGACCAGCGGGGTGTAGTAGGTGCGGACGTGATCGACCACGAAGCGGTTGGGGAACAGCCGCTCGATCTCCGGGTCCGAGACCCAGAAATTCGTCTGGTCGAAATCGCCCTGCGCACGGAGCAGGCCCGCCAGGGCGTTGATCTCGCCCTCGACCGGCTCGTGCCAGAAGGCCGAGACGATCTGTTCCAGCCCCTCGGCTTGCCGGCCCAGCATCAGCAGCGCCAGCCCGTGATAGAGCGCGACCTGCGCGAAGCTGCGCTGAAAGGCCACGAAACCCCGGTCGATCACCGGGCGCAGGTCGCAGATGGCCTGATACTGGCCGTCGAAGAACATCTCGCGCAGGGTCATGGCATGGACGAAGGCGATGTTCAGACCGCTGCGGATATGGCCTGCGGCGATCTCGATGAATTCGGCGCGCCGGCCGGTCTTGACCAGGTGGTCGCAGGCATAGACCAGATATTGCCCGATCTCGCCCTCATTGGCGAACAGGTCGGGCTGGTCGCGCAGGCGGCTGGCCAGCAGGTCCAGCGCGGCATGGCGCGCCTCGGGCGTGATCTCGGATTCCACGTCGCGGAATTCGCCCCCGCCGATGGTGCGCGCGGTCGAGCTGAAGGCTGATGAGGGCGGCGCCACGATCAGGTCCGACAGCGACATGGCGAACAGCTCCAGCGCGTCGCGCTGCACCTCGGTCAGGGCGCTGGTATCGGCGACGCGGGCAAAGGTCAGCAGGTCGGGGAACATGCCGGTATAGCGGGTCAGCACCGAAGGATTGTCGCTGAACAGGATCGTTCGCGTACCGCTGCCCTCCAAATTGGCGCGGATATGGGTCTCGAAGAATTCGTCGGGGACGAACTTGTTGGGCCAGGCGCGGTTCATCGCGCGCATGTCGCTGGTCAGATCGCCGCGGCGGATGTGATAGGCGACCGTGCGCCGCCCGTCGCGCAGCTGGCCGCGCAGCCGGTCCAGATGTTCGGCCAGGACCGGGTTCAGCGGCAGGTCGTCGACCACCGCGCGAAAGTCGCGATGCACCTCGGCCTCGTCCTCGAAGGGCATCTTCAACACGTCGAAGGGCGGGTCCAGCAGGACATGCATGCCACCCTTGAAATGGTCCAGAAAGGCCTCGCGCGTGGGGCTCTGCAGGACGCTGCCGATCGCCGTCGCCCGGCCCTTCATCCGCTGATAGCTGGGCTTGTCGATGAAATGGTCGCGCACGAAATCCTGCGAGAACAGCTCGGTCCCGTCGCCCAACCCGTCGCTGTCGCGCCAATGGACCACGAAGGGCAGGTCGTGACTGCGCGCGAAACGCAGCGTGTTCAGCAGCGCGATCAGCCGGCCCCCCATCCGGTCGGCGCGAAACGCGATCAGCTTGCCCCGGTCCTCCATCCCGATCAGCCCGCCCTGTTGTCCAGAAACCAGCGATAGGTCCGGGCGATGCCGTCGCGCAGATCGACCTGCGGCGCCCAGCCCATGGCGCGCAGCCGGTCCGAGGACATCAGCTTGCGCATCGTGCCGTCCGGGCGCGACAGGTCGTTGGTGATACGGCCGCGATAGCCCACGACATCCGCGACCATCCGGGCCAACTCGCCGATCTCGACATCGCTGCCCGATCCGACATTCAGATGCGACAGCATCGGTTCGGTATGCGCGTCATAGACCGCCCGGTCCAGGTCGAAGACGAAAAGCGAGGCCCGCGCCATGTCGTCCACATGCAGGAATTCGCGGCGCGGCCTGCCGCTGCCCCACATCACCACCTCGGGCAGGTCGTCGCGCGCGGCCTCGTGAAAGCGGCGGATCAGGGCGGGCATCACATGGCTGTTCTCCGGGTCGAAATTGTCGCCAGGGCCATAGAGGTTCGACGGCATCACCGATCGGTAATCGGTGCCATATTGCCGGTTGTAGCTTTCGCACAGCTTGATCCCCGCGATCTTGGCGATGGCATAGGGCTCGTTCGTGGGTTCCAGGATGCCGGTCAGCAGGGCGTCCTCGCGGATGGGCTGGTCCGCCTCGCGCGGATAGATGCAGCTGGAGCCCAGCTGCAGCAGCCGCGTGACGCCATGAGCCCAGGCCTCGTGGATGACGTTGCAGGCGATCATCAGGTTGCGGTGGATGAATTCCGCCGGATAGGTGTTGTTGGCATGGATACCGCCCACCTTGGCCGCGGCCAGGATCACCGCATCGGGCCGTTCGGCATCCATGAAGGCGCGCACGGCCGCCTGGTCGGTCAGGTCCAGTTCCGCGCTGGTGCGGGTGATCAGGGTGACATCCGGCCGGTCCTGCAGCTGACGCAGGATCGCGCTGCCGACCATGCCGCGATGCCCTGCGACGAAGATGCGCGTCATGGGACCCTCAGCTTTCGTGATAGATCGGCAGATCATAGCCATGCCTGCGCAGCAGCGCATGGCGGCGGGCGGATTTCAGATCCTCGGCCACCATCTCCTCGCACATCTGCTGGGTGGTGATCTCGGGGACCCAGCCCAGCTTTTCCCGCGCCTTGGTCGGATCGCCCAGCAGGGTCTCGACCTCGGTCGGGCGGTAATAGCGCGGGTCGATCCGCACGATCACGTCGCCCGGCTTGACGCCCGGCGCGTCATCGCCGCTGACGGCCTCGACGATGCCCTGCGCGGCCTCGGCCGTGCCCTCGAAGCGCAGGGTGATGCCCAGATGCGCGGCCGACCATTCGATGAACTGGCGCACGGAATATTGCAGGCCGGTGGCGATCACGAAATCCTCGGGCGCGTCCTGTTGCAGCATCATCCACTGCATGCGGACGTAATCCTTGGTGTGCCCCCAGTCCCGCAGCGCGTCGATATTGCCCATATAAAGGCAATCCTCCAGCCCTTGGGCGATGTTGGTTAGGCCGCGGGTGATCTTGCGGGTCACGAAAGTCTCGCCCCGGCGGGGGGATTCATGGTTGAACAGGATGCCGTTGCAGCCATAGATCCTATAGGCCTCGCGATAGTTCACCGTGATCCAGTAGGCATACATCTTGGCCACCGCATAGGGCGATCGCGGATAGAAGGGCGTCGTTTCGCGCTGCGGGATCTCCTGGACCAGGCCATAAAGCTCCGAGGTCGAGGCCTGGTAGAAGCGGGTCTTGCCCTCCAGCCCCAGAAAGCGGATCGCCTCCAGGATGCGCAGCGTGCCGATGGCATCCACATTGGCGGTGTATTCGGGCGTGGCGAAGCTGACCGCGACATGGGACTGGGCGCCGAGGTTATAGACCTCGTCGGGCTTCACGTCGGCCATGATCCGCATGATCGACGAGGTGTCGCCCAGATCGCCGTAATGCAGAAACAGGCGGGCGTCCTTGGTATGCGGATCCTCGTAGATATGATCGATGCGCTGCGTGTTAAGCGATGACGACCGGCGCTTGATGCCGTGGACCTCGTAGCCCTTTTCCAGCAGGAATTCGGCCAGATAGCTGCCGTCCTGCCCGGTGATGCCGGTGATCAGTGCCCGTTTGGTCATCGTGTTTCCTTTCGTCACACGTCCCGTGCGTGGTGCGGCGCGCAGGCGCCGTCCCTGCCGGTCTATGTCAGGAAAGTTACCATTTCGATAAACGAGCTCCGAGAAACCAGTGTCGCCCGGCCCCGCACGTCTTCCGTGCAGGGCCGGAGCCTATGCCCGCGGGGGGGTGCAACGCTCAGCCCGGCAGGACGCGATGTTCCGCCTGGCCCCTGACCCCCGCGGGCGCGCGGAAGGTGCATCCGTCCATCGGGCCGGGATCGTCCATGTCCTGACGCGCCGATGTCGCGAACAGCTGGTCCAGCCCCGCCCCCCCGAGCGACGGGCAGGAGATCTGGGCCGCCGGAAAGGCCACCGCCCGGTCGAACCGCCCCTGCCGGTCATAGCGCGCGACGCGCCCCGCGCCCCATTGCGCGGACCACAGCCCGCCCTCGGCGTCGATCACCGCGCCGTCGGGGTTCAGCCCCTCGGCCGCCAGGTCGACGAAGACCTGCGGATCGCCCAGGGGCCAGCCGTCGCGGTCCAGCCGCAGCTGCCAGATCGTCGCGCGGTCGGTATCGGCGAAATGGGCCAGGTCGCCCTCGGGCGAAAAGCAGATCGCGTTGGTGATGGTGATGTCGGCAAAGAGCCTGCGCAGTTCGCCCCGGTGGTATCGCCAGATCGAGCCCGCCCGCGGCTCGGCCGCCCGGCCCATCGTGCCGATCCAGAACCCGCCCTGCGGATCGGCGCGGCCGTCATTGCTGCGGGTGACGGGATTGTCGGCCTCCAGCGGCACCAGAACCTCGGACCGGCCGTCGCGCAGATCGAGGAGGCGCAGCGCGGTTTCCGTCGCGACGATCAGCCGGTCGGCATCCACGATCCCCGCCGCCGACCCCATCCCCGGCAGATCGAAGGACCGGCGCGCGCCGTCCAAGGGACGCTCGAACAGTCTGGCATTCAGGATGTCGAACCAGATCAGCGACTGGCGGTCGGGATGCCACAGCGCGCCTTCGCCCAAGGTGCAGGGGGTGTCGTCGAAGATCATGCGGATGCCTCATATGCGGCGACGATGTCGCGGGCCTTGGCGGCGACCGTCTCGGGCGCGTCGCCGGGGGAATAAAGCGCCGATCCGATCCCGAAGCCCGCGGCCCCCGCGCGCCGCCAATCGTCCATCGTCGCGGCCGAGACCCCGCCCACGGCCCAGCATGCGGTGCCCGCGGGCAGGACCGCGCGCAGGGCGCGCAGGCCCGCGGGGCCGATCAGCTCGCTCGGGAACAGCTTCAGCCCGGTGGCGCCGGCGGCCAGCGCCGCGAAGGCCTCGGTCGGGGTCATGACGCCGGGAAAGCTGTTCATGCCGGCGGCGGTCGTGGCGCGGATCACGGCCGCGTCGCAATGGGGCGACAGGACCATCCGGCCCCCGGCCCGGGCGACCTGCGCCACCTGGTTGGGGGTCATCACCGTGCCCGCGCCGATCAGCGCCCGGTCGCCGAAATCGCGGGCCATGGCGGCGATGCTGTCCAGGGGGTCGGGGGAATTCAGCGGCACCTCCAGCCGGGTGATGCCGGCATCGATCAGGGCGCGGGCAATGGCCGGGGCCTCGGGCGGGGTCAGGCCGCGCAGGATGGCGATGATGGGGCGGGACATGGGATCATTCCTCCTGAAAGCGGCGGTGCGCGGCGGCAAGCCCTGCCAAGGTGGCATCGGTGGCCGACATGCGCGCGGCGGGCACGCCTTGGGCCGCCAGCGCATCGACATAGAGGTCGGCCAAGGCCGGGGCGCCGATCACCGTCACCTGGGATCCCAGCCACCACGGGCGCGCGGCCGCCAGCTCCCACCCGATCAGGGTGCCGGAAAGACGCCCCCGCGCCGCGGACGGGTCCAGCCCCGACAGCAGCGATTCCGCCCGCAGCTGGAACAGCCCGGCATAGCCGCGTTCGGGGCGCGACATGGCGTCGGACAGGGCGGTGCGGAAGGCCGCCGGATCGCCCTGACCCTCGCCCAGGGAATGGCGCAGCACGGATTGGCGCGACAGCAGGGCGAAAATCTCGCCGGTCATGAAGCTGACGAAATTGCAGATCTCGCCGGCCGAGATGCGGACCCATTTCGTATGCGTGCCGGGCAGGCAGGCGATGCCGTCGAAATCCGGCTCCAGCGCCAGAAGGCCCGCGATCTGGGTCTCCTCGCCGCGCATCACATCGGCGGGGCTGTCCTGGCGGATGCCGCAGACGACGCGGACGGGGCGGCCGCCGGGATCGCCGGGCAGGGCGACCAGCCGGGGCGTGGCGGCGCAGGGGACGGGGGCATAGGGCGCCTCGATCCAGCCCTGGCGCGACCGAGGGCTGGCCCGCCGTCCCCGTCATCGCCTGCGGCATGGTCGGGTCGCGCGGGCCAGGGCGGGGGCGAACTGGTCGGGGGCCAGCCCGCCCATGCCCTGATCCGAGGACCGCGCCTCGACCGGCTTGCGGCCCGACATGGCCCAGAGGCGCAGGTTCGTGGTGCCCCAATCGGCGGCGATCCAGTTGATGGTCACAGGCGGGTTCCTTCGATCACGGCGATGGTCTGCGGGAAGGCGGGCGGCAGCGCAACCCCCTGGGCCATCAGCGCCGCCCCGGTCAGGGTGACCGGCCCCTGCGTCAGGGCCGTCCGCGACGCGGGATGCCCGCGCGGGCGTTCCAGCATCCGCAGCCGATAGACGGCCCGCGGATCCAGCCCGGTCAGGCGCAGGGGCGGGGGCTGCAGGGCCACGGGGGCCTCGATCTGGGCGGCGAAGACGACCATGCGCGCGCCATCGGCGGCCAGCTGCATCTCGGCCAGGCTGCCCGCGGGGCGGTCCAGCCGCCAGATGTCGCCCGCCATCATCCAGTGGCGGTTCTCACGCCACCAGGCGGTAACGCGGGCCAAGATGCGGGCCTCGTCATCGGTCAGTTCGCGCGGGTCCATCTCAAAGCCCATGTGGCGCTGCGCGGCGGTCCAGGCGCGCAGGGCCATGGGCAGGACACGACCCGAGGTGTGGCAGTCGCGGGGCCCCACATGGCTGCCGGTGACGCAGGCGGGCAGCAGCATCGCGGCCTCGTGCTGGATGCGCAGGCGTTCGATCGCGTCATTGCTGTCGGACAGCCAGACCCGCCCGCAGCGGGTCAGGATCGCCCCGTCGATCCGCCCCCCGCCCGAGGCGCAGCTTTCCCATTCCACCCCCGGATGTGCCGCGCGCAGCCGGTCCAGCAGCGCATAGAGCCCGCGCGTCTGGCGCGCATCGGCCATGGGCGTCAGGCGGTTATGGTCCCATTTGACATAGTCGATGTCATGATCGGTCAGGATGCGGTCGATGTGGTCGAACAGATGATCGCGGACCTCCGGGCGCGACAGGTCCAGATGCAGCTGGTTGCGGCCCCGGATCTGGTCGCGCGGCCCCAGCATCCAGTCGGGATGGGCGCGGAACAGGTCGCTGTCCTCGTTCACCATCTCGGGCTCGAGCCACAGGCCGAAGCGCAGGCCCATCGCGCGCAGCCGGGCGATCAGCGGCCCCAGGCCCTTGGGATGCTTGCGCGGATCGACCGTCCAGTCGCCGAGCGAGGTCGTGTCGTCGTCGCGCCGCCCGAACCAGCCGTCGTCCAGCACGAAGCGTTCGGCGCCAAGCGTCGCGGCGCGGTCGGCGATGCGGGCCAGCTCGGTCTGGTCATGGCGGAAATAGACGGCCTCCCACCCGTTGTAATGAACGGGGCGGGGTTGGCGGGACGGGGGCAGCGCGTCGCGGATCCTGCGCTGCAGCGGGATGGCGGCGCTGTTCAGCCCGGCCTCGCCCCGGATCAGCCAGAGGGGTGCGGTGCGGAACTCCGTGCCCGGTTCCGGTTCGCTGCCCGAGGCCGGGCCCAGCTGGATCTGGCGACGGCCCTCGGGCAGGGTCTCGACCAGCATGCGGTGGCCGCCCGACCAGGCGAGGTGCAGGGCCGCGACCTCGCCGGTCGTGTGGCTGGTGCCCGGCGTCGTCAGCCAGAAGAGCGGCGGGTGTTCATGCCCCGACCGGCCGGTGCGCGCGTCGCGCAGGCGGGTGCCGTGGTCCAGCGTGGCGGTGACGGGCTGGAATTCCCGCGTCCAGCGGCCTGCCAGCTCGGTCAGCCGGGTCATGTGCAAAGGCGCGGGCAGCGCCACGGCCAGGTGATGCAGGACCAGCGGCCGATCCGCACGCAGAACCGCCTCGATCGTGATCAGCCCATGCGCCCGCGTGGCGATGTGGTGATCCAGCCGCAGCCCCGGCGCGACATGGCGCAGCACCAGGCCGCCATCATCCTGATCGGCCCCCGCCAGCCGCCATTCGGGCAGGAGCGGGCGGTCGTCCTGAAAGGCCACCAGGCCGGGCTGGCCGGGAAAGCTGCGCCGCGCCTCGGGCAGCAGCGACAGAGGCGGCAGCGCGTCCAGCATCCCGCCGGTGACCCCGCCCGCGCCCGCCGCGACCAGTGCGTCAAGGTCGGTATCGGCAGGCAGGGGCTCGCCCCAGTAATGGCAGGCGGACATGCCGCCATCGCTGCCGAAAACCAGCGTCTGCGCCGGGCTGTCGATGCGCCAGAGGCTCATTTCACCGCCCCCAAGGTCAGCCCGGCGATGAAATGCCGCTGCATCAGGAAGAACATCAGAACGGGCGGCATGGCGGCCAGGATCGATCCGGCGCTGACCAGGTGCCAGGCGGCGATCCACTGGCCGTTCAGGCTGTTCAGCCCGGCCGTCACGGGTTGCGTGCCCGCCCCTTGGGTCAGCACCATCGCCCAGAAGTAATCGTTCCAGATGAAGGTGAAGACCAGCACCGACAGCGCCGCGATGGCGGGCCGGACCAAGGGCAGGACGATATGCCAGAAGATCTGCCATTCGGTGACGCCCTCGACGCGGGCGGCCTCGATCAGCTCGCGCGGTAGGGCCTTGATGAAGTTGCGCATGAAGAGCGTGCAGAACCCCGTCTGGAAGGCGATGTGGAACAGCGCCAGCCCGGTGATCGTGTTGTAGAGGCCGAGGCTGACCGTCAGATCGCGCACCGGCACCATCAGGATCTGGAAGGGCACGAAATTGCCCGCCACGAACATGAAGAAGACCAGCATCGAAAAGCGGAACCGATAGACCGCCAGCGCGAAACCCGTCAGGCAGGACAGGGCCACCGCCCCGATCATCACCGGGATCGTCGTGCGCAGGCTGTTCCACAGATAGCTGCCCATGGGCGAATTGCGGAAGACATCCAGGTAATTCTCGAAGGCCAGGCGCGAGGGCATGCCGAAGTAGTTACCCTGCGCGAGGTCCGATGACGGCCTGACCGATGTCGCGGCCACCCCCAGCAAAGGCAGCAGCCACAGGATCAGCATCACCGGCAGCGCCACCTGATACATCGTCCGGGCGGCGGGGGACATGGATTGGACGGGACGGGGGAACATCGCTCTACAGCCCTTTCTCGTCGCGCCACATCTTCCAGATGAAGCCCGAGATGAAGATCATCATGATGCCGAACAGCACCACCGCGATGGCCGCGCCATAGCCCATCCGGTAGCCGTATTCCGACAGCGCCTGTTCATACATGTAATAGGACAGCACGCGGCTGGACCCGAAGGGCCCGCCCGAGGTCATGATGCTGACCAGATCGAAGCTGCGCAGCGCGCCGATCACGGTCATCACCACCGCGATGAATGTGGCCGGGCGCAGCTGCGGCAGGACCACATGCCACAGCATCCGCCAGCCCTTGGCGCCGTCCAGGCGCGCGGCCTCGATCTGGTCGGGGGCGACGGCATTGAGGCCGGTCAGATAGAGGATCATGCAATAGGCGATCTGCGGCCAGAGGCCTGCCGCGATGATGCCGTAGGTGACGTAATCCTCCTCGGCCAGGATGGCCACGCCGCGCCCGGTCAGCCATTCGATCATCGCATAGAGCAGCCCGAAGCCCGGTGCGTAGAACCAGGAAAAGATCAGCCCCACGACCACCTGGCTGATGACGAAGGGAAAGAAGAACAGCGACTTGTAGATGCGGATGCCGCGCACGGTCTGGTTCAGGAACAGCGCGATCATCAGCCCCGCCGGCACCGCCAGCATATAGAGGACCAGCCAGATCACGTTGTTCTTCAGGCTGGTATAGAAGGCGTCGTCCCACCACAGCTCGGAATAGTTGGCCAGCCCGATCCAGCGCATCTGGCCCAGCCCGTCCCAGTCATGGAAGGACACCCAGACCGACTGGACGATCGGGATCAGCACATAGATCAGGAACATCGCCATGCCCGGCGCCAGAAACAGCCACGGCGTCAGGGTCTTGCGGGTCCGGCGGGCGCGCGGCGGGGCGGGGTCATGGGGCAGGGCGGTCATCGGACGCTCCGGGTCGGGCCAAGGTGATGCGGGCCGGGGGGATGCGGGCCGTGAGTGGCCCGCATCCGGCGCCTACTGGGCGGTGGCGTAGATGCGCTGGCGCTGGCGCTCCAGCCGGTCCAGGATCTGGTCCAGACGCTCCGGGCGGACCAGGAACTCCTGGAAGCCCTCCATCCCGGCCTTGGCCATCTCGGCGGGGGCGTCGCGGTCGAAGAACTGCGCGATGCCGCCCTCGGCGGTGGACAGCATCTCGAACCCGGCCTGCAGGAAGGGATCGTCGCCGACGCTGGCCTCGGAATTGACCGGCAGCTGGCCCAGCATGTCATTCATCTTGGTCTGCACGTTGGCGCGGGCCAGATAGGTCAGGAACAGCTTGGCATCATCGGGGTTGCGGGCGCCTGCGGGGATGTGGACGGTCTCGGTCGGGGCCTCCTCGGCGCGGGGGATGTCCGCGTTGATCGTGGGGAAGGACATGAAGCCCAGATTGTCATCCGTCATGCCCCCGTCGCGGAATGCCGCCACGGCAAAATTGCCCATGACGTAATGCGCGGCCCGGCCCTGGACCATCAGCGCCACCGCATCCTGCCAGTCGATGGCGGCATGGTTGGCGGTGATGAAGGGGGCGATGCGGCCCATCTCGGCAAAGACGGCGCGCACGCTGTCATCGGTCCAGGGGATTTCCCCGTTGGTCAGCTGCATGTGCCAGTCATAGCCGTTCGTGCGCAGCGACAGATAATCGAACAGCCCCGCCACCGGCCACAGCGCCTTGCTGCCCGTGGTCAGGCAGTCGATGCCCGCGGCCTGGAAGGTTTCGCAATTGGCCAGGAAACCGTCCCAATCGGTGGCAGGCTCGGCGATGCCCGCGGCCTCATAGGCGTCGCGGTTGTAATACACGCCCCACTGGTAATAGCTGTAGGGCATTCCCCATTGCTTGCCGTCGAAGGTGACCGAGCTTTCGGCCGAGGCCAGGTTCTCGCCCACGCCCTCGGCCGCCCAGACATCCGAGATGTCCATCAGCTGGCCCGCATCGACGAAAGGCTTCATGCGGTTGCCCGCGAACCAGGTGATCAGGTCGGGTGGATCGGCGGTCAGGAAGTTGCGGATCGCGGTCTTGAAGCCCTCGTGGTCGAAGGTGTTGATCTCGACCCGGATCTCGGGGTGCTCGGCCATGAAATCGGCGGCCAGCGTCTCGAACATCTGGCGCGGCGCGGGGTCCGAGGCATTGGTGTTGAAGGTCAGCACGCGGTCCTGCGCCAGCGCCGGCGCGGCGCTGGCCAGAAGCGCGGCAAGCGCCAGGGCCTTCCGTGATGTCAGCATGTCGTTCCTCCCTGCGTTGTTCCATATTTTGAAACCGTGTTTTGAATATTGAAACTATGTGGCGAATCGCCTAGCCTGTCAACAACGAGGGGAGGGCCGTTCGGCATGACAGGGCGCGAGACGAGCGACGGCACGGTGGGGCGCACCCTGGCGGTGCTGGACCTGGTGGCGGGGTTCGGGCGGCCGGTGCGGTTCGCCGAGCTGCTGCCGGTGGCGGGGCTGCCCAAGGCGACGCTCTATCGGTTTCTGCAGGCGCTGACGCATCAGGACATGCTGGCCTTCGACGAGGCGCATCAGACCTATGCGCCGGGCATGCGGCTGGTCCGGCTGGCCCATTCGGCCTGGGCGCAGTCTAGCCTGGCGCCGGTGGCGCGCGCGGTCCTGGACGAGCTGGCCGAGGCCTTGGGCCAGACGATCCACCTGGCCCAGCTGGACAATGGCGCGGTCCTCTATGTCGACAAGCGCAACGCCAAGCTGCCGGTCGAGATGTTCGCCCAATCGGGCAAGGTGGGCCCCGCCTATTGCACGGGCGTCGGCAAGGCCATGCTGGCCCATCTGCCCGAGGATCGGCTGGCCGCCGCCATCGACCGCCAGTCCTTTCACCGCCACACGCCCAGCACCCTGACCGACCCGGCCGCGCTGCGTGCCGATCTGGCCCGCATCCGCGCGCGCGGCTATGCGCTGGATGACGAGGAACACGAGGCCGGCATCGCCTGCATCGCCGCCCCCGACAGGACCGGGGCGGGTGCTGGGGGCGATCTCGGTCACGACCACCACGGCGAGTACGCCGCGCGACCGCCTGCTGGCCCTGGCCGGTCCCGTCCGCGACGCCGCCGCCCGCATCGCCCAGGCCGCCGAGGCGTGGCGGTTTCCCGAACACAGATCCGCATGAGGTTGCCCATGTCCGGCGTCCAGCTGAACCGCGTCACCAAGGATTTCGGCCCCGTCCGGGTGATCCACGGCGTCGACCTTGCCATCGAGCAGGGGGAATTCTGCGTCTTCGTCGGCCCCTCGGGCTGCGGGAAATCCACCCTGCTGCGCATGATCGCGGGGCTGGAGGAGACCAGCGCCGGCCAGGTCCGCATCGAGGGCGCCGACGTCACCCATGCCGAACCCGCCGACCGGGGCGTGGCGATGGTGTTCCAGACCTATGCGCTTTATCCCCACATGACGGTGGCCCAGAACATGGGCTTCGGCCTGAAGATGAACGGCCATCCCAAGGCCCAGATCGCCGCCAAGGTGGCCGAGGCCGCCCGCATCCTGAAGCTGGACCCGCTGCTGGACCGCAAGCCTGCCAACCTGTCCGGCGGCCAGCGCCAGCGCGTTGCGATCGGGCGGGCCATCGTGCGCGGCCCCAAGGTCTTCCTGTTCGACGAGCCGCTGTCGAACCTCGATGCCGAGCTGCGCGTGGAAATGCGGGCCGAGATCGCGCGCCTGCACCGCGAGATCAAGGCCACGATGATCTATGTCACCCATGACCAGGTCGAGGCGATGACCATGGCCGACAAGATCGTGGTCCTGCGTGCCGGCCGGATCGAGCAGGTGGGCGCGCCCATGGACCTCTATGACGATCCCGACAACCGCTTCGTCGCGGGCTTCATCGGCAGCCCGGCGATGAATTTCCTGGCCGGTCGGGTGCAGGGCGGGCAGGTCGTGACGCCTGCCTTCGACACGCCCATCCCCGCAGCCAGCCCCGCCCTGACGGATGGCCGCGCGGTCGAGATCGGGCTGCGCCCCGTTGCGCTGACCATCACGCCCGACGGCCCCTTCCGGGTCGAGCTGGCCGAGAATCTGGGTGGCACGACATTCGCCCATCTGCGCGCGCCCTCGGGCGAGAAGCTGATCGTCCAGACCGGCCAGCGGCTGGACCCGGCGGGCGGCGGCAGTCTGGGGCTGGCCTTCGATCCGGCGCATGCCTTCTTCTTCGACGCCCAGACCGGGCAGCGCCTCAGATGAGCCTGCGCCTCGGCCTCGTGGGCCTGGGCACCATCGCCCGCGCCCAGCACCTGCCCGCCATCGCCGCGACGGATGGGCTGACCCTGACCGCCATCGCCAGCCGCAACGCGACGCTGGCCGGCGTCGCCAACCATACCGACCTGGCCCAGATGCTGGGCGATGTGGATGCGGTGACGCTCTGCACGCCGCCGCAGGGGCGGTTCGATCAGGCCATGGCCGTGCTGCGCGCGGGCCGCCACCTGATGCTGGAAAAACCCCCCGGTGCCGCCCTGTCGGAAATGGCGCTGCTGGAGGCCGAGGCCGCGCGGCAGGGCGTCACCCTCCACGCCACCTGGCATTCGCGCGAGGCGGCGGCGGTCGAGGCCGCCCGCGACTGGCTGTCGCGCCGCAGCCTGCGCGCGACCCGCATCGACTGGCGCGAGGATGTGCGCCGCTGGCATCCGGGCCAGGACTGGATCTGGCAGCCGGGGGGGCTGGGCGTTTTCGATCCGGGCATCAACGCGCTGTCGATCCTGACCGCGCTGATGCCCGATGCGCGCTTGGTCGGGGCCGATCTGCACATCCCCGACAACCGCCAGACCCCCATCGCCGCCGATCTGACCTTGGATGCGGGCCATCCGGTCACGGCGCATTTCGACTGGCGCGAGACCGGCCCCCAGACCTGGCAGATCGCCTTCGAGACCGATGACGGCCCCGCGACCCTGTCCGAGGGCGGCGCCCGCTTCACCGCGCCGGGCATCGCTACGGGGGGCGAGGATCGCGAATATCCCCGCCTCTATGCCCGTTTCCGCGACCTGATCGCCACCGGGCACAGCGATTGCGACCTGGCGCCGCTGCGCCTTGTCGCCGATGCCTTCCTGACCGGCCGCCGCCACGCGGCCCCCGCCTTCGAGGACCACCCATGAAGATCACCGCCATCGAGACCTTCATCGTGCCGCCCCGCTGGTGCTTCGTGAAGATCAGCACCGACGCGGGCATCAGCGGTTGGGGCGAACCCGTGCTGGAGGGCCGCGCCGCCTCGGTCGCCGCCTGCGTCGAGGAACTGTCCGACTATCTGATCGGCCGCGACCCGCGCCTGATCCAGGACCATTGGACGGTGATGTATCGCGCGGGCTTCTATCGCGGTGGCGGCATCCACATGTCGGCCATCGCGGGGCTGGACCAGGCGCTGTGGGACATCAAGGGCCGCGATCTGGGCGTGCCGGTCCATGCCCTGCTGGGCGGCCAGCAGCGCGACCGCATCCGCGTCTATAGCTGGATCGGCGGCGACCGTCCGGGCGACACGGCGCGGATGGCGCGCGATTGCGGCGACCGGGGTTTCACCGCCGTCAAGATGAACGGCACCGAGGAGATGCAGTTCGTCGACAGCCATGCCAAGGTCGATCAGGTCCTGGCGCGCGTGCAGGCCATCCGCGAGGAGATGGGCCCCGATTTCGGCATCGGCATCGATTTCCACGGCCGCGTGCATCGCCCGATGGCCAAGGTGCTGGCGCGTGAGCTGGAACCCTTCCGCCTGATGTTCATCGAGGAGCCGGTCCTGTCGGAACATGCCGAGGCGCTGCGCGAGATTGCCAATCACTGCTCCACCCCCATCGCGCTTGGGGAACGCCTCTATTCCGGGTGGGATTTCAAGGCGATCCTGCAGGGCGGCTATGTCGACATCATCCAGCCCGATCCCAGCCATGCGGGCGGCATCACCGAGACCTATCGCATCGCCGCCATGGCCGAGGCGCATGACGTGGCCTTGGCGCTGCACTGTCCGCTCGGCCCCATCGCGCTGGCCGCGAACCTGCAGCTGGACGCGGTCTGCTACAACGCCTTCATCCAGGAACAGTCGCTTGGCATCCATTACAACGAGGGCAGCGACCTGCTGGACTACCTGACCGACCCCTCGGTCTTTGCCTATGAGGATGGCTTCGTCGCGATCCCGCAGGGGCCGGGCCTGGGCATCGAGGTGAACGAGGACAAGGTCCGCCAGATGGCCGCCCAAGGGCACCGCTGGCGCAACCCCGTCTGGCGCCATGCCGACGGCAGCTTTGCGGAATGGTGATCATGCGAGACGTGACGAAACTGAACCATGGCTGGACCTTTGCCGAAGGCCATGCCGACCCCGCGGCGCCGCTGGAGGGCACCTCCGTCACCCTGCCGCATAATGCGGTGGACCTGTCCCTGACCTATTTCGACGAGGCGGATTTCCAGCGACCCTTCACCTATCAGCGCGTGATCGCGTGGGACGAGGCGTGGGCGGGCCGCCGGGTGCAGCTGCGGTTCGACGGGGCGATGGCCGACAATGTGGTCTGGGTGAACGGCGTGCAGGTCGTGGCCCATCCCGACGGCTACACGCCCTTCGTGGCGGATCTGACCGACCATCTGCGCCCGGGCGACAATCTGGTGACGGTGCAGATCGACGGGTCCGAGAACCCCGCCATCCCGCCCTTTGGCGCGCAGATCGACTATCTGACCTATGCGGGCATCTATCGCGATGTCTGGCTGATGGTGCGGCCTGAACGGCACCTGACCAATGCGCGCATCCTGACGCCCGACGCGCTGTCGGACGCGAAAACGGTCGTGATCCGCCCCGAGGTCACCGCCCCCGGCCTGGTGAGCGCCCGCCTGCTGGACGGCGCGCGTGAGATCGCAGCCACCGAAGGCGAGGGTGATCTGACCCTGTCGGGCCTGACCGGCCTCGGCCTCTGGTCCACCGACAGCCCGCAGCTTTACACGGTGGAGCTGACGCTGCCCGACAGCGGCGACGTGACCACGCACCGCTTCGGGTTCCGCACCGCGGAATGGACGCCGCAGGGCTTTCTGCTGAACGGCCAGCCGATGACGCTGCGCGGGCTGAACCGGCACCAAAGCTGGGCCCATCAGGGCTATGCTGCGGGCCGCCATGCGCAGGAACGCGACGCCGAGATCCTGCGCCATGATCTGGGCTGCAATATCGTGCGCACCTCGCATTATCCCCAAAGCAAGTGGTTCCTGGATCGCTGCGACGAGATCGGGCTCTTGGTCTTCGAGGAAATCCCCGGTTGGCAGCATATCGGCGACGAGGCCTGGCAGGACCGCAGCGTGGACAACGTCCGCGCCATGATCACCCGCGACTGGAACCATCCCAGCATCGTCATCTGGGGCGTGCGCATCAACGAGAGCCCGGACGATCACGACTTCTATACCCGCACCAACGCGCTGGCGCGGGACCTGGACCCGACGCGGGCCACCGGCGGCGTGCGCTGCATCACCGACAGCGAACTGCTGGAGGATGTCTATACGATGAACGATTTCATCCTGGACGAATCTGAGCTGCCGCTGATCAACCGCCCGCGCACCGCGCTGCGCGCGCCGGCAGAGGTCACCGGCATCAAGAAACCCGTCCCCTATCTGGTCACCGAATATAACGGCCACATGTTCCCGACCAAGGCGGGCGATCCCGAACTGCGCCAGATGGAGCATGTGATCCGCCATCTGGAGGTGCTGAACGCCGCCCATGGCGACCCGGCGATCTCGGGGTGCATCGGCTGGTGCATGTTCGACTACAACACGCACAAGGATTTCGGCGCGGGCGACCGCATCTGCCATCACGGCGTCATGGACATCTGGCGCGAGCCGAAATTCGCGGCCCATGCCTATGCCAGCCAGAAGCCGCCATCCGAGGGCATCGTCATGGAGCCGGTGACCTTCTGGGCGCGGGGCGAGCGCAATATCGGCGGCGTCCTGCCCTTGGTCATCCTGACGAATTGCGACGAGGTCGAGTTCGAATGCGCGGGCGTCACCCGCCGGGTCGGCCCCGACCGCGAGCGGTTCCCGCATCTGCCCCATCCGCCGGTCATCATCGACCACCGGCACCTGTCGCCCGAGGATCTGGGCCTCTGGGGCATGAGCTGGCATCCGGGCCGCATCACCGGATACTTGGACGGGGTCGCGGTCGCGCGGCGCGACTTTGCCGCCGATCCGCTGCCCACCAGGCTGCAGGTGGCTCCGGACCGGGACGCGCTGCCCGCCGATGCGGATATCGACCTGCGGGTGATCATCCGGGCGCTGGATCAGGCGGGGAACCGGCTGCCCTTCCTGCCGGGTTCGGTCTCGGTCGCGGTGGATGGGCCCGCGCGGCTGATCGGGCCGGAGCTGCGGCCCCTGCAGGGCGGCACGGCGGGGCTGATCCTGCGCCTGACGGGGGAAGCGGGCGCGCTGCGTGTGACCGCCCGCCATCCGCAATTCCCCATGGCCGAGGCGGTGATCCGCGTCACGCCAGACGCCTGACCGCCCACCAGCTGGCCGCCGCCATCACCCCGGCGGTGGCCAGGCACAGGGGCAGCCCGCCCAGCTGATAGCTGATCCCCGACAACAGCGTCCCCATCAGCCGTCCCGCCGCATTGGCCATGTAGTAAAAGCCCACATCCCGCGTGATCCGCTCGGCCTGCCCGAAGGCCAGGATCAGATAGGAATGGACCGAGGAATTGATCGCAAAGACATAGCCGAAGCCCAGCAGTCCCAGCACCAGTAGCCCGGTCAGCCAAGGCGCCGGATCGCCCGCGACCCATACCGCCAAGGCCAGCGCAAACGGGATCGGCACCAACATCCCCGCCCACCGGATCGCATCGCGGGTCACGGCGCCCTCGGGGCGGTTCGCGCCGCCCAGGATGCGCGGCGCCGCCGCCTGCACCGCGCCATAGAGTATGATCCAGGCCGCCATGAAGCCGCCGACCAGAAAGAACGCCTCGCGCCGGCCCTCGGCGGTGCCGTCCGACAGGACCGCCTGGAAATAGATCGGGATGCCCACGACGAACCACACGTCCCGCGCCCCGAACAGGAACATCCGCGCCAGCGACAGGCGGTTCACGCGAGGGTCCGACGACCGCCAGCCCGACCAGCTGTCCGCGCCCTTCATCCGCCCCGGCAGGCCCGGCGGCAAAAACAGCGCCACCGCCAGCAGGATCACCGCCAGCACCGCCGCCATCGCCCAGATCGCCGCCTGGAACCCCGCCAACGCCAACAGCGCCGCGCCCAGGAAAAAGCCCAGCCCCTTGACCGCGTTCTTGGACCCGGTCAGCGCCGCGACCCAACGGAACAGGCCCCCATCCGCAGGCGCCAGCACCTTGACCGCGGATTTCGACGACATCTTGGCCAGGTCCTTAGCCACGCCCGATGCCCCCTGCACCGCCATGACAAAGATCACCGAGGCCCCCACCGTCCAGCCCGGATTCAGCTGCGCCAGCGCCGCCAGCGCCGCGATCTGGATGCCCAGCCCCGCATAAAGCGTCGCCGCCAGCCCGAAGCGCGCGGCCAGCCAGCCCGCCGCCAGATTGGTCACGATCCCCGCCACCTCATAGAGCAGGAACAGGTATGCCAGCTGCACCGGCGAAAATCCCAGCCCATTGAAATGCAGAAGGACCAGCATCCTCAGCGCGCCGTCCGACAGCATGAAGGCCCAATAGGCCGCCGTCACCGCCGCATAGGCGCGCAAGCCATTCATGCCATGCGCTCCGCGACCATCCGGGCGATGTCCACCAGCCGGCAGGCATAGCCCCATTCATTATCGTACCAAGCGTAGATCTTCACCTGCGTGCCGTTCACGACCATGGTCGATCCCGCATCCACGATCCCGCTGCGCGGATCGTTGACGTAGTCGGTCGAGACCAGCGGCCGGGTCTCATATCCCAGGATGCCCGCCAGCGGTCCTTCGGCGGCAGCGCGCAGCAGGGCGTTGACCTCCTCGACCGTGGTCTCGCGTTCGACCTCGAAGACGCAATCGGTCAGCGAGGCGTTCAGCAGCGGCACCCGGATCGCATGGCCGTTCAGCCGGCCCGTCAGTTCGGGATAGATCAGGGTGATCGCGGTGGCGCTGCCCGTGGTCGTGGGGATCAGGTTCGCCAGCGCGGAGCGCGCGCGGCGCATGTCCTTGGCCGGGCGGTCCACGATGGTCTGGGTGTTGGTCACGTCATGGATCGTGGTGATGGAGCCGTGGCGGATGCCCAACCCCTCGTGGATGACCTTGACCACCGGCGCCAGGCAATTCGTCGTGCAGCTGGCCGCCGTCACGATGCGCTGGCTGCCGTCATAGAGGTCATGATTGATCCCATAGACCAGGTTCAGCGCATCGCCGTCCTTGACCGGGGCGCTGACCACGACGCGCTTCACGCCCGCCGCGAAATAAGGCTCGATCTTCGCCCCGGTCTTGAAGACGCCGGTCGCGTCGATGACCAGATCGACACCCTCCAGCGGCAGGGCCTCGATGGTCTTTTCCCGCGTCAGCGGGATGCGGTGCCCGTCCAGCACCAGCGCATCGCCATCGGCGGCGACCGGCACCGGCCAGCGGCCATGCACGCTGTCGAATTCCATCAGCAGGGCGTGCTGTTCGGCATCCCCGGCGATGTCATTGAGCAGCACGATCCGGTCGCCCATGCCTTGGTCAATCAGGCGGCGCAGGGCCAGCTTGCCGATGCGGCCAAGGCCGTTCAATGCGATGCGCGTCATTAGTCAGTCCTTTGCCTCGGCGTCGATCGCATCGACGCGGTTCTGCAGGGAAATGCGGTCCAGGCTGGCCATGGGCAGGGCCACGAAAGCCTCGATCCGGCGGCGCAGCGCGCCATAGGTTTGGGCAAAGACCAGCGCCTTTTCCGCATCCGTGCCCTCGGCCTTGACCGGGTCGGGCAGGCCCCAATGGCCGGTGATGGGCTGGCCGGGCCAGGGGGGACATTCCTCGGCCGCCGCCGTGTCGCAGACGGTAAAGACGAAATCCATCCGCGGCGCATCCGGGGCCTGGAATTCGGATAGATGCTTGGACCGCATCTGCGCGACGTCATGGCCGTTGCGCTCCAGCACCTCCAGCGCGAAGGGGTTCAGCCGGGTGCCGGGGCGGGTGCCCGCCGAATGGGCCGCAAAGCGCCCAGCCCCCAGATCGCGCAGCAGCGCCTCGGCAAAGATCGAGCGGGCGGAATTGCCCGAACAGATGAACAGGACGTGGAACATGTCGGCCATGGATCGTTTCCCCTGATGAACGGCGGATACCGGTTCGATAATTCGGGAATACAGGAAATAAGGCCCGCGTCCAATGACATTCCCATGACAGGGCGTGGCTCAGGTCGCCTGCGACAGGTTCACCCGCGCGATCAGATCCGCCGCGCTTTCCCGGCGTTCGGAATAGCGGTCGGTCAGCCATGCGGACCGGCCGCGCGTCAGCAGGGTGAAGCGGACCAGCTCCTCCATCACGTCGACGATCCGTTCATAGAGCGGCGAGGGGCGCATCCGCCCGGCCTCGTCGAATTCCTGAAAGGCCTTGGGGATCGAGGACTGGTTTGGGATGGTCAGCATCCGCATCCAGCGGCCCAGCACGCGCATCTGGTTCACCGCGTTGAAGCTCTGCGATCCGCCCGAGACCTGCATCACGGCCAAGGTCTTGCCCTGGGTCGGGCGCACCGCGCCGTCCGACAGCGGAATCCAGTCGATCTGGGTCTTCATCAGCCCGGTCATCGCGCCATGGCGTTCGGGGCTGGACCAGACCATGCCCTCGGACCAGGCGACCAGATCGCGCAGGGCGCGGACGCGCGGGTGGTCGGCATCGGCATTGTCATCGACCAGGGGCAGGCCCGCGGGGTCGAAGAACCGCACCTCGGCCCCCAGATGGGTCAGGATGCGCCCCGCCTCCTCGGCCGAGAGGCGCGAGAAGCTGCGTGCCCGAAGCGAGCCGTAAAGGATCAGGATGCGCGGCGCATGGCCGGGATCGGCGGCGGCGGGCAGGGTCAGGGCACCGGGCAGCAGGGTGCGGTCCAGGGCGGGCAGGTCGTCGGTCATCGTCTCTCCTCGGGCCAGCGGGTGCGGGTGCGGTTGGCAAGGGCCACCAGCGACAGCATCACCGGCACCTCGACCAGCACGCCGACCACCGTGGCCAGCGCCGCGCCGGAATTCAGGCCGAAAAGGCTGATCGCCACCGCCACGGCCAGTTCGAAGAAATTCGAGGTCCCGATCAGCCCGCAGGGCGCCGCGATCCGGTGCGGCACGCGCATGGCCCGGGCCGCGCCATAGGCGATGGCAAAGATCAGATAGCTCTGGATCAGGATCGGCACGGCGATCAGAGCGATGATGCCCGGCCGGTCCAGGATCGTCCGGCCCTGAAGGGCAAAGAGGATCGCCACCGTCGCGACCAGCCCGATCATCGACCAGGGCTTCACGCGGGCGGAAAACGCCGCGATCCGGGCAGGCGCGCGCAGCGCCCGGCGCGTCAGCAGCCCCGCAGCCAAGGGCAGCACGACATAGAGGATCGTGGCCAGGACCAGCGTATGCCACGGCACCGCGATATCGGTGACGCCCAGCAGCAGCGCCACAATGGGGGCGAAGGCCACCACCATGATCACGTCATTGACCGAGACCTGGACCAGCGTATAGGTCGCATCCCCCCGCACCAGCTGCGACCAGACGAAGACCATCGCCGTGCAGGGCGCCGCCCCCAGCAGGATCAGGCCCGCGATATATTGCTGCGCGTCCTCGGGTGCGATCCAGGGGGCGAAGACATGGTCGAAGAACAGCACCGCCAGCAGCGCCATGGTAAAGGGCTTGATCAGCCAGTTGACCGCCAGCGTGATCAGCAGGCCGCGCGGCTGGCGCGCCACGCCCGCCACCGCGCCCAGGTCCACATTGACCATCATCGGATAGACCATCGCCCAGATCAGCACCGCGACGACCAGGTTGATCGAGGCGATCTCGGCCCCCGCCACGGCCTGGACCAGCCCCGGCGCGACGGCCCCGATGGCCAGCCCCGCCAGCATGGCCAGCCCGACCCACAGCGTCAGCCAGCGCTCGACGGGGCCCAGGGGGTCGGATGCCGCGGTCATGGGATGCGTCCTCGGGATGGGGTCAGCAGGCGCAGGCGATCTCGTCCAGCACCGGCTGGCAGAGATCGGCACGGCCGCCGCAGCAATCCTCCATCAGATAGGACAGAAGGCCGCGCATCGTCTCCATCCGGGCGAAATAGCGGATCGACCGCCCCTCGCGCAGGGACCGGATCATCCCGGCCGAGGTCAGGATGGTCAGGTTGTTCGACAGGGTGTTGGGCAGCATGCCCAGATCCTGGGCGATGTCGCCCGCGGCCATGCCGGCGGGACCGGCGCGCACCAGCAGGCGAAACACCTCGATCCGCCGGTCATGGGCCAGGGATGCGAGGGCGGCGAGGGCGTCAGACTTTTCCATCTTTCCCGATTATCGGAAATGATCCCCCGCGGCAAGGGGGGCGCGGTCGATCATGTAGCGGGTCTCGGACCGCCAGACCTGGCCGGGATGGCCCGCGATGCCCTCAGCGGGGAAATGCCCGCCATCATAGACCTGCAGCCCCGGCGCGGTGGTCAGCACCCGCAGCCGCAGATCGGGCGCCTGCAGACAGGCCACCTGGCGCAGCGGCCGCGGCCCGTCCGACAGGCAGAGGCAATGGTCGATCCCCTGATCGTCCAAGGCCCGCGGCGCGCGCATATCGAACCGCGTCCCCGCGACCGGCGCGGGGGCCGAGGGCAGGGGCAGCTTGCCTTCGTCCACCGGCAGGTAGCGGTCGGCATCCACCTGCAGGCGCTGATCGGCCCGCCCGCCGGGCGAGAGGGTCCAATATCCGTGATGCGTCAGGCTGCAGGGGGTGGCGCGCGTCGCCGTGGCCTGCAGGGCCACGATCATGCCCGCCCCCTCCGGCCCGTCGATCAGCGACAGCCGCGCCACCGCCTGCATGGCGCCGGGAAACCCCGCCTCGCCATCCGCGAAATCCAGCGCCATGGTGACGTGATCCGGCCCCGCATCCGCGATCCGCCACACCCGCAGCGAGGCGCCGTTCGGCCCGCCATGCAGGCAGGCATCGGCCTCGTTCGCCGCCAGCCGATGATCGCGCCCCGACAGGCGGAACCGCGCGCCCGCGATGCGGTTGGCGAACCGCCCGACGATCGCGCCGACATGGATGAAGCGGTCCAGATAGGCCGCCGGATCGGGATGGCCCAGGACCAGCGGATGGTCCACGCTCGCCATCCGCAGGTCCTGGACGATGGCCCCCAAGGTGATAACCCGCGCCGTCAGCCGCCCCGCCCGCAGCGTGACGCCCCCCACCATGCGCCCGTCGGGCAGCCTTGCCATGTCGTCCATCCCGCCTGCTTGGCCACCCGATGCAAGATCAAAGCGCGGGGCGGGCGGGGGCGCAAGGGGTCAGCTTTGATCCGCCTCGGCGCGGGTCAGGCGATCCTCGATCCGGCGATAGGCGGCCAGCAGCCGGTCCGAGAACTGGCCCGGCGCGAATTCGTGATGCCCCGAATGGGCCGCGCAGAGCCAGCGCAGGTCCCGCGTCATCGCCGCCAGCCCGTGCAGCCAGTCGCGGAAATCCCGCACCGCCCCCGCCCGCGGCAGCAGCGCCTTCGGCAGGGTCGGGTGCAGAAAGACCCGCGGCGTGGGAAAGATCCGCCGCAGCAGGCGCGGCACCGGCAGCAGGTTGATCGTGTCATCGACATGCAGCACCCGGCTGGCGGGGTGCCAAGCCAGAACCGATCCGGCATGGACACGCTCGTTCCGGGTGACCAGGTCGATGCCGCGGGGCTGGGTCAGGACCAGGTCATCGGCGAAGATCTCGGCCAGTTCCGGGCTTTCGACGGGTTCGGGGCGCCAGTCCAGGTCGGGATGGCGCAGCCGGTGGCGATGCGTGCCGTAAAGCGCGGCATGGGGGAAATCCTGCGCGATGGCGGCGCAATGCAGGGTGTGGAACGGGTGCAGGTTCAGCACCGCCTTCAGCGCGCGGCCCTGATCGGTCAGCGCCATGACCCGGTCGCGGACCTCGCCCTTCAACGGATAGCTGTCCAGCATCACGAAACCGCCGGATTTCAGCGCGACCAGCCCCGCCTGCGTGCCGACATTCAGCACCCCCCCGATCCGCAGATCGCCGCGGATCGTCCAGAAGCCGTGACCCAGATCATGCAGCATGCGTATCCCTTTCCGTGGTGTCAGGCGCCGGGGGGCGTGCCGAAATCGCGCCCCTCGGGTTCGGGCTGGCGGGTGTCGCGACAGATCTGGCGCAGGGCGGGCTTCAGCCCCTCGACCTGCGTCGGATGATAGAAGGGCAGGGACAGCAGCCCCGACGCCGTGGCCCCCGACTGGATCGACCAGGCCAGCAGATGGGCCATCGTCTCGGCCCCCGGACAGCAGAGATCGGCCCCGGTCAGCACCCCGTCCGCATCGGCATAGAGCGTGACGGCCCCTTCGGCCCGCGCCTCGACGCGGGCGCGGCCCTGATCCGAATAATCGGCATGGCCGCAGATCGCGCCATCGCCCGGATCCGCGCCCAAGGTCGCCATGGGCGGGTCGATGAAGGTCATCGCGAATTGCAGGCTGCGTTCGGCCGGGGTCACCTCGGGCCAGCGGGCGGCGTTGCGGCCTGCTATGGCGCCCTCGGTCGATGCCTCGTGCAGCAGGGTGCGGTCGGCATCCGCATCGCCCGCGATGAAGATCGCCGCATCGCCGCATTGCATGGTCGCGGGGTCGAATTCCGGTGTGCCGTGATCGTCCAGTGCCAGGCCCGTGCGGTCCAGGTCCAGCCCGTCGAGGTTGGGCGGGCGGCCCGTGGCGACCAGTACATGGCCAAAGACCTGATCGCCCGTGCTGTCGCCGGTCCAGCGGATGGCGATGCCGTCGGGATGGGCGCGGGCCTCGACCTCGACACCCAGGCACAGGGTCACGTCGCGGGCGACGGCCTGGCGGATCGCGTCATGGACCCTGTCGCAGCGTGCCTTGCCGAGCCGGTCGCCCTGATCGAAGAGAGTGACCCGGACGCCCAGCCTGCCCATGGCCTGCGCCATCTCCAACCCGATGGGGCCCGCGCCGATCACGGCCAGGCTTTCGGGCAGGTCGGGCAGGTCGAACAGCGTCTCGTTCGTCAGGATGCGCGGCCCCAGGTCGCGGAAGGGCGGCGGGACCGCGGCGACCGAGCCCGTGGCGATCACCACCGCCCGCGCCGCGATCACCCGCCCGTCCGACAAAGCCAGCCGGTCCGCGGCCAGAAACCGCGCGCGCGCCCGCAGCATCGTGCCCGCCGGCAGGTCCTGCAGCGATTCCCGCGTCGCCGCGGCAAAGCGGTCGCGTTCGGACCGGACCCGCGCCATCACCGCCGCCCCGTCGATCATCACGGTGCCGGGATGGATGCCGAAGACCGGCGCGCGGTCCAGCGCATGGGCGGCATGGGCGGCCGCGATCACCAGCTTGGACGGCATGCAGCCGGTATTGGCACAAAGCGTGCCTCGGAAATCCGGGTCGATCAGCAGGGTGCGGGCCCCGTCCTTGCGCGCGGCGCGTTCGGCCGCAAGGCCCGCGCTGCCTGCGCCGATGATCGCCACGTCGCAGGTCAGGTCGGGGTCTCGGGTCATGGCGCGGCCTTCTATGGGATGTCCGACCCCAACCGCCGCCGCCCCGCGCGCGTTCCCGCCCGCGACATCGCGCCCGATGCGATGACGTGACCGTGATGGGCGGTCAGATATCCTGGGCGGCGGCCAGGCCCTTGGCGATGATCGGCCCGGTCGGCCGCCCGGTGGGCGATCCGCCCGCAGGCTCCAAAGTGATCTCGTAGAGCTGCGCGTCGCTCGGGGCGGGCAGGTCCGGCCAGGCCAGGCGCGCGGATCGCGGCGCGTCCAGCACCCCGAGCGACATCGGCCCCATCTCCTCCGAGGGCAGGGTCCAGGCCTGGATCGTGCTGCCCGGCGGCACCTCGACATCCGAGACGAAGCGGATCTGGGCCCGGTCATTGCCGTAATCTTCGATGATGGCGCGGGGGCGGCCGTCATCGTCCAGCAGGACCGCGACCACCACCGGGTCGGGGCCGGGCCGCTGCATCGCGCCGCCAAAGCCCAGTAGGACCCCCAAGGCCAGACCGGCCGCCAGCCCCAGCCAGCGCCGCGCGGGACGCGGGCCCATCGTGTCATTGGCCGCCAAGGGCGCGGTCGGGTCGGGCAGGACCGATCCGGCGCGGGCCGCGTCCTGGGCGGTATCCGCGATGATCGCGCGCAGCCTGTCGCGGAAGCCCTCGGGCAGGTCGGCGGGGGCCGCCGACAGGTCCAGCGGCAGCAGCCGGTCGCGCATCCGCGCCACGCGGGCGGCCAGCGCGGGGTCGGCGGCCATCATCGCCTCGAACAGCTCGGCCTCGGGCGGGGTCAGCAGGCCCAGGACGAAATCATCGGCATAGCCGGCCAGGTCGTCGCGGATCACGGTCATGACAGGCACTCGCGCAGGGATGCCAGGCCGCGCCGGATCCAGGATTTCGCGGTCCCCAAGGGAACGCCCTGACGTTCCGAGATCTCGCCATGGCTGTAGCCCGCCACATGGGCCAGAAGGATCGCCCGCCTGCTGAGATCGTCCAGCGCGTCCAGGCATTCGCCAAGCCGCCCCGACCCGGCCAGCAGCCGCCAGCCATCGTCGGGGACCAGATCCTGGCGGGCCTCCTGCAGGCGGGTCAGGTCCTCGGGCGGCAGGCTGGACAGGCGCGCGCCGTCGCGCAGGATGGTCAGGCAGCGGTTGCGCAGCACCGCATAGATCCAGCCGCGCGCCGTGCCTTGGTCGCGGTTCTGCTGGGCGGCCTTGCGCCAGACCAGCACCATCGCGTCCTGCAGCGCCTCCTCGGCCAGGTCGTGGCGCTGCAGGATGCGCCGGGCCACGCCCAGAAGCTGCGGCCCCTCCAGGTCCAGGATGATGTCGATGCCGCCCGGATCACCTGCGACGCAGGCGGCCAGCGCCTGGTCCAGCCTGCGGCTGCGCGTGGATGCGTGGTCGGTCACGGCGTCCCCCGTCAGTCCCCGATCTCGGGCATTGGTTCGGGCGCATCCTGCCGCTCGCGCGCCGGGGTTGCAACCGCCCCCCGCCGGGATCGCGCGAAATTTTCCTGCATCCGTTTTCCCCGTCCCTGCGTCCCCATGACAGGAGCGGCCGGATCGCCGCTCGACAGTCGACGAACAGAAAGGAAGTTTTCCATGTTTCGCCTTGCTGCACTTTCGACCTCGGCCCTGGCCCTGTCGATGACCGCCGCCGTCGCCGCCACCGGCGTCGGCCTGACCGATGACCGCACCCTGGTCATGTTCGACACCGAGACCCTGGAGGTCACCGGCACGATGGAGGTCGAGGGCGTCGACCGCCTGCTGGGCATCGACATGCGCGCCGCCGATAACAGCCTGATCGGCGTGACCGACGACATGCGCATCGTCACCATCGACACCGCCTCGGGCGCGGCGACCGAACTGTCGGTCATGGACACGCCCCTGCCGGTCGCCGACCAGCCGGTGATCGTGGACGTGAACCCCGCCGCCGACCGCCTGCGCCTGATGACCGGCGTGACCAACCACCGCGTCAACATGGACACGGGCGAGGTCACCGCGGACGGCGACCTGAACTGGGCCGCCGAGGACGAGAATTCCGAAGCCATGCCCATGTCCGTGGCCACCGGCTATACCAACAGCTTCGGCACCCCGGAATCGACCGCGATGTACAACATCGATGCGGGCATCGGCGCGCTGATCCGCCAGACCGCCCCCAATGACGGCACGCTGGCGACGGTCGGCATGCTGGAGGTCGCCGAACCCGGCGCCGAGATGGCCTTTGACATCCAGGGCGATGCCGATGGCAACAACATGGCCTGGTTGGTCACCGGCAATGCCATCTATTCCGTCGATCTGGACAGCGGCATGGCCACCCAGGCCGGCCAGATCGAAGGCGTCGAGGGCCAGATCCGCGACCTGACGGTCCTGCCCGCGATGTGATCGCATCCCCGTCGATGTTCCCTGACTGGCGCGCCCCCCGTGGCGCGCCATTTTTCATGGCCGCCGCCGCGATTGACTTCGTTGCATCTGCAACGGTATCCTGGCCCCGACCCTCAGGAGGTGCGCCATGACCCGTCCCGCCTACATGCCCGGCTTCGGCAACGACTTCGAGACCGAGGCCCTGCCCGGCGCGCTGCCGCAGGGCCAGAACAGCCCCCAGAAATGCAATTACGGTCTTTATGCCGAACAGCTGTCGGGCACGGCCTTCACCGCGCCGCGGGGCCAGAACGAACGGACCTGGTGCTATCGTATCCGCCCCTCGGTCCATCATGTCGGCCGGTTCGCGCCCATCGACATGCCGCATTGGAAGACGGCGCCGAACGTGGTTCCGAACCTGTCCAGCCTGGGGCAATACCGGTGGGACCCGATTCCCGTGCCCGATGAACCGCTGACCTGGATCACCGGCATGCGGACCATGACCACGGCGGGCGACGTGAACACCCAGACCGGCATGGCCGCCCATGTCTATCTGGTCACCCGCTCGATGGAGGATGAATATTTCTTCTCGGCCGATGGCGAATTGCTGGTCGTCCCGCAGGAGGGGCGGCTGCGCTTCTGCACTGAGCTGGGCGTCATCGACCTTGAGCCGAAAGAGATCGCGATCATCCCCCGCGGCCTGGTCTACCGCGTCGAGGTGCTGGATGGTCCCGCCCGGGGCTTTGTCTGCGAGAATTACGGCCAGAAGTTCGACCTGCCCCATCGTGGGCCCATCGGTGCGAATTGCATGGCCAATCCGCGCGACTTCAAATGCCCCACCGCCGCCTTCGAGGATCGCGAGGTGCCGTCCCGCGTCACGGTCAAATGGTGCGGCCAGTTCCACGAGACCCGGATCGGGCACAGCCCGCTGGACGTGGTGGCCTGGCACGGCAATTACTGCCCCTACAAATACGACCTCAGGACCTATTCGCCGGTCGGCGCGATCCTCTTCGATCATCCCGACCCGTCGATCTTTACCGTGCTGACCGCGCCATCGGGGCAGGAGGGGACGGCCAATATCGACTTCGTGCTGTTCCGCGAACGCTGGCTGGTGGCGGAACACAGCTTCCGCCCCCCTTGGTATCACAAGAACATCATGTCGGAACTGATGGGCAACATCTATGGCCAGTATGACGCGAAGCCCCAAGGCTTCGCGCCCGGATCGGTCAGCCTGCACAACTGCATGCTGCCCCACGGCCCCGACCGCGACGCCTTCGAGGGCGCCAGCAATGCCGAGCTGACGCCCCACAAGCTGGACCAGACCATGTCCTTCATGTTCGAGACCCGCTTTCCCCAGCACCTGACCGAATGGGCCGCGCGCGAGGCGCCGATGCAGCCCGACTATGTCGATCTGTGGCAAGCGCTGGACAAGAAGTTCGACGGCACGCCGGGGGTCAAGTGATCGGCCCGATCCCCTGCCGCGTCGCATCGGCCAACCGGCCCGACGGGCCCTTTCCGCTGAACAACCTGCCCTATGGGGTCTTCTCGGACGGGGGCGCGCCGCGCTGCGGGGTGGCGATCGGCGACATGATCCTGGATCTGGCCGCCTGCGCCGATCGCGGGCTGATCGCGGATGCGGGCTGTTTCGGGGCGGGGGCGCTGAACGGCTTCATGGCGCGGGGGCGGGCGGAATGGGACCGGGTGCGCGCGGCCCTGACCGCGCTGCTGGGCCAGGGGGGGCAGGGCGACCTGCCCTTGGTGCCGATGGCCGCGGCGCGGATGCACCTGCCCTTTGCGGTGGCCGAGTTCACGGATTTCTACGCCTCGCGCCACCATGCCTTCAACGTGGGCTGCCTGTTCCGCGACCCGCAGAACGCGCTACCGCCGCAATGGGACCACCTGCCCATCGGCTATAACGGGCGGGCATCCTCGGTCGTGGTGTCGGGGACCGACATCCACCGGCCGATGGGCCAGCTTCGCGGGCCCCAGGGGCCGCGCTTCGAACCCACCGCCCGCCTGGACCTGGAGCTGGAGCTGGGCGCGGTGATCGGCGCCGACAGCCCCTTGGGCGCGCGGATCGGCGTGGACCGGGCCGAGGACATGATCTTCGGCTATGTCCTGCTGAACGACTGGTCGGCGCGCGACATCCAGGCCTGGGAATACCAGCCCCTGGGCCCGTTCCAGGCCAAGGCCTTCGCCACCACCATCGGCGCCTGGATCGTCCCCCAGGCCGCGTTGGAGCCGTTCCGCCGCCGCGGCGCACAGCGCCAGGCGCCGCTGCTGCCGCATCTGCAGGACCCGCGTCCGGGCTTTTACGACCTGCAGATGGGCTGGTCGCTGAACGGGCAGGTGATGGCGCGGGTGAACCATTCGGTGATGTCCTGGTCCGCCGCCCAGCAGCTGGCCCATCACGCCAGTTCGGGCTGCCCGATGCGGGTGGGCGACCTGCTGGGATCGGGCACGATCTCCGGGCCCGGCCCGGATCAGGTCGGCGCCCTGCTGGAGATGACGCGCGGCGGCGCCGAACCCGTCACCGTCGCCGGCCAGACCCGCCGCTTTCTGGAGGATGGCGACCGGGTGGACCTGTTCGCCCATGCGCATGGCGCGGGCTACCGGATCGGCTTTGGCCCCTGCACCGGGCGCATCCTGCCCGCGCTGCCCGATCACGGCCCTTGCCCGGAGGCGGCGGGCGGCCTATCTTGACTAAGTCCCCCGGACTAAGTCACGAGGCCGCCATGAAGACCGTGAACATCCACGAAGCCAAGACGAACCTGTCCCGCCTGGTCGAGGCCGCCGTCCAGGGCGAACCCTTCGTCATCGCCCGCGCCGGCCGCCCGATGGTCAAGGTCGTCCAGATCGACAGCCCCGCCCCCACCCGCATCGGGTTCCTGGACGGCGCCTATGCCATCCCCGACGATTTCGACCGGATGGATGCCGACCGGATCCGCGCGATGTTCGACGGCCCGGCGTGAACTATCTGATCGACACGCATCTGCTGCTCTGGGCGGCCTTCGGGGCGGACCGCCTGCCCGACCGGGCGCGCGCGATCATGGCGGAGCCGCGCCACCGGCTGTGGTTCTCGGCCGCCTCGATCTGGGAGGTGTCGATCAAGCGCGCGCTGGACCGGCCCGATTTCCGCGTCGATCCCGGCGTGCTGCGCGCGGGGCTTTTGTCCAACGACTATCACGAGCTGCCGGTCGAGGGGCGGCACTGCCTGGCGCTGACCGCGCTGCCGGCGCTGCATTCGGACCCGTTCGACCGGATGCTGCTGGCCCAGGCCATCACCGAGGGGCTGATCCTGTTGACCGCCGACCGCGCCATCGGCCGCTATGGCGGCCCGGTCGAGATGGTCTGATCGCGCCTTTACGCGGCAGGGCGCATCCCCCATTCTGACCCCGGCAGGAGGAGGCCCCATGACCATCGATTTCACCCTGGACGCCGATCTGGAGGCGATCCGCCGCCGCACGCGCGCCTTTGTCGAGACCCGCATCCTGCCGGTGGAGGCCGACCGCTCGGCCTGGGACGCCCATGACAACATCGCCGAGGCGCCCCTGCGCGCGCTGCGCGCCGAGGCCCGGGCCGAGGGGCTGTGGTGCCCGCAGGTCCCGCGCGATCTGGGCGGGATGGGGCTGACCGTCTCCGGCCGCGCGGTCATGTATGAGGAGGCCAACCGCTCGATCTTTGGGCCCGCCGTCTTCAACTGCGCCGCCCCCGATGACGGCAACATGGACATCCTGGCCCGCGTGGGCAGGCCCGATCAGCAGGCGCGCTGGCTGGCGCCCTTGGTCACGGGGGATGTGCGGTCCAGCTTCGTGATGACCGAACCCGCGCCCGGCGGCGGGTCCGATCCCGGCATGATCGGCACCACCGCCACCCGCCATGGCGATGTCTGGCGCGTCACCGGCCGCAAATGGTTCATCACCGGGGCCGAGGGTGCCGCTCATTTCATCCTGATCGCCCGCACCGATCCCAACCCCGAGGAACGCCGCCGCCACCTGACGGCCTTTCTGTTCCACCGCGACCAGCCCGGCTGGCGCATCCTGCGCCGCATCCCCATCATGGGCCCCGAGGAACATGGCGGCCATTGCGAGCTGGCATTCGACGGGCTGAAGATCCCCGACGAGAACCGCCTGATGGGCGTGGGCGACGGGCTGAAGGTGACCCAGATCCGCCTTGGCACCGCGCGGCTGACCCATTGCATGCGCTGGCTGGGCTTGGCGAAACGCTGCATGGCCGAGGCGCAGGCCTATGTCGACGCGCGCGAGGGCTTCGGCATCCGCCTGGCCGACCGGGAATCCGTGCGGCTGATGCTGGGCGGCGTGGCGCTGAACATCCAGATCGGGCGGCTGCTGACGATGAACGCCGCCGCCGCGCTGGATCGCGGCAGCCATGCCCGCAAGGAGGTGTCCATGGCCAAGCTGCATGTCGCCGACACGCTGCATCAGGCCGCGGATGTGGCGATCCAGCTGAACGGCGCGCGGGGATACAGCCGCGACACGGTGCTGGAATGGATCTATCGCTATGCGCGCCAGGCGCGGCTGGTCGATGGCGCCTCCGAGGTGCATCGGATGGTGCTGGCCGATGCCTATGCGCGCGAGGGCGACGATTTCTGGGGCTGGGGCGCATGAGCCTGACGGGAAATCCGGCGCTGGACGGCTGGCTGGCCGATGCGCTGGACATGCCCGGCGCGCGGGTCGTGGCCGCCGACAAGCTGTCGGGCGGCGCGATCCAGGAAAACTGGGCCGTGACGGTGGCCACGGGCGCGTCCAGCCGCCGCCTGGTGATCCGCCGCGACGCCCCCGCCACCATCGCCGCCAGCCGAAGCCGGGCCGAGGAATATGCCCTGATCGCCGCCGCCCACCGGGCCGGGGTGCGGGTGCCCGAACCCTTGGGCTTCTGCGCCGATCCGGCGGTCATCGGCGCGCCCTTCGCGGCGATGGCCTGGGTCGAGGGCACGGGATACGGCCCCAAGGTCGTGCGCGACCTGACCCTGGGCGGCGACCGGCTGGCCTTGGGGCGCGAGCTGGGCCGCCAGATGGCGCTGATCCACGCGATCCGCCCCGATGCCGCGCTGGCCCGCATCCTGGGGCCGCGCCCGGCCGATCCGGCCCGGGACGCGGTCGCGGTCCTGCGGGGCTGGCTGGATGCACGGCCCGCGCCCCGCCCGGGCCTGGAATGGGCGCTGCGTTGGGCGGAACGCCACGCCCCCCCGCCGGACCGCGTGACGCTGACCCATCAGGATTTCCGCAGCGGCAACGTGCTGATCGACGCGGACGGGCTGACCGCCGTGCTGGATTGGGAATTCGCCGCCTGGTCGGACCCGGCCTGCGACATCGGCTGGTTCTGCGCACGCTGCTGGCGGTTCTCGCGCCCGGACCTGGAGGGGGGCGGCATCGCCCCACGTTCCGCCGTGCTGGAGGGATATGCCGCGGCCGGCGGCACCGTCCCCGACCCCGACCGCATCCGCTGGTGGGAGGTGATGGCCCATGCCCGATGGGCGGTCATCGCGTTGCAGCAGGGCGACCGCCATGCGGGCGGGGCGGAACCCTCGCTGCATCTGGCGCTGACCGGGCGGATCGCCGATGTGCTGGAATACCAGCTGCTGCGCATGACCGCGCCAGAGGCCGCATGAGCGACGCGCTGGACCTGATCGCCACAGCCGAGGCGCTGCTGCGCGACGCCGTCGCGCCGGGCGGCTCTGATGCGCGCTATCACGCGCTGCTGGCCGCCAATGCCTTGGCCATGGCGCGGCGCGAGCTGTCATCCCCCCCGCCCGCGCCCGACCATGCCGACCCGGCGGCGATCCGGGCGGGCCGCCATGACGGGGACCGCGCGCTGCATGACCGCCTGCTGCGGGATGCCCGCCGCCGCGCCTGGATCGCCGACCCCGACGCGGTGGACCGGGACTGATCGGATGCGCGAACTGACCCTGCGCCAGGTCGAGGTCATCCGCGCGGTGATGATCGCGGGCACGATCCAGGGGGCGGCGAACCTGCTGAACGTCTCGGCCCCCGGCATCAGCCGCCTGGTCAAGCATACCGAGGAGGGGCTGGGCCTGCGCCTTTTCGAACGGCGGGCAGGGGTCTTCGTGCCTGCCCCGGAGGCGCATGCGATCTTTGCGATGATCGAACAGGTCCACCGCCAGATGGAGAACCTGAACGCCGCCGTGGGCGCCATGCAGAAAGGGCGCGACTTCACCCTGTCCTTCGCCTCGGCCCCCTCGATCGCGCAGTTCATCACCGCGCGGGTGATCCGGGGCCTGCGCACCCGCCTGCCGGATCTGGACATCGCGCTGGACATCCTCAAGATCGAGGAGACGCTGGACTATCTGCTGCTGGAACGGGGCGAGATGGTCATCATGTCATCTGCCCTGGACAATCCCGCGGTCGAGAACACCCCCCTGGGCGAGGGCCGCATCATCGCAATCATGCCCGAGGGCCACCCGCTGGCGGCCAAGGGCGTGGTCTCGATCCACGATCTGGTGCGCCATCCCTTCGTAGGGGTGGACCGGGCCGATCCCTATGGCCGCATCCTGGCCCGCCCGCTGGAGGATGCGGGCCTGAACCCGCGCTATGCGATGCGCGGCCGCTTTGCCCAGACCATCGTCAGCCTGGTCCGCCACGGCCTGGGGGTCGCGGTCATCGACGAATTCTCGGTGGCCGAGGTCTATATGCCCGGCCTGGTCCGCAGGCCCCTGCTGGAGCCCGCCTCGATCACCGCCTGGTCGGTCACCAAGCGCGGCCGCGCCCTGTCCAGCTTTGCCGAGACGACCATCGGGCTGTTCCGCCGCGAACTGGCCCGCGCCCGCGCGCGCGACCGGTGGGACGATTAACCCGATGTTACGATGGCGATCATATCGGTATTTGCTGTTACATCTGTCCTTTGCCATTCTTCCCCGGTATCCCTGAGAGGACAGGGACCGCATTCACTGGGAGGTTTTTCATGCGTCACACTCTGGGCGGCATCATCGCCGCACTGGCGATCTCGGCCACGCCGGCCCTCGCCGATTTCCCCGAACGCGAGATCCAGGGCATCATCCAATGGGGTGCGGGCGGGTCGACCGACGTGGTCAGCCGCGCCGTCGCACCCCATGCCGAGGCCGTCCTGGGCCAGCGCATCATCATGCAGAATGTCACCGGCGGCGTGGGCGCCATCGGCCTGAACCAGGCGGAACGCGCGGCGGCCGACGGCCACACGCTGCTGTTCGGGGCGGAAAACCCGCTGCTCTACAAGGTGATGGGGCTGGGCCAGAAGGATTATTCGGATTTCGTGCCGATCAACATCCTGGCGCGCGGCATCCCGATCATCGTGACCCGCCCGGACGCGCCCTTCGACACCTTCCCCGAACTGATCGCCTATATCGAGGAAAATCCGGGCGAACTGCGCTTTGGCTCGACCGGGCCGGGGGGGCTGCCTTCGGTGGTCACGGCGATGATCAACGACAAGACGCCCATCGACGTGACGGCCGTGCCCTATGACGGCGACGGCCCGGCGCTGACGGCGCTGCAGGGCGGCGCGGTCGACGTGATGCCCGCCGTGCTGGGCGCCGCGATCGAGGCGATCCGCGCGGGCAACCTCAAGCCTATCGCGATCTTCGACACCGAGCGGGTCGAGCAGCTGCCCGACACCCCCGCCATCACCGAGACCAATCCCGAATTCGCCGAGCTGCTGCCCTGGGGTCCGTTCTTCGGCATCTTCGCCAAGGCCGGCACGCCCGACGACGTGGTCGAGACGCTGACCGACGCCTTCCAGACCGGTGCCGCGAACGAGGATTTCCTGTCGCTGATGGACGGGCGCGGCTTCCGCATGCTGTCGCTGTCGGGCGACGAGGCGCAGTCCTTCCTGGACGACTGGCAGCGCCAGACCGCCTGGATCCTGTGGGATGCGGAGATCGCCCGCAATTCGCCCGAGGATTTCGGGATCGAGCGTCCCTGATCCGGCCCGCGGGCGGCGGCTGACCCGCCGCCCCAACCCCACCCCTGGAAGGAGCCGCCGATGGACCCCCATCCGCGCCGCCCCGGCGAGATCGTCTTCACCCTGTTCCTGCTGGCCGCCAGCCTAGGCCTTCTGTGGTCGGCCTATGGCATCGCGGGGTTCGAGGCGCTGTCCTCGCCCGGTGCGGTGCCCATGGCCACGACCGCGATCATGGTCATCGCGGCGATCATGGTGCTGGTCCATACGCTGCGCCGCCCGGCGGGCAGCACCCAGACCGTCGCGCGCCACATCCTGCCCCTGTCGGTGGTGGTGACCATCGCGATGATCCTGGGCTATGCGCTGCTGCTGCGGCCCTTGGGCTTCATCCCCACATCGGTGCTGTTCCTGGCGGTGCTGGTTCGGTTCCTGTCGCGGCGGTCGATCCTGTTCTGCGCGGTGGTCTCGGTGGGGACGGTCACGCTGATCTGGCTGATCTTCCGCATGGTGTTTTCGGTGCTGATGCCGGCGGGGATCTTCCCCGAGGCCCGTATCGTCGCCTTCATCACCCAGCTTTTCTGAAGGGGCCGTCATGGACATCCTGTCGAACCTGCTGATGCCGCTGACGCATCTGGACCTGCTGTTCCTGATCGGGGCAGGGACCTTTGCGGGCATCTATGTCGGCGCGATCCCCGGCCTGTCGGTGACGATGGCCGTGTCGATCCTGATCTCGTTCACCTTTGCCTGGGACGTCTATCCGGCGCTGGCGCTGATGATCGGCATCTATATGGGCGGGGTCTATGGCGGATCGCGCACGGCGATCCTCTTGAACATCCCCGGCGCGCCATCGGCCATCGCGACCGCCATGGACGGCTTTCCCCTGGCCCAGAAGGGCCGCGCGGGCGAGGCGATCGGCATTGTCACGGTCGTGTCCTTTATCGGCGGCTTCATCGGCATCGCGGCCTTGGCGGCCCTTGCCCCGGTCCTGTCGGATTTCGCCCTGCGGTTCCAGCCGCGCGACTTCATGCTGCTGGCGATCATGGGCATCCTGCTAGTCGGATCGCTGTCGGGCGGCAGCCTGACCAAGGGCGTCTTCGCCGGTGCCCTGGGCGTGGGGATCGGCGCGGTTGGGATGGACCCGCTGACCGTGCAGGACCGCTTTGTCTTCGGCATCGACGAATTGCGGGGCGGGATCTCGTTCGTGGCGGTGATGATCGGCATGTTCGGCGTGTCCGAGGCGCTGATGCAGCTGCACAATGTCCACACCCCCGCCGTCCGGCAGAAGATCTCGGGTATCATCCCCAGCTGGGCCAAGGTCCGCAAGCACCTGCCCCTGGGCCTGCAGAGCGCGACCATCGGCACCGTCGTGGGCGCGCTGCCCGGCACGGGCGGCGACATCGCCTCGCTGATGGCCTATGATCAGGCCAAGCGCGTCACCCGCAACCCCGAGACCCCCTTCGGCGAGGGCGCGGTCGAGGGCCTCGTCGCCCCCGAGGCCGCCAACAACGCCGCCGTCGGCGGGGCCTTCATCCCGATGATGACGCTTGGCATTCCGGGCGATGCGGTGACCGCCATCATGATCGGCGCGCTGTTCATCCACGGGCTGAACCCCGGCCCGATGCTGATGATCGAACAGCCCAACATGTTCTGGTTCATCGTCGGATCGCTGATGCTGGCCAATTGCTTCATGCTGATCTTCGGCCTGACGGGCATCCGCCTGTTCGTGAAGGTGGTCGAGCTGCCGCGCACCGTCCTTCTGCCGGTGATCCTGGTCCTGTCCATCGTCGGCGCCTATGCGATCAACAACAGCCTGACGGATGTCTACTGGATGCTGGGCTTCGGGGTGCTGGGCTATTTCATGCGGCTCTACGGCTATCCGCTGGCCCCGGTGATCCTGGGGGTGATCCTGTCGCGGCTGCTGGACGACAACTGGCGCCGCGCGATCATCAGCACGCGCGAGGATTTCGGCGCGATGATGATGGGCATTTTCACCAGCCCGCTGTCGCTGACGCTGCTGGCCGCCGTGGTGATGATCCTGGTGACCAATTCCCCTTGGTGGGCGCGCTGGCGGGGGCGGAGATGAAGGACCTGACCATGACCGACACGATCCAGCTGGGGCTGATCGGCGACAATATCGCCGCATCCCAATCGCCGCGCCTGCACCGGCTGGCGGGGGCGCAGAACGGGCGCACCGTGCGCTATGACAGCCTGATCCCGCGGCAGGAGGGGCTGGATTTCGACGCGCTCTTCGCGCGCTGCGCGGCGGGCGGGTATCGCGGCATCAACGTGACCTATCCCTATAAGGAGGTCGTGGCGGGGCGCCTCAGGATCGACGATCCGCTGGTCGCGGCGATCGGGGCCTGCAACACGGTCCTGTTCGGCGAAGGCCGTCCGCGCGGCTTCAACACCGATTATTCGGGCTTCGTCGCGGCCTATCGCCGGGTGCGGGGCGACAGGGCGCCGGGGGCGGTCCTGATGATCGGGGCGGGCGGCGTGGGCCGCGCGGTGGCCTTCGGGCTGGTCGCGCTCGGCGCGTCCCAGATCCGCATCGCCGACCGCGACCCCGCCAAGGCCGAGGGGCTGGCGGATGCCCTGCGCGCGGCGCGTCCCGACCTGTCCGTGGTGACGGGCACGGATGCCGCCGCCATGGCGCCCGGCGCGGCGGGGCTGATCAACGGCACCCCCGTCGGCATGGTCGGCTATGACGGCACGCCCTTGGCCGCCCCGCTGATGGCGGGCGCGGCCTGGGCCTTCGACGCGGTCTACACGCCGGTGGACACGCAGTTCCTGAACGATGCCGCGGCGGCGGGGCTGGACATCATCTCGGGCTACGAGCTCTTCATCGGGCAGGGGGTGGATGCCTGGGCGATCTTCACCGGCCTGCCCTTGGACCAGGCCCGGCTGCGCGCCGATCTGGCCGCGGGGCGCGACGCATGAGGACCTCGATCGCCACGGTCACCCTGTCGGGCACCCTGCCCACCAAGCTGGCCGCCATCGCCGCCGCCGGCTTCGACGGGATCGAGATCTTCGAGCAGGATTTCCTGGCCTCCGACTTCACCCCGGAGGAGGTCGGCCGCATGGTCCGCGACCACGGGCTGGAGATCACGCTGTTCCAGCCCTTCCGCGATTTCGAGGCCCTGCCCGAACCGCATCGCGCCCGCGCCTTTGCCCGCGCCGAACGCAAGTTCGAACTGATGAACCAGCTGGGCACCGACCTGATGCTGGTCTGTTCCTCGGTCCATCCGCAGGCCCAAGGCGGCATCGACCGCATGGCGCAGGATTTCAGCGACCTGGGCGATCTGGCCGAACGCCACGGCGTCCGCGTGGGATACGAGGCGCTGTGCTGGGGCCGCCACGTCTTCGACCATCGCGACGCATGGGAGGTGGTGCGCCGCGCCGACCATCCCCGCATCGGGCTGATCCTGGACAGCTTCCACACCCTGAGTCGCGGCCTCGACCCGGAGACGATCCGCGCCATCCCGGGCGACCGGATCTTCTTTGTCCAGTTGGCCGATGCGCCGGCGATCCCGATGGACCTGCTCTACTGGTCGCGCCATTTCCGCAACATGCCGGGCGAGGGGGACCTGGATGTCGCGGCCTTCCTGCGCGCGGTGCTGGCCACCGGCTATGACGGGCCGCTGAGCCTGGAGATCTTCAACGACCAGTTCCGCGCGGGCCTGCCTCGCATGGTAGCCCAGGATGGCCATCGCAGCCTGATCGCGCTGATGGACCAAGTGGGCGCGACGCCCCCCCTGCCGCCCCCGGCCCCGGTCGAGCGGGTCGAGTTCATCGAATTCGCCACCAGCCCCGACGAGGCCCCCGCGCTGGAGGGCCTGCTGACCAGCATCGGCTTCGACCGGGCGGGCCGTCACGTGACCAAGCCGGTCAGCCTGTGGCGGCAGGGGGCGATGAACGTGCTGGTCAATACCGATGCGACGGGGTTCGCGCATTCCTCCTTCGTGGCCCATGGCACCACCGTGTCCGAGATCGCGCTGATGGTCCCCGATGCGCGCAGCGCCCATGCCCGCGCCACCGCCCTGCTGGCCCAGCCCCATGAACAGCCCGCCACACCCGGCCAGCTGTCCATCCCCGCGATCCGGGGCGTGGGCGGCAGCGTGATCCGACTGCTGGACGGCGCGTCCGACCTGTCGCGCATCTGGGAGGTGGATTTCCGCGCCGATCCGCCCGGCGCGGGCGCGGGCATCACCGGCATCGACCATCTGGGCCAGACCATGGCCTATGACGAGATGCTCAGCTGGTCGCTGTTCTACACGGCGATCTTCGCGGGGGAAAAGGCGCCGATGGTCGATGTGGCCGATCCCGACGGGCTGGTGCGCAGCCAAGCGATCCGCGCGGGCGGGCTGCGCGTCACCCTGAACGGGGCCGAGGCGCGCCATACCTTGGCCGGGCGCTTCATCGAGGACAGCTTCGGCGCCTCGGTCCAGCATGTGGCCTTTGCCAGCGACGACATCTTCGCCACCGCCCGCGCGCTGGAGGGGCGGGGCTTCCGCCCGCTGCGGATCGGCGCGAACTATTATCGCGACGCGCAGGCGCGGTTCGGGCTGGACGATGCGCTGACCGCCCGGCTGCAGGCGGCCAACGTCATGTATGACGAGGATGCCGAGGGGCGGTTCTTCCAGCTCTACAGCGAGCCGCGGGCGGACGGGTTCTTCTTCGAGATCGTCCAGCGGCAGGGCGGCTATGCGGGCTATGGCGCGCCGAACGCGCCCTTCCGCATCGCCGCGCAGAAACGCGCCGCCCGCCCCGCAGGGATGCCGCGCCGCTAGGCCCCCCGATGCATCAGCCGCACCAGCAGGTCCAGCCCCGCATCCGGGGGCTGGGCCTGCCTGCGGGTGATGCCCACCGACCCGGTCATCGCGCCTGTCCCGGTCGGCCATTCGGCCAGCGACCCATCCGCGATCCCGTCCGCCACCACCCCGCGCGAGATGAACCACAGCGCGTCCGACCGCTCCAGGATGGCGCGGCCCACGGCGGGGGCGGCGGTCTCGAAGGCCGGGCGCAGGCGCAGGTCGCGCGCGGCCAGGTAATCGTCGACCGCGGGCCGGATCAGCGCCGATCGCGGCGGCAGGATCACGGGCGATGCCGCCAGCGCATCGGCCAGCGCCCGCCCCGCCATCGGATGCCCCGCGCGCGAGACGACGGCCACCGGCTCGTCATAGAGATGGTCGAAGCGCAGCCCCGCCATGTCCCCCGATGCGGGCATCCGCCCGATCATCAGCGCGATCCCCCCCTCGCGCAGCAGGGCGATCAGGTGGGAATGGGGCCCGGTCTCGACCGCCAGGGTGACCTGCGGGGCCAGGCCTGCGAATTCCAGCGCCACGCGCGGGAACAGCCGCGCCGCCACCGTCGGCAGCACCCCCACCGACAGCCGCCCCCGGCCCGCGGATGCAGCGCCGCCGCCCCCGCCTCCAGCATCTGCAGCGCGCGGGCGGCATGGTCGCGAAAGAGCGTGCCCTCATCCGTCAGGACCAGCCGTCGCCCCTCGCGCCGGAACAGCGGGCGGTCCAGCAGCGCCTCCAGCTCTGCCAGACTGCGGCTGAGGGCGGGCTGGGTCAGGCCCTGCGCGCGGGCCGCCGCCGTCAGGCTGCCCTGCGCGGCGATGTCCAGAAAGACGCGCAGATGGCGCAGCTTGATCGCGGGATGCATGACGGTCCGGTTATGGATCAGGGATGATTTTGCATTATCAGGGGTGGTTTCACCCTGCTAAGGTTATGGGCAAGAGGAGAGATCATGCAAGCCCTGACCCGCCCCCGCGGCGTGCTGCACATCCGCGCCCAAGGGCCCGAGGATGCGCCCGCCCTGATCCTGGCCAATTCGCTCGGGACCGACCTGCGCCTGTGGGATGGGCTGATGCCGCATCTGGGGCGCTATCGCGTGATCCGCTATGACAAGCAGGGGCATGGGCTTTCGGGCCTGTGGGATGGCACGACCCTGGCCGATCACACCGCCGATGCCGCGGCGATCGCGGAATGGGTCGGGCGGCCCGTGACGCTGATCGGCTGTTCCATCGGTGGGCTGATCGGCCAGCGGCTGGCGGCGACCCGTCCCGACCTCGTGCGCGCGCTGGTCCTGTCGAACAGCGCCGCGCGAATGGGCACGCCCAAGGGCTGGCGCGACCGCATCGCCGCGGTGCGCGCGGGCGGCACCGCCGTCATCGCCGATGCGGTGATGGAGCGCTGGTTCGCCCCCGCCTTTCGCCGGACGCCCGAACTGGCCCTGTGGCAGGCGATGCTGGCCCGGACGCCTGCGGATGGCTATGCCGCCGCCTGCCAGGCGCTGGCGGGCGCGGATCAGACCGATGCGACCGCCGCGCTGCGCCTGCCGGTGATGGTGGTCGCGGGCGGGCAGGACGGCGCTTCGCCGCCCGATCAGGTGCGCGCCACGGCGGACCTCATCCCCGGCGCGCGGTTCCACCTGATCCCCGAGGCCGGCCATCTGCCCTGCGTCGAGACGCCGGACGCTTTGGCCGCCGCCATCCTGCCCTTTCTGGAGGACCATGCATGACCACCCTTTCCGACACCGGCACGGCCACGCGCGGCCGCGTGCTGGGCGCGGCCCATGTGGATCGCGCCCAGGCTGCGACCACGCCCTTCGACGCGCCCTTCCAGGACCTGATTACCGATGCGGCCTGGGGCCATGTCTGGTCGCGCGACACCATCACCCTGCGTGAACGGTCGATGATGACCATCGCGCTGCTGGCGGGCCTGGGCAATGACGGCGAGCTGGCGCTGCATCTGCGCGCCATCCCCAATACCGGGGCCAGCCGCGACGACGTGATCGAGGCGCTGCTGCATGTCGCCATCTATGCCGGCGTGCCCCGCGCCAACCATGCCATCAAGCTGGCCCGCGAGATCTTTGCTCAGGCCGACGCAGAGGAGGACTCCGCATGACCCTGGTCCAGCGCGACCGCACTTGGCACCCCCCGGCGCTGGCGCCCGATTACAAGACATCCGTCGCGCGCAGCCCGCGCCAGGCGATGCTGTCGCTGGAGGCGACGCCGTCGGAGCTGACCGGCCCGCGCTTCGGCCATGACGACATCGCGCCGGGCGACAACGATCTGATCACCAACTATGCCAGGACGGGCGATCCGGTGGGCGAACGCATCATCGTGCATGGCCGCGTGCTGGACGAGAACCGCCGCCCCGTTCCCCATACCCTGGTCGAGATCTGGCAGGCCAATGCCGGCGGGCGATACCGCCACAAGAAGGACGCCTATCTGGCGCCGGTCGATCCGAATTTCGGCGGCTGCGGGCGGACCCTGACCGATGCCGACGGCCGCTACGCCTTCCGCACGATCAAGCCCGGCGCCTATCCCTGGCGCAACTGGGTGAACAACTGGCGGCCCGCGCATATCCATGTCTCGGTCTTCGGGACCAGCTTCGCGCAGCGGCTGATCACCCAGATGTATTTCGAGGGCGACCCGCTGATCGCCCATTGCCCCATCGTGAAGTCGATCCCCGACCCCCGCGCGATCGCGGCGCTGATCGCGCCCCTGGACCTGAACGAGGCCCGGCCGCTGGATTGCCTGGCCTATCGCTTCGACATCGTGCTGCGCGGGCGACGCTCGACATTCTTCGAAAACCGGCCGGAGGGGAACTGATGGATTACCTGAAGGAGACACCCTCGCAGACGGCGGGACCCTATGTGCATATCGGGCTGGCCCCGGCGGCGGCGGGGTTCGACGCCTATGACCGCGAGCTGGGCTTCGATCCCGTCCCGGGTGACGTGCCGGGCGATCGCATCCGCATCACCGGGCGGGTGATCGACGGGATGGGCGCGCCGGTCAAGGACGTGCTGATCGAGACCTGGCAGGCCGATGCCGCAGGCCTCTATCCCGGCCAGCCGGGGGCGGCGGCGGGGTTTCGCGGCTGGTCCCGCGTGGTCCCCGATTTCGAGACGGGCGACTTCGTCATCGACACGATCCGCCCCGGCGCCCATGGCCGCCACGCGCCGCATATCGCGCTGTGGCTGGTCGCGCGGGGCATCAATGTCGGCCTGCAGACGCGGGTCTATCTGCCCGATGCGGACAACGATGCCGATCCGGTCCTGAACCTGATCGAGCAGCCGCATCGCCGCCGCAGCCTGATCGCCACGGGCGAGGGCGGCGCCTATCACTTCGACATTCACCTGCAAGGTGACCAAGAGACGGTATTTCTGGATGTCTGATCCCTGCATCATCTGCGTGGCCATCACCGGCAGCCTGCCCACCAAGGCCAACAACCCCGCCGTGCCCATCACCATCGCCGAACAGGTGGAATCGACGCAGGAGGCCTTCGAGGCCGGGGCCAGCATCGTCCATGCCCATGTCCGCGACGACGAGGGCCGCCCGACCAGCCACCCCGACCGCTTCGCGCGCCTGATGGAGGGGATCCGCACCCATTGCCCCGGCATGATCGTCCAGCTGTCCACCGGCGGCCGGTCCGGCGCGGGGCGCGACCGGGGCGGCATGCTGCCTCTGTCGCCCGACATGGCCAGCCTGGCGGTAGGGTCGAACAACTTCCCCACGCGAGTCTACGAGAACGCGCCCGATCTGGTCGACTGGCTGGCGTCCGAGATGGCGACCCATGGCGTCATGCCGGAGATCGAGGCCTTCGATCTGTCCCATATCCTGCAGGCCCATGCGATGTGGAAGGACGGGCGGCTGCGGACCCGGCCCTATGTGCAGTTCGTGATGGGGGTCAAGAACGCCATGCCCGCCGATCGCGACGTGTTCGATTACTATATCCGCACGGTGCGGCGGCTGTTCGGTCAGGATGCGCCGTGGTGCGCGGCGGGGATCGGGGCGAACCAGATCCAGCTGAACGAATGGTCGGTCGCCGCGGGCGGCCATGCCCGCACCGGGCTGGAGGATAACGTCCGCCTGGACCGCGACCGGCTGGCCCCCTCGAACGCCGCTCTGGTGCGGCGGGTGGTCGAGATCTGCGACCGTCACGACCGCCCCGTGGCCGATTGGCGACAGGCCCGCGCGATCCTGGGCCTGGCCGCCGCATGACCGGCCCGGCATCCAGCCCCATCCATGCGGGTCTGTTCGGCGATGCCGAAACCGCCGCCCTGCTGACCCCGGAGGCCGAGATCGCCGCCATGATCCGGGTCGAGGCCGCGCTGGCCGTGGCGCAGTCCCGCATCGGGGTGATCCCCGCCGATGCGGGGGCGGCCATCGCGACGGCCTGCAGCGCGATGACCGTGACGCCCGCGGATCTGGCCCAGGCCAGCGCCCGCGACGGGGTGCCGGTGCCGGGCCTGGTGCGGGTGATGCGCGACCGGATCGGCGGGGATGCGGCGCAATACCTGCATTGGGGCGCGACCAGCCAAGACATCGTGGACACGGAGCTGGCCCTGCGGCTGCGCGACATGCTGGATCTGTGGCAAGGGCGGCTGCGCGGGCTGACGGGCGATCTGGCCGCGATGGCGGGCGATCACGCCGATCTCGCCATGGCCGCGCGGACCTATGGCCAGGTGGCGGTGCCGACCAGCTTCGGCGCGGTGGCGGCGGGCTGGGGCTGGCCCCTGACCGATCACGACGCGGCGCTGGCGGGGCTGCGGGACCGGGTGCTGCGCCTGTCGCTGTCGGGCGCCGCGGGGACCTTGTCGGCGATGGGGCCCGACGGGCCTGCGGTGCGCGCGGCCTTGGCCGCCGATCTGGGCCTGGCCGATCCCGGCCATGGCTGGCACAGCGACCGGTCGGGGCTGGCCGCGCTGGCGGGCTGGACGGCGGGGCTGGGGGCGTCCTTGGGCAAGATGGCCGAGGACCTGCTGCTGATGACCCAGAGCGGCCAGTCCCTGCTGCGGATCGAGGGGGCGGGCGGGTCGTCGACCATGCCGCAGAAGCAGAACCCGGTGGGGCCATCGGCGCTGGCGGCGCTGTCGCGGCAGGTGCTGGGCCTGTCGGGGATGCTGCCCGCGACCGGCCTGCACCGGCAGGCGCGCGACGGGGCGGCCTGGTTCACCGAATGGCTGATCCTGCCGCCGCTGGCCATGGCCACGGGGGCGATGCTGGCCCGGGCGGGCGGGGTGCTGGCCAGCCTGCGGCCCGATGCGGATGCGATGGCGCGCGATCTGGGGCAGGGGCACGGCACCATCCATGCCGAAGCACTGGCCTTTGCCCTGACCGATTTGGGCCATCCCCGGACCCGCGCCGCGGCCGAGGTGGCGGAGCTGTCCCGCCAGGCCCTGGCCCAGGGGCGCGACCTGACCGATCTGGCCGCCGAACGCTGGCCCGGCCATGACTGGCCCGCGCTGATCGCGCCGCGCCTTCTGGGCACCGCCCCGGCCGAGGCGCGCGATTTCGCCGCCCGGCACCGCCGCCCCGTCTGAGGGCGGCGGGCTTGTCCCCGCCCGGCGGGATGTCTAGGTCCAGCAGGCCCCCGACGCCGCAAAGGCCCGCCATGTCCGCCGACACGACCTTTCTGGACACGCTGCTGCATGTCATCCGAACCCTGCGCCGCAGCTATGACCAGCGGGCGCGGGATGTGGGTCTGACCCTGTCGCGGGCCCGCGCGCTCGGGGCCTTGGCGCGCCACCATGCCTTGGGCAATCCCCCCGTCACCCAGGCCGAGCTGGCGGCCGAGCTGTCCATCGAGCCGCCGACCCTCAAACGCCAGATCGACGCGCTGGTGGCCGACGGATTCGTCGCCCGCCAGCCCTTGGCGGGGGATGCGCGCAAGAACGCGCTGATCCTGACCGCGCGGGGCCGCGACAGCGCCATCGCCGAACATACCGACCATCTGCGCCGCGAGGTGCTGCGCGGCATCCCCCCCGAGGATCTGGACCAGGCCGCCCGGACTCTGGCCCGCATCGCGCAAAACCTGGACCGGCTGTCGCGGGACTGACCGCTCAGCCGTCCTGCAGGCGCAAACGGTAGTCCGAGGGCGATTCCCCCATCCGCCGCCGGAACCGGCGCGAGAAATAGGACGGGTCGCCAAAGCCCAAGCGATAGCCGATCTGCGCCACCGGCATCCGGGTGAAGGCGATCAGGCGGCAGGCCTCGGCCATGGTCGCGGCCTCCAGATGGGCGGTCAGGCTGTGACCCTTGGCGGCGCGGATGATCCGGTTCAGATGGCTGGTCGTCACGTTCATCGCCGCCGCATAGTCCCGCGCCGTCCAGCCGCGGCCCAGATTGGCGGCGATCAGCGATTCCAGCCGGGTCAGGGCATGGCCCGCAGGGGGGGCCGCGGCGTCGCTCTCCTCGGCCAAGCTGGCCAGCAGGACCTGGGTCAGCCCGACCAGCTGCTGGGCGCGAAATGTGCCAGCGCCCGCATGGACCGCCTGCAGGTCGTCCATCAGCGTCCCGGCCCGCGCGCCCACCCGCCCGCGCCGCACCGCGCCCAGCCATGGCGCCATATCGGGCATCATCCCCGCCGTCACGGGGCTGGGAAAGGACAGGACCGCCCCTTCGGCCCCTTGGGAAAAGACGAAGCCATGCACCACCTGCGCGGGGATATAGAGGTAATCCCCCGCCCGCAGCCGCATCGCCTCGCCATCGGCGCGGGCCTGCGCCTCGCCCCCCTCGATGCGCAGGATCTGGGACATCTGGGGGTGGCGATGCGGGGTGATCACCCAGTCATGCAGCCGCGCGCGGTCCAGCACGCGTTCGCAATGCACGACATCGGGAAAGGCGCTGGTTTCGCCATAGAGGGAAAAGACCGGGATCATGCGCGAAAAGTACCACTCAATGCCGGGCGCGTCCATTCGCGCCGGACCGGCCCGGCGCTAGGCTGGGACCAGACAAGGGGGGAACGCGCCATGACCACCATCCGCAGCCAGGTCGCCATCATCGGCGGCGGCCCGTCGGGGCTGCTGCTGTCGCAGCTGCTGAACCGGGCGGGCATCGACACGGTCGTGCTGGAACGCGCCACCCGCGACCACGTCCTGTCGCGCATCCGGGCGGGCATCCTGGAAAGCGGCACGGTGGACCTGCTGGCCGAGGCCGGGGTCGATGACCGCCTGCGGGCCGAGGGCATCCCCCATGACGGCTTCTGCCTGTCGGACGAGGACCGGATGATCCATGTTGACATCCATGCGCTGACCGGGCGGCAGGTCACTGTCTATGGCCAGACCGAGGTGACGCGCGACCTCTATCAGGCGCAGGATGCGATGGGCACCCGGATCCTGCACGGGGTCGAGGATGTGCGCATCACCGATCTGGACCAGCCCCGATCGGTCGTCACCTTCACCCATCAGGGCCGCGCCATGCGGCTGGAGGCCGAATTCGTCGCCGGTTGCGACGGGTTTCACGGCGTGTCGCGCCGCACCATTCCCGAGGATCGGCGCCGCGAATTCGAACGGGTCTATCCCTTCGGCTGGCTGGGCATCCTGGCGCGGATGGCGCCCTTGGCGCCCGAGCTGGTCTATGCCAATTCCCCCGACGGCTTTGCCCTGGCCTCCATGCGCAACGCCGCGCTGGTGCGGATGTATGTCCAGGTCCCCGCCACCGACCGCCCCGAGGACTGGTCCGACGAGCGGTTCTGGCAGGCCTTCGCGCGCCGCATCCCGGCCGAACTGGCCGCAGGCCTGACCCCCGCCCCCTCGATCGAGAAATCCATCGCGCCGCTGCGCAGCTTCGTCTCCGAGCCGCTGCGATGGGGCAACCTGTTCCTGGTCGGCGACAGCGCCCATATCGTGCCGCCGACCGGGGCCAAGGGGTTGAACCTGGCGGCCTCGGACGTGTTCTATCTGCACCAGGCGCTGATCGCGGCGCTGCGCGGCGGCGACCGGGCGGGCATCGACGGCTATTCCGACTGCGCGCTGGCGCGGATCTGGAAGGCGATGCGGTTCAGCTGGCAGATGACCACGATGCTGCACCGCTTCGACGGCGAGGACGGCTTTGCCGCCCAGATGCGCCGCGCGACGCTGGACCACCTGGCCCGGTCCGAGACCGCGCGCCGCGACCTGGCCGAGAATTACGTGGGCCTGCCCCTGTGAACCGGGGCGGGAAAGGGAGGACTCAATGACGCTATCCATGATCATCGACGGGCAGGACAGCCCCGCCGCATCCGGCGCGACCTATGACCGCCGCGACCCGGTGACGGGGGATGTGGCCACCACCGCCCCCGCCGCGGGCCCGGACGACATGCGCCGGGCGGTGGATGCGGCGGCGGCGGCCTTTCCCGCCTGGTCCGCCACCGGCCCGGGCGAGCGCCGCAAGCTGTTGTCCAAGGCCGCCGACGCGCTGGAGGAGATGACCCCCGAGATCATCCGCACCGCCATGGCCGAAACCGGGGCGACCGGCCCCTGGATCGGCTTCAACTGCAGCCTGGCCGCCGGGATGCTGCGCGAGGCCGCGGCCATGACCACCCAGATCGCGGGCCAGATCATCCCGTCGAACAAGCCCGGCACCCTGGCCATGGCGCAGCGGCGCCCGCATGGCGTCTGCCTGGGGATCGCGCCGTGGAACGCCCCGGTCATCCTGGGCACGCGGGCGGTGGCCATGCCCATCGCCTGCGGCAACACCGTGGTGCTGAAGGCCTCCGAGATGTGCCCCGCCACCCATATGGCCATCGGCGAGGCCTTCCGCCGCGCGGGCTTTCCGCCGGGCGTGCTGAACGTGGTGACGAACGCCCCCGACGATGCCGCCGCGGTGGTCGAGGCGCTGGTCGGCGACGACCGCCTCAGGCATGTGAACTTCACCGGATCGACCAAGGTCGGGCGCATCATCGCCCGCCTGGCCGCCGAGGGGCTGAAGCCCGCCCTGCTGGAACTGGGCGGCAAGGCGCCGCTGATCGTGCTGGACGATGCGGATGTGGATGCGGCGGTGAACGGCGCGGCCTTCGGCGCCTTCATGAACCAGGGACAGATCTGCATGTCCACCGAACGCATCATCGTCCAGCAGGGGATCGCCGACCGCTTCGTCGCGGCGCTGGTCGACAAGGTCCGCGGCCTGCCCGCGGGCGATCCGCGGGGCGAGGTCGTCCTGGGCGCCCTGGTCACCCCGGAGGCGGCCGGCCGGATGGACGACATCATCGCCGACGCCACCGCCAAGGGCGGGCGGGTGATCGCCGGGGGCGGCCGCGACGGCGCCGTGGTCGAGGCGACGCTGATCGACCATGTCACCCCCGACATGACCGTCTATGCCGAGGAAAGCTTCGGCCCCGTCAAGCCGATCATCCGCGTGGCCGATGACGACGAGGCCGTGCGGGTGGCCAATGACACGCCCTACGGGCTGTCGGCGGCGGTCTATGGCGGCGACCTGACGCGCGCGATGCGCGTGGCCGACCGGATCGACAGCGGCATCTGCCACATCAACGGCCCGACCGTGGGCGACGAGGCGCAGATGCCCTTTGGCGGGGTCAAGGATTCGGGCTATGGCCGGTTTGGCGGCACCGCGGCCATCGACGCCTTCACCTGGCTGCGTTGGGTCACGATCGAGGACCCGCATCAGCATTACCCCTTCTGACCGGTCAGCCGCGGCAGGCCTGCCAGATCAGCTCGCGCAGCCAGCGATGCAGGGCCGAGGCGTTCGTGTCGGCCGCCCAACCGATGCGCAGGTCGAACCGGCCCCCGAACGGACAGTCCCGCAGGACCAGCCGCGCCCCGAGCCGCGCGCCCAGCCTGCGCGGCACCGTCGCCACCAGATCCGACCCCGCGATCAGCGTGTCCAGCCCGGCGGGGCTGGGCACGGTGATCGCGGGCGTCAGGCGATGGCCCGCGGCCTCGATCTCCTGCAGATAGGCGGACCGCCATGTGCCGCCATACTGGATCAGCACATGGGCCAGCGACAGATAGGCGGCCTCGTCCAGCTCCGGGCCGCGGGCGGCGGGATGGGCGGGATCCATCAGGCAGGCGTAATCCTCGGGATAGAGGCGGCGGGAATGGAACCCCGCCCCCGCGGGCGCGAAGGGGCCGACCAGCACATCCGCCTCGCGCGACAGCAGGCGCAGATGCCCGTCCCCGGCGGCGTTGATCACCGCCACCGTCATCCGCGGCGCCGCCTGCCGGATCGCCGCGACGATGCGCGGGATCAGCAGCACCCGTTCGTAATAATTGCAGGCGATCGTCACGTTGCGCGTCGATCGGGCGGGATCGAAGGCGTCGGGGCGCACCATCTCCTCCATCGCGGCCAGGATCGTGCCGGTGCCCGCCAGCAGGGCGGCGCAGCGTTCCGTCGCCACCTGCGCCCCGCCTTGGCGCACGAAGAGCGGATCGCCGAAACAGGCCCGCAGCTTGCCCATGGTATAGCTGACCGCCGACTGGTTCACGCCCAACCGGTCCGCCGCCGCCGAGAAGGACCCCGCATCGCGCACGACCTGCAGCATCTCCAGCGCGGCGAAGTCCAGCGCGGCGGCCTCGGGGGGCAGGGTGGGGTGACGCATGACGGCCTCCATCGAATTTCCTGATGGATCATAACCGATCCATCGCATGGATCGAAACCCCCCGCATCGTCTAGCCTGACCCCGGAGGAGAGGAAGGGAGGATCTGGACGTGCCGCTTGCACCCCTGGACCGCACGATCACATTGGACCGACTGGCCCGCGACCCCTATCCGGTCTATCGCCGGTTGCGGGCGGAAAGCCCGGTGCTGCGCGTGGAATCGGTGGGCCGGACCCTGCTGACCAAGGCCGCGCTGACCAAGCTGGTCAAGGACGACCCGGAGCTGTTCAGCAGCGACGACCCCAACACCCCCATGCGCCCGGCCTTCCGCGCCCATACCCTGATGCGCAAGGACGGTGCCGAACATCTGGCCGAACGGCGCGCGATCTCCAAGGCGCTGACGCCCAAGCGGATCGTGGCGGATTGGGCACCGCTCTACGAACGCCTGGCCGAGGAATACATCGCCCGCCTGCCGCGGGGCGAGGTCGTGGATCTTTTCGCCGATCTCTGCGGGCCGCTTTCGGCGCGGATCCTGGCGCATATCCTGGGCATCCCGGAGGCCAGCGACGCGCAGATGATGCGCTGGTCCCAGCAGCTGATCGACGGGGCGGGCAATTTCGGCTGGCGCCCCGAGCCCTTCGCCGCATCCGACCGCGCCAATGACGAGATGGACGCCCTGTTCGACCGCGTGGGGCCCCGGCGGATCGCCGATCCCGACGGATCGGCCCTGTCGCTGATGCTGACGGCGGACAGCCCGATCCCGGTCTCCCAGATCCATGCCAACATCAAGATCGCCATCGGCGGCGGCATCAACGAGCCGCGCGACGCGATGGCCACGATCCTGTTCGGGCTGCTGACCAATCCCGACCAGCTGGCCGAGGTGCGGGCCCGCGACGCCTGGTCCGAGGCCTTCGAGGAGGGCGTGCGATGGGTCGCCCCCATCCAGGCCAGCTCGCGCCTGGTGACGCGCGACACCCAGCTGGGCGGCTTCGACATTCCCGCCGGCGACACGGTCATGACCATCCAGGCCAGCGCGAACCGCGACGAGGAGATCTTCGAGCGGGGCGAGGAATTCCATGTCTTCCGCGCCAGGAACCCGCATCAGGCCTTCGGCAATGGCCCCCATCACTGCGCGGGCGCCCATGTCGCCCGGCGCACCGTCGGCAAGATCATCCTGCCGATGCTGTTCGACCGCTTTCCCGACATGCGCCTGCCCGATCCGGACGCGGTGCGCTGGCGCGGCTTCGGGTTCCGCGGCCCCGTCAACCTGCCCGTGCGGCTGAACTGACCAGAAAGGACGCCCCATGATCCGCGTGACCTTCACTGCCCCCGACGGACAGGCCACCACCATCGAGGCCGAGGACGGCCAGAGCGTGATGCAGGCCGCCGTCGCCCATGACATCGACGGCATCGTCGGCGAATGCGGCGGCGCGATGATGTGTGCGACCTGCCATTGCTATGTCGATGCCGCCTGGACCGCCCGCACCGGAGGCCCGTCCCCCGACGAGGCCGAGATGCTGGAGGGCGCCGCCGCCGAGGTCGACGACCGGTCCCGCCTGTCCTGCCAGATCCGGCTCGGGCCCGGGCTGTACGGGCTGGTGGTGCACCTGCCCGAGGAACAGATGTGACCCCGGCCGGGACCGTCATCATCGGCGCGGGGCAGGGCGGGCTGCAGCTGGCCGCTAGCCTGCGCCAGGCGGGCCATTCCGGTCCCGTGACCCTGGTCGGCGCCGAGGACGGCCTGCCCTATCAGCGCCCGCCCCTGTCCAAGGCCTTCCTGCTGGACGGCCGGGCCGAGGCGCTGATCCTGCGCCCGGCCGCCTTCTTCGCGTCCAAAGACATCACCTACCTGCCCGGGCACCGGGCCGAGGCGATCGACCGCGCCGCCCGCACCGTCACCCTGCATCATGCGGGCGGGCGGCGGGTGCTGCCCTATGACCACCTGGTCCTGGCCACCGGGTCGCGCAACCTGGTCCCGCCCCTGCCGGGGGCCGACACCGCCCTGGGCCTGCGCAGCATGGTCGATGCGCGGGCGCTGCGGGCGCGGCTGGCGGATGCCCGGCGGGTGGCGGTCATCGGGGCGGGCTTCATCGGGCTGGAATTCGCCGCCGTCGCCCGCGGCCTGGGGCTGGAGGTGGCGGTGATCGAGGCCGCCCCCCGCCCGATGGTCCGCACCCTGTCCGCGCCCATGGCCGCGACGCTGGCCGACTGGCACCGCGCGCAGGGCAGCGTCCTGCATCTGGGCCGCGCGGCCGCCGAGGTCGACCGGGGCGTGGTCCTGGAGGATGGCCGCCACATCCCCGCCGATCTGGTCGTCATCGCCGCGGGCGTCCGGCCCCGCACCGAACTGGCCGAGGCCGCCGGGCTGGAGGTCGCGGACGGCATCCGCGTCGACGGCCGGCTGCTGACGCGCGATCCCGCGATCTCGGCCTTCGGGGATTGCGCCTCGGTGCCCTCGGCCCGGACGGGGCGGCATCTGCGGCTGGAAAGCGTGCAGGCGGCGACCGACCAGGCCCGGCTGATCGCCGCGCGCATCGCGGGCGGGGCGCCCGCCGACTATGCCGCCCTGCCGTGGTTCTGGTCGGATCAGGGGGCCTGCAAGCTGCAGATCGCGGGCCATGCCGGACCGGGGGCCGAGGACCGCGTCCTGGCGCCCGGCACCGTGGCGCGGATCGACGAACACGGCCTGGCCGCCATCGAGACGCTGAACAATCCGCGCACCCATATGGCCGCGCGCCGCCACCTGTCATCGCCCCCGGACGGGGACGGGGCCCTGCTGGACCGCATCATCGCCGCCTGACACCGGCTTTCTTTGGGAGGAGAGAACCATGACCCGCACCATCACCCTGGCCGCCGCGCTGAGCCTGTCGGCGGGTGCCGCCCATGCGCAGGAACTGCGCTATGCCAACTGGGCCGCGCCCATGCACACGATCACCGCATCCCAGATCGACCCCATGGCCGAGGCGCTGTCCACGGGCACCGGCGGCGCGGTCACCCTGCGCGCCTATCACGGGGGCGAGCTGGGGGCGGGCCCGCAGGACCAGTTCGTGCGTGTGGTCCAAGGCACGGCCGATCTGGGCTGGGGCCTGCCCGGCTACACCTCGTCGCAATTCCCGCTGACGATGATGTTGGAGGCGCCGGGCGCGCTGCCCCTGGACGAACCCGTCCATGCCGCCTTCCGCCGCGCCGCCGATGCGGTCGAGGGCGAGTTTCCGATGACCGAGGTCCTGTCCTTCTGGGGCTCCGAGCCCAACATCCTGATGATGCGCGACCGCGAGATCCGCGCGCCGGGCGATCTGGCCGGGCTGAAGATCCGCGTTGCGGGGGCCATCGCAGCGGATGCCGTCGCGGCGCTTGGCGCGACGCCGGTCCAGATCCCGATGACCCAGGTCTATAACGGGCTGCAGACCGGGCTGATCGACGGGCTGGTCAGCGGCGGCTCGGTGCTGCAGGACTTCCGCTTGGACGCGGCGCGGCAGTCGGACGCCGTGACCGTCCACGACCTGCAGGGCGAGGAGGCCGCCGCCTTCGACGCCGCGATGGCCGAGGTGACCGAGGCCTATGTGGCCCGCGTCGGCGGCGCCGAGGTGCTGGCACGGATGCGCGGGGAATGATGCTGGACCGGCTGGTGCGGCTGTCGGACGCCCTGATCGCGCTGTCGGCGATGATCGGGACGGCGGGGCTGATCGTCGTCACCGGCGTCATCGTCGCGGATGTGACGGGGCGCAACCTGGGCGCGCCGCTCTTCGGGGCGCAGGACCTCGTGACGATGACCATGGTGCTGGTCGTCTTCGGGGGCATGGCGCTCTGCGACCGGACGGGCGGGCATATCGCGGTGGACATCTTCCAGCCGTGGTTCCCCGACCGGGTGAACCGCGCGATCGACGTGCTGGCCGCCCTTCTGGGGGCGGTGATCTTTCTGGCCATCGCCTATGCCGTCTTCCGCAGCGCCCAGCTGAGCCAGATGCTGAACCTGTCCACCAACCTGCTGCGCCTGCCCACGGCCTGGTTCCAGTTCGCGCTGGTCGGGCTGTCGCTGGTCAGCGCGCTGGCCCTGTCGCTGCGCGCGGCGGTCACGCTGATCCGCGGCGCGCCCCCCGCCCCCTGGCCCGGGGCCGACCCATGAGCCCCGTCGCCGCCGGACTGACCGGCATCGCCGTCCTGCTGGTGCTGCTGCTGATCCGCATCCCCGTGGCCTTCGCGATGTTCGCGGTGGGCTTTCTGGGCATCTGGTCCCTGAACGGGCTGCAGGCGGCGGTGGGCCTTCTGTCCTCCGAGACCTTCGCGCTGGCCTCGAATGCCGAGCTGATCGTCGTGCCGCTGTTCATCCTGATGGGCAACGTGGCCAGCGTCACCGGCATGAGCCGCAGTCTCTACGAGGCCGCCTATGCCACCATCGGCCGGATGCGCGGCGGGCTGGCCGCGGCCACCGTGATCGGCTGCGGCGGGTTTGCGGCGCTGTCGGGATCGTCGGTCGCATCCGCCCTGACCATGGGCCGCACCGCGCTGGTCGAGATGGACCGCTTCGGCTACAGCCGCCGCCTGTCCACGGGCGTGGTCGCGGCGGGCGGCACCTTGGGCATCCTGATCCCGCCCTCCACCGGCTTCGTCATCTATGCCATCCTGACGCAGCAGAGCATCGGCCGGCTGTTCATGGCGGGCGTGGTGCCGGGGCTGCTGCTGCTGTCGGCATTCCTGCTGACGGTGCTGATCCTCTGCGCGGTCTTTCCCGAGATGGGGCCCCGCGGCCCGGCCACCGACCGCGCGCAGAAGGCCCGCGCCTTTCTGGGGGCGGTGCCGATCCTGGCGGTGATCGTGACGACGATCGGCGGCATCTATTCCGGGTTCTTCTCGCCGACCGAGGCGGCGGGGGTGGGGGCGGCGATGGTCATCGTCTATGGCCTGACGACCGGGTCGCTGGACTGGCGGGGCTTCTGGAGGGCCGCGCGCAGCAGCACGGTGACCACCGCATCCGTCATGCTGATCCTGATCGCGGCCCATCTGATCAACCCCTTCATCGCGCTGAGCCACCTGCCCGCCGAGGTCAGCCGCCTGCTGGTCGGCGCCGATCTGGGGGTCTATGGCACGCTGCTGCTGATCCTGGCGGTCTATCTGGTGCTGGGCTGCTTTCTGGAGGGGCTGGCCATGCTGGTCCTGACGCTGCCGATCTTTCTGCCGGTGATCCTGCAGCTGGGCATCGACCCGATCTGGTTCGGGGTGCTGGTCGTCCTGACGCTGGAGATGGGGCTGATATCGCCCCCGGTGGGGATCAACGTCTTCGTGGTGAAATCCGTCGCGCGCCAGGTGCCGCTGATGGACATCTTCCGCGGCGTGCTGCCGTTCTGGGTCGCCATGCTGCTGACGCTGATGCTGCTGGTGGCGCTGCCGGGCCTGTCGCTGTGGCTGCCCGGGCTGATGTGATTGTCGTCCACTTGGCAAATATTTCCGCGTAAACTAACTGCAGGGAGGACCGAGATGACTGATTCGACCATTCGCCCCGCAGCCCTGTGGTCGCCGCGGATCACTTGGCAGGACCGCCCGGACGGCAGCATCGTCCTGCGCCAGAAGGACCCGCTCGGCGCCCATCCCGACCGGATGTCGGACCGCATCGCGCATTGGGCGGAGGCTGCCCCCGACCGGGTCTGGATGACCGAGCGCGGCCCCGACGGCGGCTGGCAAGGGGTCACCTATGGCGCGCTGGCCGGACATGTGCAGGCCATCGGGCAGGGGCTGCTGGATCTGGGCCTGTCGGTGGATCGGCCGCTGCTGATCCTGTCGGGCAATTCGGTGGGCCATGCGCTGATGGCGCTCGGGGCCCAGCATGCTGGCATCCCCTCGGCCGCGATCGCGCCGGCCTATGCGCTGGCCTCGGGCGATCATGACAAGCTGCGCGCGGTGCGCGACCAGATCACCCCCGGCGCCGTCTATGCCGAGGATGCGGCGCCCTTCGCCGCCGCCCTAGACGGCGTGCTGGCGGGCCTGCCGGTGATCGGGCGGCGGGGGCCCGTCGCCCTGACGTTGGAGGCGATCATGCGGACCCGCCCCGGACCCGGGGTCGCCGCGGCCCATGCGGCGACGGGGCCGGACACGGTGGCCAAGTTCATGTTCACCTCGGGCACGACGGGATCGCCCAAGGCGGTGATCACCACGCAGCGGATGCTGTGCGCCAATGCCGAACAATCGACCGACTGCTTCGCCTATCTGCGCGACGAGCCGCCGGTCGTGCTGGACTGGTCGCCCTGGAACCATGTCGCGGGGGGCAACAAGGTCTTCAACGTGACGCTCTACAACGGCGGCACGCTTCACATCGACGGCGGGCGTCCGACGCGCGAGGCCTTCGGCCAGACCATCGCCAACCTGCGCGAGATCCGCCCGACCTGGTACTGGAACGTCCCCTTCGGCTACGAGATGCTGGCCGAGGCGATGGAGGCCGACCCGGCGCTGGCGCGGTCCTTCTTTCACGACCTGAAGGTGATGTTCTATGCGGGCGCGGCGATGGCGCGCCACACCTAGGACAAGCTGGACGCCCTGTCGCGGCAGGTCCATGGCCGGCGCGTGCTGCTGACCACCGGGCTGGGATCGACCGAGACCGCGCCCTTCGCCATCTTCAACACCGATCCGGGGGCCGAGGCGGGCAATGTCGGCCTGCCCGCCCGCGACCTGATCCTGAAGCTGGTCCCCGTCGACGGCAAGTGGGAGGCCCGCGTCAAGGGTCCGAACGTCACCCCCGGCTATTGGCGCAACCCGGCCCTGACGGCCGAGGTCTTCGACGACGAGGGGTTCTTCTGCCTGGGCGACGCGCTGCGCTTCGCGGTGCCGGGCGATCCGTCCGCGGGGTTCTTCTTCGACGGGCGCGTGGCCGAGAACTTCAAGATGTCGACCGGGACCTGGGTGAATGTCGGTGCCCTGCGCGCCCGGCTGATCGACGCGATGAGCGGGCTGGTCCGCGACGCGGTCATCCTGGGCGAGGGGCAGGGCCGGCTGTCGGCGCTGCTGCTGCCCTTCCGCCCGGCGATCGAGCGGCTGATCCCGGGCGGCGCGGGGCTGTCCGATGCAGCCCTGCTGGCCCATCCCGACCTGCGCCGCGCGCTGGCCGCGGGGCTGTCCGCGCATAACGCCGCCCATCCGGGCCTGTCCCTGCGGATCGACCGGGCCATGGTCATCGACCGCCCGCTCAGCTTCGAGCGCGGCGAGGTGACCGACAAGGGATCGGTCAATCAGCGTGCCATCCGCAACGGCCGCCCCGACCTGGCCGCCCGGCTGGAGGCCGGGGGCGCGGAGGTGATCCGCCCCCTGGCCCAGCCCGCGACGGATTAGGTTTACATGGATATGTTTTCCACGGATACTGAATCCGACCAACCGGAGGCTTCGCCCGTGACCCATCTGAACTATGAGATCCGCGGCGATGTCGCGCTGATCGGCCTGAACCGCACCGCCAAACGCAACGCCATATCGGATGCCTTGCTGGAGGAGCTGGACGCCCTGATCACCCGCGCCGAGACCGAGGCCCGCGCGGGCGTCATCCACGGCCATGGCGATCACTTCTGCGCCGGGCTGGACTTGGGCGAACATGTCCGCAAGACCCCCTTCGAGGGGGTGCAGAACTCGCGCCGCTGGCACGCCGTCTTCGGACGGCTGCAGATGGGGGCGATCCCGTGGTTCGCGGCGCTGCACGGCGCGGTGGTGGGCGGCGGGCTGGAACTGGCCTCGTCGGTCCATGTGCGGGTCGCCGATGACAGCGCTTTCTTCGCCCTGCCCGAAGGCCAGCGCGGCATCTTCGTCGGCGGCGGCGCATCGGTCCGCTCGGCGCGGCTGATGGGCGTGGCGCGGATGACCGACCTGATGCTGACCGGGCGCAGCATCGACGCGGCCACTGCCGAGGCCTGGGGCCTGGTCAGCCTGCGCACCCCCCCGGGCCAGGCGCTGGACCGCGCGGTCGAACTGGCCGCGCAGGCCGCGGGCAACGCGCAGATGTCGAACTATGCCATCATCCACGCCCTGCCGCGCATCGCCGACATGGCCTCGGGCGAGGGGCTCTTCGTCGAGAGCATCGTCTCGGCCTTCACCGCGACCTCGCCCGAGGCCGAGGAACGGCTGAACGCCTTTCTGGAAAAGCGCGCCGCCAAGGTCGCCCGGCCGGGGGGCGCCGCATGACCGCGCATGGCCCCCAGGCCGGCGACCGGCCCGAGCTGGGCGAGCTGCCGGATTTCTTCGGCCTGCTGCTGCGGCTGGCGCAGGTGCGCCATTACGACCGCTTCTTCGCCGCCTTCGAGGGCACCGACGTGCGCCCGGGCGAGATGACGCTGCTGTGGCTGCTGGACCTCAATCCCGGCATCCGGCAGGGGCTGGCGGCGCGCACGCTGCTGATCAAGCCCGCCCATATGACCAAGCTGGTCCAGCGGATGATCGATGCGGGCCTGGTCGCGCGCCTGGTGCCGCCCGATGACCGCCGCTCGGTCACGCTGTCGCTGACCGATGCGGGGCGCGCGCATCTGGACCGCCACCGCGAGCGGTTCCGCCGCGTCTCCTCGGCCGAGGCGACGGGGATGACGCCCGCGGAATTCGACACGCTGCTGGCGCTGATGCGCAAGCTGGCCTTCTGAAAGGGGACCGCCATGCCGATCAACATGGACGACATCATCGCCATCGACATCCACACCCATGCCGAGGAACCCTGCTGCACGCATCGCGACGACGGCTACAACGATTTCCAGGCCGCGATGGCGCGGTATTTCAGGAACCCCGCAGGCGGGCAGGGGATGCTGCCCACCGTCCCGCAGACCGCCGCCTATTTCCGCGAGCGCCGCATCGCCGCGGTGATCTTTCCCGTCGATGCCGAACGCGAGACCGGGTTTCGCCGCTATTCCAACGAGGAGGTCGCGCAGCTCTGCGCCGAGAATGACGACATCCTGATCCCCTTCGCCTCGATCGACCCGGCCAAGGGGCGGGCGGGCGCGCGCGAGGCGCGGCGGCTGGTGCGCGATTTCGGGGTCAAGGGCTTCAAGTTCCACCCGACGATGCAGGGGTTCTTTCCCAATGACCGCGCCATCTATCCGGTGCTGGAGGCGATCGCGGAGGAGGGCGCGATCACCCTGTTCCATACCGGCCAGACGGGCGTCGGATCGGGGATGCGCGGCGGCATGGGAATGCGGCTGAAATATTCGAACCCGATGCATCTGGACGATGTGGCCGTCGATTTCCCCGACATGCCGATCATCCTGGCCCATCCCTCCTTTCCCTGGCAGGAGGAGGCCTTGGCCGTCGCCCAGCACAAGCCCAATGTCTATATCGACCTCAGCGGCTGGTCGCCCAAATATTTCCCCGAGATCCTCGTGCGTTACGCCAACACGCTGCTGAAGGACAAGATGCTGTTCGGGTCGGACTGGCCGGCGATCACGCCCGACCGCTGGCTGGCCGATTTCGCCAAGGCCCCGTTCCGCGACGAGGTGCGCGACCTGATCCTCAAGGAGAACGCGCGCAAGCTGCTGAAGCTCTGAGACTGTCACCAACTTTGGGAGGAGTTGACCGATGACGACCCTGACGACACGCGCCCTTGCGGCGCTGGCCCTGACCACCGCGCTGGCCCTGCCGGCCGCAGCCCAGGACCGCGTGCTGCGCGCGGCCCCCGGCACGCCGCCGGCCCATCCCTCGAACGAGGTGATGTACCAGAACTTCCTCGGCTATCTGGCCGAGGCTTCGGACGGCCGGCTCGGCGCCACGATCCTGGGCCCCGAGGTGGCGAGCCTCGGCCAGATGAAGGACGCGCTGCAGAGCCAGATCGTCGAGGTCGGCAACCTGCTGCCCCTCTATTACCCGGCCGAGCTGCCCTTCATGGCGCTGGCGGGCGAATTGTCCCTGATCCCGGGCGAGTCCCATGCCGCGGGCGCCGCGATGACCGAATTCATCGTCACCTGCGAGCCCTGCCAGGACGAGCTGCGCCGCTTCAACTTGGTCTATCTGGGATCGGGCACCTCGGATGTCTACGAGATCCTGTCCACCCGCCCGGTCCGCACCGCCGAGGATCTGCGCGGCATGCGTCTGCGCACCGGCGGCGCCCCTTGGGCGCGCCTGGCCGAACATTTCGGCGCCACCCCGGCCCAGATCTCGGTCAACGACACGTTCGAATCCCTCAGCCAAGGGGTCATCGACGGCTCCATCGCCTCGGTCGCGGATCTGCAGAGCTTCCGCCTGATCGAGCTGGTGACCCATGTGACCGAACTGCCGCTCGGGCTTTATCAGGCGACGTAGAACTTCACCGTGTCCTCGGCCGCCTGGACCAGCCTTTCGACCGAGGACCGGCAGGCCCTGGCCCAGGCCGCGAACCTGGCCAATGCCGACATGACGCAGCGTTGGGGCTATGACATGCCGACCGAGGCGATCGAGGCCGCGGGCGGGGCAGGCATCGAATTCGTCGAGGCCGACGCCTCGCTGATCCAGGCCGTCCAGGATTTCGCCGCGACCGAGCGCGAGACCGCGATCGAACTGGCGCAGCGCAATTTCGGGATCGAGGATGCCGGCGATCACGTCGCCCGCTTCCTGGACCTGCTGGAGAAATGGGAGGGGATCGTGGACGGCATGGCCCCCGCCGACATCGCCGCCCGCGTCCAGGACGAGGTCTGGTCGCAGGTCGATTTCGCCAGCTACGGCGGCTGATCCCCGCGGGGGCGCGGTCCTGCGCCCCCCATTCACCGAAGGGCCCGTCATGCCGCATCTGATCCGACGCCTGCAATCGGGGCTGCTGGCCCTGCTGACCCTGTTGGGTGCGCTGGCCGTGCTGGCGCTGCTGATCCATGTCTCGGCCGATGTGGCGATGCGCAGCCTGCGCGGCACGCCCATCCCCGCCACCTATGAGATCGTGACCCATTACTACATGGTGGGCCTGGCCTTCCTGCCCCTGGCCTGGGTCGAGACGCGGGGCGGCATGGTCCGCATCGACGTGATCCACGGCCTGATGCCGGCGGGGGTGCGGCGCGTCTCGGATCTGGGGGTCACGCTGATCTCGGCGCTGGTCTATGGCGCGCTGGCCTGGGTCACGCTGCGCACGGCGCTGACGAACACCGCCAATGGCAGCTTCATCATGACGAACAATGTCCGGGTCGTGACCTGGCCCGCCTTCTGGCTGCCGCCGCTCGGCCTCGGGATCGCGGCGCTGGTCACCGCGCTGCGCGCCCTCTGGCCCGAGGAGACCCCGGCATGAGCATCGCCACGGCCTTCGGCGGCATCGCCGTCCTGTTCGTCCTGCTGGCGCTGCGCGTGCCGGTGGCGCTGGCGATGATCGCAGTGTCCTTCGGCGGCGTCGCTTGGATGCTGGGGATCGGGCCGGCCATGGGCATCATTGCCAACACGCCCTTTTCCTTCGTCGCGAACTGGACCCTGTCGGCGGTGCCGATGTTCCTGTTGATGGGCTTTGTGGCCTATCATTCGGGCATGACGACGGGCCTTTTCGAGGCCGCCAAAGCCGTCCTGCGCCGCATTCCCGGCGCGCTGCCGATATCGGCCATCTTCGCCTGTTCGGGCTTTGCCTCGGTCTGCGGATCGTCGCTGGCGACCGCCGCCACGATGGGCCGCATCGCCATCCCCGAGATGGTGCGCGCGGGCTATGCCCCCAGCTTCGCGGCGGGCGCCATCGCGGCGGGCGGCACGCTCGGCGCGCTGATCCCGCCATCCATCCTGATGATCGTCTATGGCGTCTTTGCCGAGACATCGGTGCTGCGCGTCTTTTTGGGCGGCATCGCGATGGGGGCGCTGACCGCGCTGTCCTATTGCGTCGTCGTGCTGATCACCTGCTGGTTGCGGCCCGACATCGCGCCGCCGCGCCCGACCCAGGGGGAGGTGCTGCCCATGCGCCAGGCGCTGGTCCGGGTCTGGCCGGTGCTGGCGCTGATGGGGATGGTCTTCGGCGGGCTGTTTTCCGGCATCTTCACCACGACCGAGGCAGGGGCCATCGGCGCGGGCGGCGCGATCCTGATCGCCGCCGTGACGCGGACCCTGACGCGGCAGGTGATGCGCGACGCGCTGACCGAGACGCTGATGACCTCGGCCTCGCTCTTCATCATCGGGGTGGGGGCGGCGATGTTCACGCGCTTTCTGGGCCTGACGGGGATGTCGGCCTATATCGCGCAATTCGTCGGCGGGGCGGATTTCGGGTTCCTGCACCTGATGCTGATCGTGGTGGTGATCTATCTGATCCTGGGCATGTTCATGGAGCCTTTCGGCGCCATGCTGATCACCCTGCCGGTGCTGCTGCCGGTCTTCCGGGCCGAGGGGATCGACCTCGTCTGGTTCGGCGTGCTGCTGGTCAAGCTGCTGGAGATCGGGATGATCACACCCCCGGTCGGCATGAACTGCTTCGTCATCAAGGGCGTGGCAGGAAAATACGTCACCACCGGCCAGATCTTTCGCGGCGTGACGCCCTTCATCGCCGCCGATCTGGTGGTCGTGGCGCTGGTGATCCTGTTCCCGGCGGTCATCATGTATCTGCCGTCGCTGCTATGAGCTGGGACGGGGACAGCGCCGCGATGCTGGACGCGCTGCGGGCGACGCCCGGCTGGCATGCCGTGGCGGGCCGGCCCGACGATGCGCTGATGGCGGCGATCCTGGACGAGGCCGCGCGCTTGGCCGCGGGTGTCATCGCGCCGCTGGACGGTCCGGGCGACCGGTCGGGCGCGCGGCACGAGGGCGGTCGCGTCACCCTGCCTCCGGGCGCGCGGGACGGCTTTCGGGCCTTGGCCGAGGGCGGCTGGCTGGCCTTGGAGCTGCCCGAGGCCTTAGGCGGCGCGGGCCTGCCCCTGGCGGTCTTCGCCGCCGTGAACCCGGCCTTCGAACGCGCCTCGCCCGCGCTGATGATGGCCGCGGGCAGCACGCGGGCGGCGGCGCGGCTGCTGGCGGAACATGCCGATCCTGCGACGCGCGACGATTGGGTGCCCGCGCTGGCCGCCGGGCTGCGGACCGCGACCATCTGCATCTCGGAACCCGGTGCCGGATCGGACCTGGCGCGCATCCGCACCCGCGCCCGGCACGACGGGACCGGCTGGCGCGTCACGGGCGACAAGATCTGGATCAGCTTCGGCGATCACGACCTGACCGACCGCATCGGCCATTGCGTCCTGGCGCGCAGCACGGACGACCCGGGCACGCGCGGCCTCAGCCTGTTCCTGGTCGAACGCGGCCCCGGCGTCGCCTGCACCGGGATCGAGCGCAAGCTGGGCCTGCACGCATCCCCCACCTGCGCGCTGCATTTCGACGCGGCCCCCGCCCGGCTGATCGGGACCGAGGGGCGGGGGCTGGCGCAGCTCTTCACCATGATCCGGCAGATGCGGCTGACCGTCGGCACCCAAGGCCTGGGCGTCGCGCTGCGCTGCCTGGACATGGCCCGCGCCCATGCGGCCGAACGCTGCCAAGGGGGCCCGCCCGACGCGCCGCCCCTGCCCATCGCCCGCCATCCCGACATCCGCCGTCACCTGGCCCGGATCGCGATGCGGGTCGACCTGCTGCGGCTGGCGCTGCTGGAGGCGGCGGTCTCGGCCGATCTGGGCCGCGACAACCGCTGCGCCTGGCTGCTGCCGATGATCAAGACCTTCGGGGCCGAGCTGGCCTTCGACGCCGCCGACATGGCGGTGACCGTGCTGGGCGGGGCGGGCTATACGCGCGACCATCCGGCCGAACAGGCGCTGCGCGATGCCCGCGTCTTCGCCATCTACGAGGGCACGACCGCCATGCAGGCCCAGGATTTCCTGATCCGCCAGAGCCTGGCCTGCGAGGGCCGCCTGCTGGACGATTTTCTGGACCGCGCGCGGGGCGATTGCGCCGACTGCCCCCTGCGGCTGGCCGTGATCGAGGATTTCGCCGCCCTGATGACCGCCCCGCGGGCCGAGACGCGCCTGCCGCGCCTGCGCGCCCAGGCCGATCCGCTGATGCGGGCGGCTTGGATCGCGGTCCAGGCCTGGCTGTCGGCCCGGATCCCGGGCAGCGCGGCGGCCGATCTGTTCCTGGCCACCGCCCGCCCGGCGCTGGCCCTGCAGGCGGCCGAGGCGCGCGGCGCCCATCGCTTCATCGACATGAAAGGACATTGACCATGCAGATCACCGGCACCATCGCCCTGGTCACCGGCGCGGCCAGCGGCCTGGGCGCGGCGACCGCCCGCGACCTGGCCCGCGCCGGTGCCCGCGTCGCCCTGCTGGACCGCGACGGCGAGGCCGCGCGGCGCGCCGCGACCGGGATCGACGGGCTGGGCCTGGCCGCCGACGTGACCGACGCGGCCGCGATCGAGGCCGCGCTGGACCGCGCCTGCGATCATTTCGGGGCGGTGCCGCGCATCGTCGTGAACTGTGCCGGGATCGGCACGGCGGGCCGCATCCTGCCCCGCGACGGCCAGCTGGGGCTGGAGGCCTTCGCCCGCACCATCGACGTGAAGCTGATGGGCACCTATCGCGTCATGGCGATCTGCGCCCGGGCCATGGCCCAGGCCGATCCGCTGGATGCGGACGGCGCGCGGGGGGTGATCGTGAACACCGCATCCGTCGCATGGCAGGACGGGCAGGTGGGTCAGGCGGCCTATGCCGCGTCGAAGGGTGGCATCGCCTCGCTGACGCTGCCCGCCGCGCGCGAGCTGGCGCGCTTCGGCATCCGCGTGATGACCATCGCGCCGGGCCTCTTCGAGTCCGCGATGAGCGCGGGCCTGACCCCGCAGATGCGCCGGGACCTGGAACAGGGCATCCCCTTTCCCCCCCGCATGGGCCGGCCCGAGGAATATGCCATGCTGGTCCGCCAGATCGTCGAGAACCCGGCCCTGAACGGCGAGATCATCCGCCTGGACGGCGCGGTGCGGCTGGCCGCGCGCTGATCGCGCCCGCCTCGCAGGACGCGTCTTGCAATCCATGATATGTGATATAATAACGCCGCATATCATCGGAGTTGACCATGCGTCCCGCTTTCCTTTCCGCGGCGGCCCTTGCCGCCCTGTCGCTGCCCCTGACCGCGGGGGCGAATGACGGTGTCCTGGACATTGTCGCCCCGTTCGAGATCAAGGGGGCCGATCCCGTCACCTCGGGCAACATCTTCATCAAGATGGACCTGGCCGAGACCTTGGTGAATGTCGACCCGGACGGGCGGCTGACCCCGGGCCTGGCGCTGTCTTGGCAGGCCTCGGATGACGGGCTGGAATGGCGCTTCGAGCTGCGCCCGGACGTGGTCTTTCACGACGGCAGCGCCTTCGACGCCGATGCCGCCGCCCATGCGCTGAACGTGGCCCGCGCCAAGCCCGGCCTGTTGGAGACAGCGCCCATCTCGGCCATCGCGGCGGATGGCGGGGACCTGGTCGTCACCCTGACCGAACCCTTCGCGCCGCTGCCGGCCTTTCTGTCGGAATACCGATCGCTGATCCTGGCCCCCGCCGCCTATGGCCCGGACGGCGAGGTGACCGAGGTGATCGGCACCGGCCCCTATCGCGTCACGCGCCTGGACGCGCCGCTGCGGCTGGAGGCGCAGGGATTCGCCGATCACTGGGACGGACCCCCTTTCATCGACCGCGCCAGCTATCAATCCGTGGGCCGGGCCGAGACGCGCGCCCTGCTGGCCGAAAGCGGCGATGCCGATTACGTCTTCAACCTGGACCCGGCCTCAGTGGCGCGGCTGTCGGGGCTGGACCGGCTGGAGGTGCAGTCGGTCTCGGTCCCGCGTTCGCTGCTGATCAAGCTGAACGGCGATCATCCGGCCCTGTCGGATGCCCGCGCGCGCCAGGCCCTGTCCATGGCCATCGACCGCGAGGGGCTGGCCCAGGCCATCCTGCGCTATCCCGCCGGGGCCGACCAGATCCTGCCGCCCTCGCTGGCCGATTGGCATTCCGAGACGGTCGCGCCCCTGACCCATGACCCGGAAGCCGCGCGCGCGCTGCTGGCCGATCTGGGCTGGCAGCCGGGGCCGGACGGCATCCTGACCCGCGACGGGGACCGCTTCAGCCTGGTGCTGACCACCTATCCCGACCGCCCCGAGCTGCCCTTGTCGGCGGCGGTGCTGCAGCAGATGTTCGCCGATATCGGGGTCGAGGTGGTGATCGATTCCACCAACTCCTCCGAGGTGGCGGTGCGGCACGGGGACGGGTCGCTGGACATGGCGCTGTTCGCGCGCAACTTCGCGCTGGTGCCGGACCCGATCGGCACCTTCCTGACCGATTACGCGCCGACCGGCGATTGGGGGGCGATGAACTGGGACAGCCCGGAATTCACCGCCCTGATCCGCGACCTGGCCCGGGGCGAGGGCGGCCAGCCCGAACGCGACCGCGCCATCGAGATCCTGCAGACCGAACTGCCGGTGATCCCTGTCGCATGGTATCAGCAGACCGCCGCCATATCCGGGGCGATCACCGGCGCGGTGGTCGATCCCTTCGAGCGCACGCTCGGGCTGCGGTCCATCCGGTGGGCGGAATGAGGCGGGCGATCCTGCACCGGCTGGCGCAGGCCGTGATGGTCGCACTGCTGGTCGGGGTCCTGACCTTCCTGATGATGCAGTCCCTGCCCGGCGACATGGCCTTTCGCATCGCGGCGGGGCGCTGGCTATGACAATGTGAACGCCCAGGCCGCCGAGGCCGTCCGGCAGGAGCTGGGGCTGGACCGCCCGGCCATCGCGGCCTTCGGGTCATGGCTCTGGGACTTGATGCGGCTGGATTTCGGCACGTCGGTGATCTCGGGCGCGCCGGTGATGACCGAGATCCGCCACCAGCTGGGCGCCAGCCTGCAGCTGGCCGGGGCGGCCTTGGCACTGTCCCTGGTGATCGGGCCGCCGATCGGCATCCTGGCCGGGCTGCGCGCGGGGGCCGCTGGACCGGGTGCTGCTGGTCCTGTCCACCGCGCTGCGATCGGTGCCGCAATTCCTGATGGGGCTGGTATTGATCGTGCTGCTGTCGATCCAGCTGGGCTGGCTGCCCGCGGCGGGGCATGGCCGGGCCGAGCATTTCATCCTGCCGGCGCTGACCCTGGCCTTGGGGCTGGCGGCGGTCTCGGCGCGGGTGGCGCGGGACGCGATGGCCAGGGTGGCGGGCAGTCCGCATTACGCCTTCGGCCGCTGGAAGGGCCTGTCCGAGGCGCAGATGCTGCGCCGCCACGGGCTGCGCAATATCGGCGTGGCGATGGTGACCTATCTGGGCCTGCAATTCGCGATGCTGGTCGAGGGCGTGGTGGTCATCGAGGCGATCTTCGGCTGGCCGGGCATCGGGCATGCGCTGGTCCATGCGATCTTCGGGCGCGACGTGCCGATGGTGCAGGGGACCGCGCTACTGCTGGGGCTGGGCTTCGTGCTGCTGAACGCGCTGGTCGACCTGGCCGCGCGCTGGATCGACCCCCGCGCAGGGGGGGTCGGGACATGATCGTCGCCGACATCCCCCTGGCCCCCGCCGCCCGCCCTTGGGGCCGCTGGATCGGAGCCGGGCTGCTGGCCGCGGTGCTGGGCCTTGCGCTGCTGGCGCCGTGGATCTTTCCCGCCGATCCGCTGCGCCAGAGCCTGCGCCACATCCTGGCGGGGCCGGATGCCGCGTCGCCCCTGGGTTACGACCATCTGGGCCGGTCGCTGACGGCGCGGCTGGCGGCGGCTTTGCGCCTGTCGCTGGCGATCGCGGCGGCGGCGGTGGTCAGTTCGGCGGTCCTGGGCGTCGCCATGGGGGTGCTGGCGGCGTGGCGCGGGGGCTGGGTCGACCGGCTGGCCAGCCTGGTCGCGGACAGCTTTCTGGCCCTGCCGGGGCTGCTTCTGGTGCTGATCGTCCTGGCTATTGTGCCGGTGACGCCGGTGGCCTTCTGGATCGGCCTGACCTTGGTCCTGTGGATCGAATATTTCCGCCTGACCCGGGCCACGGTCAGCCGCCTTCTGGCGGCGCCGGGGGTGCAGGCCTCGCGCCTGCTGGGCTTTGGGCCATGGCACGTCTTCCGCCGCCATCTGTGGCCCGAGCTGGCGCCGATGCTGCTGACGCTGGCGGCCTTCGGTGCGGCGACGGCGGTGATGACCATCGCGGCGCTCGGCTTCGTCAGCGTGGGCATCCGCCCCCCCGAGCCCGAGCTGGGCCAGATGATGGTCGAGATGCTGCCCTATTACCGCGAGGCGCCGATGGCGCTGCTGGTGCCGGTGCTGGCGACATTCGTCACGCTGCTGGGCCTGAACCTGATTGCCGGAGGACGCCGCCCGTGACCGAATTGCTGATCGCCCGCGATGTCGCGGTCACCGCCCGGGGCGTGCCGCTGGTCCAACCCGTCTCGCTGTCGCTGCGGGCGGGCCAGGTCCTGACCATCCTGGGTGAGACCGGATCGGGCAAGAGCCTTCTGGCGCAGGCCATCATCATCGGCCCCGCCCGCGGGCCTGGCCGCGCAGGGCGCCGTCACGCTGGAGGGGCGGGCCTTGGACCTGTCGCGCCCGGGCGGCCACCGCGCGCTCTGGGGGCGGGTGCTGGGCGTTCTGCCGCAGGAGCCGTGGCTGGCGCTGGACCCCTTGATGCCTGCCCGCGAGCAGGTGGCGGAGGGTCACGCGCTGGTCCGCGGCCTGCCTTGGGCCGAGGCCCGCGCCGCCGCCGATCGCGACCTGGCCGATCTGGGGCTGGAGGGTGCGGGCGGCCGCCGGCCCGACCAGCTGTCGGGCGGCATGGCGCAGCGCGTGGCCTTCGCCGCCGCGCGCACCGGCGGCGCCCGCATCGTCATCGCGGACGAGCCGACCAAGGGTCTGGACATCGCGCGGCGCGACGGGGTGATCGGCCTTCTGGCCCGCGAGGTCCAGGCGGGCGGCGCGCTGCTGACCATCACCCATGATCTGGCGCTGGCCCGCCGCTTGGGGGGCGAGCTGATCGTGATGCTGAAGGGCCGCATCGTGGAACGCGGCCCCGCCGAGCGGGTCCTGTCGCGGCCCGGTCACGACTATACCCGCCGCCTGATCGCGGCGGATCCGGCCAGCTGGCCCAAGCGTCCGGCCCGGCCCGTCACCGGCGCCCCGGTGATCCGGGCACGGGGCCTGACCGCGCACCGCGGCGGTCGGACCCTGTTCCAGGGTCTGGATCTGGACCTGCATCCCGGCCAGATCACCGGCATCTGGGGTCCGAGCGGTTGCGGCAAGTCCACCTTGGGCGACCTGCTGCTGGGGCTGGCCCCGCCGCAGGCGGGCTGGGTGGAACGGGGCGCGGGTCTGGCCCCGGCGCGGTTCCAGAAGCTCTATCAGGATCCGCCGAGCGCCTTTCCCCGCCATGTCACCCTGGGCCGGTCACTGCGCGACGTGATCCGGCTGCACCGGCTGGACGGCGGGCGGGTCGCGCCGCTGCTGACGCAGCTGCGGCTGGATCCGGGGCTTCTGGCGCGCAAGCCGACCGAGGTTTCGGGAGGGAATTGCAGCGCCTGGCCCTGCTGCGGCTGCTGCTGCTGGATCCGGTCTTCCTGTTCGCGGACGAGCCGACATCGCGGCTGGACCTGATCACCCAGGCCGAGGTGACGGATCTGCTGATCCGCACCGCCCGTGACGGCGGCATGGCCCTGCTGATCGTCAGCCATGATCCCGACCTGCTGGCGCAGAGCTGCGACCGGGTGATCGCGCTGGACCGCGACCATGCGATGCCCGAACGGCTTGCGGGCTGGGGGCGGTCAGCCCCCGGGGCGTTTGCGGGCGTAAAGCTCCAGCCGGTGCCATTCGATCTCGTATCCCAGCTCGGCCGCGATCTGGGCCTGCAGGGATTCGATCAGTTCGGAATGAAACTCGATCACCTCGCCCGTATCCAGGTCGATCAGGTGGTCGTGATGGGCGCGGTCGGCCAGCTCGAACCGCGCGCCCGCGCCGTCGAAATCGTTCTTCAGCACCGCGCCGACCTTTTCCAGCGCGGCCAGGGTGCGATAGACCGTCGCCTGCGAGATGCTTTCATCCTCCAGCTTGGCCCGGGACAGGATCTCGTCGGCGGTGGGGTGATCGCCGGCCAGGCGCAGCACGTTGACGATGGCCAGCCGCTGACGCGTGACCTGCACCCCCTTGGCGCGAAGCTGGGCTTCGATATCGTCGATCTCGTGCGTCATGCCCGTGGTTCTAGACCGGTGCGCGGGGCGGCTCAAGCATCTCCGCGCGCAGAACTTGCAAACAATTCTCATTCGCATATCCTGCGCCGGACCGAAGGGGCGAATCAGGATGGGACGAATGGTGATGCGATGCACGACCCTGCTGGCGGCGCTGTGGCTTGCGGCACCGGCCCAGGCCCAAGATGCGCCCTTGCAGGTGCTGGCGACGGTGGGGATGATCGGCGACCTGGCCCAGGGGGTGGCGGGGGATTGCGCCGCGGTCTCGACCCTGATCGGGCCGGGGGTGGATCCGCATTCCTTTTCCGCCACGCCGCGCGACGTGCAGGTCATCGCGGATGCCGAGCTGATCGTCTATGTTGACCGCGCGCTGGAGGAACGGCTGGCCGATGTGCTGGAACGGTTCGACGGGCGGGTGCCGACCCTGGGCCTGGTGCAGGCGACCTTCGGCGCCGATGCGCTGCTGGAGGATCCCGAGGCGCCGGGCCGGATGGACCCGCATCTGTGGATGGATGTGGACCGCTGGTCGCGCATCGTGCCGGTCCTGGCGGATGCCATCGCCGATGCCCGCCCGGCCTGCGCCGACACCTTGGCCGCCAATGCGGATGCGCTGGTCGCGGATCTGGCCGCGCTGCATGACTGGGTGGGGCAGGCCATCGCCTCGATCCCGGAGGAGCGGCGCGTGCTGGTCACGGCGCATGACGCCTTTTATTATTTCGCCGATGCCTATGGGATCGAGGCCTCCGAGGCGATCGAGGGCATCTCGACCGCGTCCGAGGCCAGCATCGGCGACATCCGCCAGGTGGCCGATTTCGTCATCGCGCGCCAAGTGCCCGCGGTCTTCGTCGAAAGCACCATCAGCCCCCGCACCATCGAGGCGCTGCAGGCCGAGGTTGCCAGCCGCGGCCATGACCTGGCCATCGGCGGCACGTTGTTTTCCGATGCGATGGGGGATGCGGGCACGCCCGAGGGCAGCTATATCGGCATGATCCGCGCCAATGCGGTGACCATCACGCGGGCCCTGGGCGGGCAGGTGCCGGATTGGCCCGAGGCGCTGGAAGGCTGGGCGGCCGAATGGGATCTGCCCCGCTGAGCCGCGGGATCTTGGCGAAAGGCCGCATATGGGCAAGGACATGCTGCACGAACCCGACCAGGCCCTGCATGTCGAGGACCTGACCGTCAGCTATGGCAGCATGCCGGCGCTGTGGGACATCGACCTGGACGTGCCGATCGGGGTAATGTGCGCCATCGTGGGGCCGAACGGGGCGGGCAAGTCGACGCTGATCAAGGCGGCCTTGGGGCTGGTGCGCCCGGTCGCGGGCCATGTGCGGTTCCTGGGCTTAGCCGGTCGGCGCGATGCGCGGGCGGATCGGCTATGTCCCGCAGCGCCATTCCGTGGACTGGGATTTCCCCACCACCGCCGCCGACGTGGTCGAGATGGGGCTCTATCGCAGCCTGGGCTGGTTCCGTCGACCCGGCCGCGCGGCCCGGGCCCGCGCCATGGCGGCCCTGGCCCAGGTCGGCATGCAGGATTACGCCGACCGCCAGATCGACCAGCTGTCGGGCGGCCAGCAGCAGCGGGTGTTCCTGGCCCGGGCGCTGATCCAGGACGCGCCGATCCTGATCCTGGACGAGCCCTTCGCGGGCGTCGACGCGGCCACCGAGGCCTTGATCATCGCCCTGCTGAAGCGCCTGCGCGACGAGGGGCGCACCGTCATCGTCGTCCATCACGACCTGACCACGGTCCAGAGCTATTTCGACTGGCTGGTGATGATGAACATCCGCATCGTGGCCCAAGGCCCGGTGGCGCAGACCTATACGCCCGAGAACCTGCGCGCCGCCTATGGCCGCCATCTGGCGATGATCGCCCTGCCCGACGGGGGCCGCCCGTGACCGAGCTGCTGTCGTCCCAGATCGTGCGCACGGTGCTGCTGGGGGCGGTGATGCTGGGGGCGGTGTCGGGGATGCTGGGCGCCTTCGCCGTGCTGCGCCGGCAGAGCCTGCTGGGCGACGCCTTGGCCCATGCGGCCCTGCCGGGCGTCTGCCTGGGGTTCCTGGTCGCGGGCGGTCGCGATCTGGGCAGCATCATGGCCGGGGCCCTGCTGACCGGGGCCTTGGCGGCGCTGTCGGTCATGGTCATCACCCGCCGCACCCGGCTGAAGACCGATGCGGCGCTCGGCGTCGTGCTGGGGGTGTTCTTCGCGGTGGGGGTGGTGATGCTGACCCATCTGCAGGCCGCGGGCGGATCGGCCAGCGCGGGGCTGTCGGGGTTCCTGTTCGGTCAGGCGGCGGCGATCCTGGTGGGGGATCTGTGGATCATCGGGGCGGGGGGCGCGCTGGCCTTGGCGGTGATCCTGGCGCTGTGGAAGGAATTCAAGCTGGTCAGCTTCGACCCCGACTTCGCCCGCGCCCAAGGCATGCCCGTCGTCGCGCTGGAGGCCGCGCTGACCGTGCTGATCGCGCTGGCCATCGTGCTGGGGCTGCAGCTGGTGGGGGTGGTGCTGATGGTCGCGCTGTTGATCGCGCCGGCGGCGGCGGCCCGGCAATGGACGGACAGGCTGGGGCCGATGGTCCTTTTGTCGGCGGCGATCGGAGCGGCATCAGGCGCCGGCGGCGCGCTGATCAGCGCGGGCGCGCGGGGGCTGGCCACGGGGCCGGTCGTGGTGCTGATCGCATCGGCGGTGGTGCTGGTCTCGCTGATCCTGGCGCCGGGGCGGGGGCTGGCGTGGCGGGCGGTGGCACGCGCCCGCGCCCGTGCGCGCATCAGCGAGGCGCGCATCCTGGCCGCGATGGACGGGCTGGCGCGCGATCACGACGACGCCGCCTATCCGGCCGAACGCGGCATGCTGGGGGCGGCGCTCGGCAAGGCACCATCGCCGCGCCGCCTGGCCGCGCTGGAGGGGCAGGGCCTGATCCGCCCTGTCGCCCATCCGCCCGAGACCGCGCCCCGCTGGCAGCTGACGCCCGCCGCCGCGACCGCGCCGGGTCCGATCGGGGGACGCGGGATGATCGACGCCTTCTTCGCCTCGATCCCCGCGATGATCCTTCTGACCGGCATCCTGGTGGGGCTGTCGGGGGCGGTGCTGGGGACGTTCCTGGTGCTGCGCGGCAATGCGATGCTGACCGATGCGATCAGCCATTCCATCGTCCTGGGCGTCATCACCGTCTGGCTGGCCACGGGGCATCTGTCCGGGCCGGTCCAGCTGATCGGCGCGGCGCTGACCGGCGTGCTGACCGTCATCCTGACCGAGGCCTTGGCCCGGTCGCGCCTGGTGCGGATGGATGCGGCCATCGGGCTGGTCTTTCCGGCGATGTTCGCGGCGGGGGTGCTGCTGATCTCGGTCCATGCGCGCGACGTGCATCTGCATGTCGACAGCGTCCTTCTGGGCGAGATCGGCTTTGTCTGGCTGAACATCGTCACGGTCGCGGGACATCCCGTGCCGGTGGCGGTGGCGACCTTGGGGGCGGTGCTGGCGATGAACCTGGCCTTCGTGCTGGCCTTCTGGAAGGAATTGAAGCTGGCCAGCTTCGATCCCGGGCTGGCCGCGGCCTTGGGGTTCCTGCCCGGGGTCCTGCATTACGGGGTGCTGACCCTGACCAGCGTGACGGCAGTCGCGGCCTTCGACGCGGTGGGGGCGATTCTGTTCATCGCCTTCGTCATCGTGCCGCCCGCGACGGCATTCCTGCTGTGCCGGCGGCTGTGGTCGATGATGGCGGTGGCGGTCCTGCTGGCGGTGGCGTCCTGCCTGGCGGGCTACGCGCTGGCGCTGCGCTGGAACGTGTCCATCGCGGGGATGATGGCCAGCATGGCGGGCCTGTGGTTCGTGCTGGCGCTGATCGCAGCGCCCGATCGGGGCTGGTGGCGCAAGCGCTGCGCCGCCGGGGCCAGCGCATGGACCATGACAGCCGGGCGCTGGTCGCGCATCTCTTCACCCATCGCGACAGCCCCGACATGGCCGAGGAAAGCACCCTGCGCACCCTGACCGACAATCTGGGCTGGTCCGCGCCGCGGGCCCGCGCGGCGATCCTGCGCGCCCATGACCGCGGGCTGGTCACGCGGCGCGACGGTCTGCTGACGCTGCGCCGCAAGGGCCTGGCCGAGGCCGAGGCGATCTTTGGCCGCATGCCCTGAGGCGTCTCAGCGATGCCCGATCCAGCCCCGGTCGTCGGTGAAGGCGCGGGCGGGCGTCACCGCGACCGGGGCGAACCCGTCGGGCAGCGCCGCCAGCGGGGCCAGCGCCCGGTCGGATGCCGCCAGCACCAGGTTCGCCCGGCCCCGCGCGCTGACGGGGCCCTGCACGGCCTGGACATGGGGATAGATCTCGGACAGGATCGCATGGACCCCGCGCAGCAGCGGCCCGTCGGGGCGGTCGATCAGGTTCACATAGACCGGCCCGTCCACCATCGCGCGCAGCCGGGCATAGGCCTCGCGCGTGGCCAGATGCGCCGGGACCGACCCCGAGGAGAACGCATCCATCACCGCCGCGTCGAACCGTTCGGTCGCCTCGTTCAGAAACAGCCGCCCGTCGGCATGGGCGATGCGCAGCCGCGGGTCACCCCCCCCGATCAGTGCCCCGGCGCGGGGCAGGTGGCCTTGGGCGACGCGGGTGATCAGCGGGTCGATCTCGACCGCCATGGCGCGGGCCCGGGGGTCCTGGTCCAGCAGCACCGCGGGCAGGCTGTAGCCGCCACCGCCGATGAACAGGACCGATGGCGCGGGCCCCAGATCGGCCTGCATCCGCGACCAGATCCAGCGCGTATAGGGCAGGGCCAGCATGGCCGGTCCCGGCGCATCCGCCTCGGCCGCCTGCGGGGTGCGGTCCGACAGCAGCCAGACGGTGTCGCCCTGGACCTGCACATCGATGCAGGTATCCCCGATTCATGGCGGCACATCGGCCCGCTGGCCGTCACGCCCAGCACGGCCAGCCCCGCCAGCCCCCGGCCACCGCCATGCCCGGCCCGCCGGGCCCGCGCCCCGCCCCCGGATCAGCGGCACGCAGGCCAGCGCGACCAGCCCGCATCCCGCGAAGGTCGCCACCGACCCCACCACGGGCAGCGCCACGAACCCCGCCAGCACCGCCCCGAAGATCGCCCCGAGCGAGCCCGCGGCCAGCACCAGGCCCAGGGACGACCCCTCGCGCCCCGGCCGGGCCTCGATCGCCATCTGCGCCAGAAAGGGCGAGGGGAAGGTGACCAGAACCGATGCCGGAAAGAAGGCCAGCATCACCGCCGCCAGCATCCCCCCCGTGCCCCGCGCGCCCAAGGCATAGACCAGCCCCAGCACCGCGGGCGAGACCGCCATCAGCAGCGCCGTCGCGATCAGCGCGATCCGCACCGCGCGCACCGCCACCGCCCGGTCGCGATCCGCGACCAGCCCGCCAAGTGCGCTGCCTAGAGAAAATCCCGCCAGGATCACCGCGATCACCGATGTCCATGTCACCAGCGAGGTCCCGAAGAACGGCGCCAGCACGCGGCCTGCCGCGATCTCGTAGGTCAGCCCGACCGCCGAGAGGACGAGGATCAGGGTGATTGTGGTCCAGAACCGCATCGGCATTCTCCCTTGGCGCGGAGGGCGGCCTAGCGCAGCGCGCACCACGGTGCAATCGCGCGCATAGTTTTTATAATCTGTCTTATGTTCCAAAAAACGGTTCCGCTTGTCGGGCGGGCCGAAAGGCGGCTAGACCCGACCCCATGACACAGCCGGCAGGAGCGCCCCGATGATCACGCGAAACGGATTGATCCAGGCGGCGATCATCGCCTTCCTGACGGGCCTTGTGGTGGTCGCCGCCATGAACCTGGTCCCCGACCGGCGCGAACTGCGCCGTGCGGTCGCCACCACCATCACCACATCCGACCCGGCCTTTCTGCGCAGCATGAACGGCCTCTTCGGGTCCAACATGCTGGAGGGCAATCGGATCGAGCTGCTGGTCAATGGCGACGAGATCTTTCCCGCCATGCTGGACGCGATCCGCGCGGCCGAGACCAGCATCACCTTCGAGACCTATGTCTATTGGTCGGGCAGCATCGCCGAGGATTTCGCCGAGGCCCTGGCCGAACGCGCCCGCGCGGGCGTCGCGGTGCGGGTGATGCTGGACTGGTTCGGATCGGTGCCCATGGATCCCGACATGATCGCCCGGATGGAGGATGCGGGCGTGCAGGTCACGCGGTTCCGCCCGATCCACTGGTACACGATCGACCGGGTGAACAACCGCACGCATCGCAAGCTGCTGATCGTGGACGGCCGGGTGGGCTTCACCGGCGGCGTGGGGATCGCGGACGAATGGCGCGGCGACGCCCGCAACGCCGAGGAATTCCGCGAGAACCACTATCGCGTCACCGGGCCGGTGGTGGCGATGATGCAGGGCGCCTTCGCCTCGAACTGGGTCGAGGACAGCACCGAGATCCTGCGCGGCGACGCCTTCTTTCCCCCGCTGGAGCCGCAGGGCGACACCGTAGCCCAGCTGGCCGTCAGCAGCACGGGCAGCCGCAACTACATCCACATGATGCTGATGACCGCCCTGTCGGCGGCCGAGACCAACATCCGCATCGCCACGCCCTATTTCGTGCCCGACGACATCGCCGTAGCCCAGCTGGTCGCGGCGCGCGAACGCGGTGTGCAGGTGGACATCCTGCTGCCCGGCCCCGAGATCAACAAGCCGCCGGTGCGCCGCGCGTCCCGCGCGCTCTGGGGGCCGCTGCTGGAGGCGGGGGTGACCATCCGCGAATACCAGCCCACCTTCCTGCATGCCAAGCTGCTGATCGTGGATGAGGTGCTGACCTCGGTCGGGTCCACGAATTTCGACGAACGGTCCTTTCGCCTGAACGACGAGGCGAACCTGAACGTCTATGACCGCGATTTCGCGCGCGCCCATATCGCGCTGTTCGAGGCGGACATGGCCGATGCCCGCGAGATCACGCTGCGCGAATGGCAGGACCGGTCCTGGACCACCCGCATGGCTGACTGGGGCTGGAGCTGGCTGCGCCCCCAAATGTGACCCCGGATGTGACCCCAGATGTGACTCGGGGAAATTCATGATCGGTTCATCTTCGGCTCAGGCCCCTGTCAGGCCCGGCGGCCATATCCCCTCTTGTCCCGCACCCGGATGCGGCATCACAGAGGAGAGAGAACGATGACCCTGAACCGTTTGGCCATGGCCGCAGCCTTCCTGACCCTGCCCGGCGCCGCCTTGGCCGTGGAGGCGACCAAGCTGGACACCACCCTGACCCAGGCCGAGGTCGAGGCCGCCCAGCAGGCCTGGGGCGAAGGCCTGGTCCGCATCGCCCATGATTACGACATCGGCGGCATCGACCGGGCGCGGGACAGCGCGGCCGCGGTGCTGGACGGCGCCTATGGCCATGACATGGGGCCGGTCCTCTTCAAGCCGACCTTGGCCGGGGGCGAACAGACCTTCCGCACCACGCCCGAGGGGGCGTTGGCCTATTTCATCGGCCATGACGATGATTTCCCACAGGATCAGGGCTTTGCGCTGAAAGGCTGGACCGGGGTCGAGGTCGAGAACGCCGCCATCTTCATCGCCGGCGACACGGCGCTGACCATGGGCCATGTCCATATCACCGGCCCCGACGGCGCGGTGACGACGGTGGACAAGACCTGGGGGTTCCAGCGCGACGCGGCGGGCGATCTGCGCATCGTGCTGCACCATTCCTCGCTGCCCTATGGCGTGAACTGATCCCCGTCGGGCGCGGTCAGGCGATAGCCCAGGCCGCGCACCGCCAGGATCCCCGCGCCCGGCTGCAGCGCGGCCAGCTTGCGCCGCAGCCGGCTGACATAGACATCGACGACATTGGTCAGCGGGTCGCGATCGGTCTGCCAGACACGGGCCAGGATGCGCTCGCGGCTGACGGTCGCCCCGCGCGCGGCGATCAGCAGCTCGATCAGGGCCAGCTCGCGCGCGGTCAGGGCCAGCTCGCGCTCGCCGCAGCGCAAAGCGGGCAGGCGGCGGTCCAGCGTGATGGCGCCGATGCGCGGCGGTGCGCGGTCGACGGGGCGCAGGGCGCGGCGCATCAACGCCTCGATCCGGGCCAGCAATTCGTCGAAATCGAAGGGCTTGGGCAGATAGTCATCCGCCCCCCGCCGCAGCCCGTCGGTGCGTTCCCGGCTTTCGCCGAGCGCGCTCAGCATCAGGATGGGCACGTCATGGCCGCGCTGGCGCAGCGCATGGCACAGCGTCAGCCCGTCCATCCCCGGCAGCAGCACATCCAGCACGATCACCCCCGCCGCGCCCCGCATCCGGCAGTCGCGCGAAAACGCCTCGGCCGCGGCCAGGCCGCTGCGCCCGCAGGCGCGGTGCTGGACGGCGTAGCCCTCGGCCTGCAGGCCGCGGGTCAGGAAATCCGCGACGCGCGGATCGTCCTCGATCAGCAGGATCTCCATCAGGCGGCCCCGGGATCGGAGGACACGGGATCGGGGGCCCCGGGATCAGGGGCCAAGGGCAGGGCCAGCACCGCCACCACGCCGCGCGGATCGTTCGGGCCCAGATCCAGCCCGCCGCCTTGTGCCCGTGCCAGGTCGCGCGCGATCGCCAGGCCCAGGCCCAGCCCGTCGGGCCGGTGACGCCGCGCCGCCCTGCCCCGCCAGCCGCGTGTGAAGACATGATCCATGTCGCGCGGCGTAATCCCGATGCCCTGATCGCGCAAGGCGATCCGCACCCGCCCGCCATCCGTCGCGACATCCACCGACACCGCGCCGCCGGGATGGGAATAGCGCAGCGCATTATCCAGCAGCGCCGCCAGGATCTGCTGCAGCCGGTCGGGATCGGCCATCACCCGGATGCCTGCGGGCACCGCGCCCATCGCCACCGTCACGCCCCGCGCCGCACCTTGGCTGCGCGCCCCGCCCAACGCGCGGTCCAAGGCATCCGCCAGACCCACCGGGCGCGGATCGACCCGCATCCCGTCATCGGGCCGGCGCACGAAGACCAGCAGATCCTCGATCAACCGGCCCATCTGGCGCGTCACGTCGACGATGCGCCCCAAGGCCGCCCGCGGCGCATCGGCATCCGCCGCCCGCAGCGCCACCTGCGCCTCGCCCCGGATCACCGTGACCGGGGTGCGCAGCTCATGCCCGATATCGGCGACCAGCTGCTGGCGCGCCCGTTCCGAGGCCGCCAGTTCCGCCAAGGCACGGCGCAGATCGGAGGTGCGCGCCTGGACGGCGCCCTCCAGCTGGCTGCGGAATTCATCGTCGCGCTGGCGGTTCTGGACGACCTCGGTCGCCATGGCGTTCAGCTGGCGGCCCAGCTGGACGAATTCGCGATCCCTGAACCCGCCGAAGCGATGCCCGAAATCCCCCGCCGCAAAGGCCGCCAGCCCCGTCTCCAGCCGCCGCAGCGGCTGGCGCAGGCGCAGGACCAGCAACAGCGCCAGCGCCAGGCTGCCCACCGCCCCCGTCCCCGCCGCGGCCAGAAACAGCTGGCGCGCATCGGCCAGCCCCTCGTCGGCGCGCAGACGCTCCAGATCCAGCGCGGCGCGCTCGGCCCGCAGCCCCTCGTCCAGCAGCGCGGGCAGGTCCGCCTCGGCCAGGCTGTCGAACTGGCGGTCGATGCGGCGGATGGCGACGCCCTCGGCCAAGGGCGATGCGGGCAGCAGCGCCCCGGTCTGCGCATCCAGCCGGTCGACCACCGCGGCCAGCACCGTCAGGATGCGGTCGCGGGCCTCGGCCTCGATCGCGGGCTTGTTGCGGCCCGCATCGCGCGCCCGCGCCAGATCGGCCAGTGCCGCGTAATCGCCCAGATGCCCCTGCAGCGCGTCGATCAGCGCGTCGCGCGCCTCCGCCGTCGCCGGCTGGTCCAGGACGCGCCGATAGGACCAGTTGCGCAGCTCGGCCTTGGCCTCGGCAAAGAGCAGCAGCGAGGTATAGACATCGCTGGCGATCCGCCCGCGCAGGACCCGATGCTCGGCCTCGCGCAGGATGTGCCAGCCCAGCACCGCCATCAGCAGCGCCAGGCCCGCCAAGGCCCCGAAGGCGAGCTGCAGCCGCCGGACATAGCTGCTGCGCCGGCGCCGTGACCGGGTCGGTGTCACCGGATCAGAAATCCCAGTCCTCGTCCTGGGTCGCGACGGTCTTGCCGATCACATAGGACGATCCCGACCCCGAGAAGAAATCATGGTTCTCGCTGTCGGGCGACAGGGCGGCCATGATCGCGGGGTTCACCTCGCAGGCGGCGGGCGGGAACAGCGCCTCATAGCCCAGGTTCTGCAGCGCCTTGTTGGCGTTGTAATGCAGGAAGGCCTTGACGTCCTCGGTCAGCCCGATCCCGTCATAGAGCTGCTCGGTATAGCGGCTCTCGACCTCGTAAAGGTCGAACATCAACGAAAAGGCGAAATCCTTCAGCGCGTCGCGCTCGGCCTCGCCGACCCGCTCCAGCCCGCGCTGGAACTTGTAGCCGACGTAATAGCCATGCACCGCCTCGTCGCGGATGATCAGGCGGATCAGGTCGGCGGTGTTGGTCAGCTTCGCGCGGCTGGACCAGTACATGGGCAGGTAGAAGCCCGAATAGAACATGAAGCTTTCCAGGAAAACGCTGGCGATCTTGCGCTTCAGCGGATCGGCGTCCGCCGCGTATTCCTGCAGGATCAGCCGCGCCTTCTGCTGCAGATGCGGGTTCTCCTCGGACCAGCGGAAGGCATCATCCACCTCCGGCGTCGAGCACAGCGTCGAGAAGATCGACGAATAGGACCGCGCATGCACCGCCTCCATGAAGGCGATGTTGGACAGCACAGCCTCCTCATGCGGCGTGATCGCATCGCCCATCAGCGCGGGCGCGCCCAGGCTCGACTGGATCGTGTCCAGCATCGTCAGCCCGGTAAAGACCCGGATGGTCAGCTCGCGCTCGGCCGGCCGCAGCGTCGCCCAGCTCTGCACGTCATTCGACAGCGGCACCTTCTCGGGCAGCCAGAAATTCACCGTCAGCCGGTTCCAGACCTCCAGGTCCTTCTCGTCCTCCAACCGGTTCCAATTGATCGCGCGCGCCGCGCCCGTCACCATGTCACGCATCGCCCAAAGCCTCTTCTTCGTTGTCCAAATACCCCGGGGGTCCGGGGGCAGGCCCCCGGTCCGACGCCGGTCACAGCGAGCAGCTGACGCAGCCCTGCACCTCGGTCCCCTCCAGCGCGGCCTGGCGCAGGCGGATGTAATAGATCGTCTTGATCCCCGATTTCCACGCCTTGATCTGCGCCCGGTTGATGTCCCGCGTCGTGGCCTCCGCCGGGAAGAACAGCGTCAGCGACAGACCCTGATCCACATGCTCGGTCGCCGCCGCATAGACGTCGATGATCGCATCCGGCCCGATCTCGTAGGCGTCGCGGTAGTAGTCGAGGTTCTCGTTCGACATGAAGGGCGCGGGGTAATAGACGCGGCCGATCTTGCCCTCCTTGCGGATCTCGATCTTGGACACGATCGGATGGATCGAGCTGGTCGAGTTGTTGATATAGCTGATCGACCCGGTCGGCGGCACCGCCTGAAGGTTGCGGTTGTAGAGCCCGTCCTTCATCACCGCCTCACGCAGCGCCGCCCAATCGGCGCGCTTCGGCAGGGTGATGCCCTCGAACAGCCGCGCGACGCCCTCCCGCTCGGGCAGCCAGTCGCGGGTGACGTATTTCTCGAAGAACGACCCGTCCGCATAGCGAGAATCCGCGAACCCCTTGAAGGTCTCACCCTTCTCGCGCGCCAGCGCGTTCGAGGCGCGGATCGCGTGATAGGCGACGGCCGCGAAATAGACGCTGGTGAACTCGACCGCTTCGGGGCTGTCGTAGTGGATCCGCTCGCGCGCCAGGAACCCGTGCAGGTTCATCTGGCCAAGGCCCACCGCATGCGCCTCGTCATTGCCGCGCCGGATCGAGGGCACGGCGTCGATCGCCGACATCTCGCTGACCGCGGTCAGCGCCCGGATCGCCGTCTCCACCGTCTCGCCGAAATCCGGGCCGTCCATGGTCTGCGCAATGTTCAGGCTGCCGAGGTTGCAGGAGATGTCCGTGCCCATCTTGGCATAGCCCAGATCCTCGTTGAACTCGGAGGCCTCGGCCACCTGCAGGATTTCGCTGCACAGGTTCGACATGGTGATCCGCCCCGCGATGGGGTTGGCGCGGTTCACCGTGTCCTCGAACATGATGTAGGGATAGCCCGATTCGAACTGGATCTCGGCCAGGGTCTGGAAGAAGGCCCGCGCGTTGATCTTGCGCTTCTTGATGCGCTTGTCCTCGACCATCTCGGCATATTTTTCGGAAACCGATATCTCCGAGAAGGGCACGCCGTACACCTTCTGCACGTCATGGGGCGAAAACAGGTACATATCCTCGTTCCGCTTCGCCAGCTCGAAGGTCACGTCGGGGATCACCACGCCAAGCGACAGGGTCTTGATGCGGATCTTCTCATCCGCATTCTCGCGCTTGGTGTCCAGAAAGCGCAGGATGTCCGGGTGATGCGCGTTCAGGTAAACCGCACCCGCCCCCTGCCGCGCGCCCAGCTGGTTGGCATAGCTGAAGCTGTCCTCCAGCAGCTTCATCACCGGGATGACGCCCGATGACTGGTTCTCGATTCCCTTGATCGGCGCGCCGGCCTCGCGGATGTTGGTCAGCATCAGCGCCACGCCCCCGCCGCGCTTGGACAATTGCAGCGACGAGTTGATGGCGCGGCCGATGGACTCCATGTTGTCCTCGATCCGCAGCAGGAAGCAGCTGATCAGCTCGCCGCGCGACTTTTTCCCGGCATTCAGGAAGGTCGGCGTCGCGGGCTGGAAACGGCCCGACAGCATCTCGCCCATGAAGCGCATCGCCAGCGCCTGATCACCACGCGCCAAGGTCAGCGCGACCATCACCACGCGATCCTCGTAGCGTTCCAGATAACGCTGCCCGTCGCGGGTCTTCAGCGTGTAGCTGGTGTAGTATTTGAACGCGCCCAGGAAGGTCGGAAAGCGGAACTTGGCGCGAAAGGCGGCGGCCCAGATCGCATGCAGGAACTCGCGCGGGTATTGCGCCAGGACCTCGGCCTCGTAATAGCCCTCGTCGACCAGGTAATCGAGCTTCTCGTCCAGCGAATGGAAGAAGACCGTGTTCTGGTTCACATGCTGCAGGAAATACTGCCGCGCGGCCATGCGGTCCGCGTCGAAGCGGATGCGACCGTCCCCGTCATAGAGGTTCAGCATCGCATTCAGCGCGTGGTAGTCGAGGTCGGGCTTCACGGCGTCAAGCATGGCTCTCTCCAGAACAGGGTCAGCCCGTCGCGGATGCGGGCGATATCGGTTTGGGTCCCGGCCAGCTCGAAGGTGGCCAGCAGCGGGACGCGGCATTTCTCGGCGATGATCCGGGCGGCCAGACCATAGGTCGCCCCGAAATTGCGGTTGCCCGCCCCGATGACGCCCCGGATCAGGGCGCGGCGGGCGGGGTCGTTCAGAAAGCGGATCACCTGTTTGGGAACCGCGCCCGCCCCGGTGCCGTCGGCATAGGTCGGGCAGATCAACACATAGGGCGCGCCGGGCGCGGGGACGGCCTCGTCCTGGCGGATCGGGATGCGCGCGGCGGGCAGGCCCAGAGCCTGGATGAACCGCGCCGTATTCCCCGAACCGGAGGAGAAATAGACCAGCCCCGCCACGGGATCAGGCCAGCTGGCCGATCATGTCGGGGCGAAAGCCCGCCCAGTGGCGGTCGCCCGCCATCACCACCGGCGCCTGGCGATAGCCCAGCTGGGTGACGCGGGCCATCGCCTCGTCATCCTGGGTCAGGTCGATCACGTGATAGTCCAGGCCCTTGGCGTCCAGCGCGCGGGTCGTGGCGGTGCATTGCACGCAGGCGGGTTTGGAATAGACGGTGATGGTCATGGGCCGTGCCTTTCGTGATGGGCCATACGGGCACGGAATGGCCGGGACCACGTCCCGCGCCACGCCGCCGGGCCCGCCGCCCGGAGTCGTTTCTGTCGCGTCATGGCAGGTCTCCTGGCTGGCGGCCTGATGGCGGGGCTGGCCTTCCCGGATCGCTCCAGTGGCGTGATCAGCCCTGCCGGCCGCTTACAGTTGCGGGGGCAGCACCGGCCTGACCCGCGACGGGGCGCACCGGTTTCCCTTTTCACCCCCGACGCGAGTCGGGGGCACCATGACCACCCGATATGGACATGATCGCCACGCGACTGTCAACATCTTGTGTTTTCGAAAGCGGCCCCCGCAGGCGGTCGAATCGCCTACCCTTACCAGCGGGCCTGCAATCCGGCATAGGCGGTGCGGCCCCGGCTGGCATAGCCGATCACCTCGGAATAGTCGCGATCGAACAGGTTGACCACCCGCGCCGTCGCCCGCACCCGGGGCGTCAGGTCATAGCCTGCCGCCACATTCGCCACCGTGAAGGACGGGACCGTCACCGTCCCGCCGTCCAGCCAGAATTCGGTGTCGCGCAGGCCCGAGACATGGCGCAGATCGCCCGACAGATCGGCCCGCCCCTCCAGCAGGGCCAAACTGGCCGAGACTGCGGCCTCGTGCCGCGGGCGGCGGATCTCGGTCGCGCCGCCGGGGTCGCGCGCGTCCAGATAGGTATAGCTGCCGCCCAAGGTCAGCGCGTCGGTCACCGCGATGCGGCCCGACAGCTCGACCCCCTCGCGCGGGCTGCGGCCGGTGCGGTTGCGATAGGAGAATGCGCCCGCATCGGTGACGAAGAACTCGATCTCGTGGTCCAGACGCTCGCGGAACCAGGTCAGGTCGATGATGCCGCCGGCCAGCTGGGTCTCGATTCCGATGTCGATGCTGCGGTTGATCTCGGGGCGCAGGTCGGGATTGCCGATCGTGCCGAAACCGCCGAAAAGCTCGATGAAGGACGGGCTGACCAGCCCCGTCCCCGCCGAGGCATGCAGTCGCAAGGGCCGGTCCGGCACCTGCCAGGACCCGGCGACGGTCCAGCTGGTGAAATCGGCGAATTCGCGGTTCCGGTCGCGGCGCAGCCCGGCCTGAAGGTCCAGCCCCCCGTCCAGCGCGGCGCGGTATTCCAGCGCGACCGAGCCCATCCGCCGGTCGCGGCCCTGGGCGAAGGTGTTGGTGTCGCGCTGGCGTTCGGCCAGCAGGCTGACGACCTGGCGCGCATCCGCCGCGCTGCCGTCCAGGCCCAGGGTGGCGCGGTATTTCAGCTTCACCGTCTCGCCCCGACTGTCCACGTCATCGGCGGGGCGGCGCTTCTCGATGGTCTGCTGCAGGTCGATCCGGTGGGACAGGGCCGCGCCCTCGGGGGCCAGCTCGGCCCAGATGCCCCCTTGGAACTCGTCGCGATCGTCGATCAGGTCGGCATCGACGACATAGCCCGCCGCGTCGCTGGCGAAGAAATCCGTCACGTCGCGGCCGATCGTCTCGGTCGACCGGCGCAGCACCGTGCCGAAGCGCAGATCCGGGGTCGCGGCGAAATCGCCCGACAGGCCGATGGTGCGCCGGTTCGTGCCGTCGCGCCCGCCGCCATCGCCCGACTGGTCGAAGCCCCGATCCTCGCGCGCCGACAGGGTCAGGGCCACGCCGCCCCGATCACCGCGCTGCGTAACCCAGGCCGATGCGGCACCGCCATTGCCCAGCTCGACTCTGCCGCCCGCGGCGCGGCCTGGCTCGGCCCGGCGGGTGATGATGTTGACCACCCCCGTCGAGGCGTTCGAGCCATAGGCCACCGATTGCGGCCCGCGCAGCACCTCGATCCGCTCGACATGATCCGTGTCCAGCCCCGAGAAGAAATATTCGTCGCCCCCGCCCACGGCTTCGATTCCGTCGATCAGAACGAGGACGTGGCGACCATCGCCCCCGCGAACGCGCAGCTGGGTCAGGTTGCCGGAGCTGCTGACCGACAGGCCGGGCAGGCCGCGCAGCGCCTCCTGGACGGTGACCAGGCCGCGCCGGCGGATCTCGTCCCCCTCGATCACGGTATGGGCGCGGGCAAAGCCCTGCTGGGGCACGGGGGCCAGCCCGCCCGAGATGACGATGCCGTCCAGCAGGACGGGCTGGCCTTCTTGGGACAGTGCAGCTGTGGGCAGGGCGGCGGCAAGCGCCAGGATCGACAGGGGACGACGCATCGGTCGGACCTTTCCAGGATGCAGGCGGGGCCTGCGGCACAGAACGATGCCCGGCGCATGGCGATGCCGGGCGGTGACGGACACCTCTGCGGGAAAAGGCCGCTTTCCTGGCGCGCCCCGCACCGGAAATGGGTGAGTGCTGCGGCAGGTCTCCTGGCTTGCGGGTCAGGGCTCGGGCCCGCCTTCCCGGATCGCTCCAGTGGCTGCGGGGGCCGTCGCTCGCCGCTTACTGTTGCGGGGGCAGCCGCGGATTGACCCTGTCGGGCGACACCGGCGTTCCCATTTCATCCGACCGCAAGGCCGGAACCGTAGCGCGGCCTTCATGCAAATCCCGCGCCGGGCTGTCAACGCCCAAGCGCGCGGTGGGCGCTAACGGGATCTTAGGACCTTTGGCCTAAACCTGACGCCGTCACAGAACCCGGAGCGCGCGATGAAAGCCCGAATTCCCAAACTGACCCTGCGCCAGCGCACGATCGCCACCAGCGTGGTGCTGATGGCGACGCTGGCCTTCGTGCTGGTGGGGGCCTTCACCCTGACCAAACGCGACAGCCTGATGGAAAGCGCCGAGAGCCTGCAGCGCGTGACGCTGCGCGTCCTTGCCCATGAGCTGCGCAACCAGTTCGAGGGCTTTTCCGCCACCGAACAGGCCGACGGCACGCTGAGCGACGTCGTCTGGCCGGTGATTCCCGATTTCGACGACCATGCGATGATCGACAGCGTCGGCGCCCAGACCGCCGAGACGGCGACGATCTTCCGCCGCGACGCCTCGGGCCAGTTCATCCGCATGACCACGAACGTCATGCGCCCGGACGGCACGCGCGCGGTGGGCACGGCGCTGGACCCGCAGGGCCCGGTCCATGAGGCCATGCTGCGCGGCGAATATTTCGCGGGCCAGGCCAACATCTTGGGCGAGGACTACATCACCGCCTATCTGCCGATCCGCAACGCCCAGGGCGAGGTTCACGGCGTGCTCTATGCCGGGACGGCGATCTCGCAGATCAACCAGGTCCTGCAGCGCAGTATGGGGGTCGCGCTGGCGATCACGCTGTTGGCACTGGCCGTGGCCTGCACCATCAATTCGGTCATGACGCGGCGCGGGATGCGGCCGCTGGTGGCGCTGGACGGGGCGATGCAGGACGTGGCCCAAGGCGATTACGACCGGCCCATCCCCCATACGGACCTGCGCGACGAGGTCGGATCCATCGCCCGCAGCCTGCAGATGTTCCGCGACAACCTGGCCCAGGCCGATCGCGACCGCGAGGCCGTCGCCGCCAGCCGCGCCGAGGCCCAGGCCGAGGCCGAGGACCAGGCCCGCAAGCAGGGCCGCGCCGTGTCGGACCTGATGGCCGGGCTGCAGCGCCTGGCGCGGGGCGACCTGACCGCGCGGATCGAAAACCCCGCCCATGACCCCTTCCCGGCCGATTACGAACAGCTGCGGTCCAGCTTCAATCAGGTGGCCACCGATCTGTCGGGCACGATGATGCGCATCGTCGACGTGGCGCGCCAGGTGCAGGGCGGATCCGAGGAGATCACCTCGGCCGCCGAGGATCTGGCCAGCCGGGCCGAGACCCAGGCCGCCACGCTGGAGCAATCGGCCGCCGCCCTGACCGAGCTGACGGCCAGCGTCGAATCGACCGCGGGCCTTGCCCGCTCGGCGCAGGAGGTGTCGTCGGACAACCATGCCATCGCCGAACAGGGCCGCAGCGTCGTGGGCGAGGCCATCGCCGCAATGAAGCGCATCGAGGCATCCGCCGAACAGATCAACCGCATCATCGCGGTGATCGACGACATCGCCTTCCAGACCAACCTGCTGGCGCTGAACGCGGGCGTCGAGGCGGCGCGGGCGGGCGAGGCGGGGCGCGGCTTTGCCGTCGTCGCCTCCGAGGTGCGGGGCCTGGCGCAGCGCGCATCCGACTCCGCGCGCGAGATCAAGGGCCTGATCTCGGATTCCTCGACGCATGTGCAGGCGGGTTCGACGCTGGTCTCGCGCACGGGGGGCAGCCTGGAACAGATCCTCGACCGGGCGCGGTCGATTTCGGACCAGGTGGCCTCGATCGCGCTGGCGGCCAATGACCAGGCCATCGCCCTGGCCGAGATCAACCAGGGCGTCAACCAGTTGGATCAGGTGACCCAGCAGAACGCCGCCGTGGCCGAACAGGCGAATGCGGCCGCGGCCTCGCTGAACCAGCAGGCGCGCGAGCTGAACGGCGCGCTGGCGGGCTTCGACACGGGCGCGCGGATGCAGGCCGCCCCGGCCCGCGCCCCGGCCCGCGTGGTCCAGGCCCCGCGCCAGGCCCGCATGGCCGAGTTCTGATCCCGATCAGCGGCGCCGGCGCGATGCGTGCCGGCGCCAGACCTCGATCATCCAGGTCAGCATGACCGCGTTCAAAATGTGCCACATGAAATGCGTCCCGAAGGGCGTGACGTCGCAAAGCGGGATGTCCAGGCTGCGGAAGGTCAGCGAGGCGACCAGGATCGCCGCCCCGATGGCCAGCCCCCGCGCCGTGTCCGGGTCGCGCCGCCACAGGATCGCCGCATAGGCCAGGATCAGCGCCGGCACCGGCGCATAGCCCGCCGAGGATCCGATCCCCGGGATCAGCGCGAAGACCGGCACCGTCACCGCCGCATAGGGCAGGAAGGCCAGCGTCGCCACCCCCGCCAGCCACGGCCGCATCCCCAGGAAATCCCGGCTGGCCGCGAAGATGTAGACCAGGATGAAGGCCAGGATCGGCAGCACGTCCATCAACCCCGTCAGCCGGTTGGCATGGGTGTGAAACAGCCAAGACCCGATGCCGATCACGAACAGGATCGCCGCCAGCAGCCGCCCCGTCCCCATCCCCGGCCCCCGCAGCCGCGGGGCGATCACCGCGGCCCCGATCAGGAAGGCCAGGTTGGTGACGGCGTTGATCGGCTCGGACCAGTAGTCGGGGCCGGTCCTCTCGCAATAGGCGTTCACGGGTTCCAGCCAGCTCATCGCGTCTCCCTTCGCATGTCACGCCCATGGGGCCATGCCCGGCCGCCGGTGGCAAGGGCGGGCTTGCGCATGTAAAACGAACGCTTTACACCCGCCCCATGGAAAAACGGGACGAGATCATCGCCGGCGCCATGGGCGTCTTCGAGCTGCAAGGCTTTCGCGGCATCGGCGTCGATGCCGTGCTGGCGCCGTCGGGGGCATCGACGCGCACGCTCTACAAACATTTCGGGTCGCGCGACGGGCTGGTCCTGGCGGTGGTGGAGCGGCGGCACCAAGCCTTCATGCGGGCGCTGGCCCGGCTGCCCGATCACGGGATCGAGCCGCTGTTCCAGGCCTTGGCCGACTGGCTGGTCGATCACGGCGCGCATGGCTGCATGTTGCTGCGGGCGCGGGCGGAATATGCCGCCGCCAGTGACGCGGTCGCGGCCTTGGTCGCCCGGCAGAAGACCGAGTTCCGGGGCGAGATCGCGCGCCGCGTCCGAACCTGCCTCGGCCGCCCGGACGAGATGCTGACCACCCAGATCTGGCTGCTCTTCGAGGGTGCGACCGCCGCCGCCGCGGTGGCCGGACCCTCGGTCATCGACGCGGCGCTGTCCGCCGCACAAGCCCTTCTGTCCCGCGCCGCATCGGAGCCGTCATGACCCGCACCCCCCCGGCCAGCAGCCTGATCGGCGCGGCCTTCGCCCTGACCGCCCTGGCCTATGGGCTGTCGCGATTCGCCTTCGGCCTGCTGATGCCCCAGATCAAGGCCGAGCTGGGCCTGACCCCGATCCAGGCGGGCTGGATCGGCAGCGCGGGCTTCGGCGCCTATTGCATCGGCGTTGTGGTGGCGCTGCTCGTCGTGCCCCTCTGGGGGCCGCGCCGGGTGGCGGTGCTGTCGGGGCTGTTCGCCACGGGGGTTGGGGATGATCGGGGCGGCGCCATTGGGGACGGTGGTCTTCGCGGGCATGGCGCTGGCGGGGCTCAGCACCGGGCTGGCCTCGCCGCCCTTGGCCGCCGCCGTCGCGCGCTGGATCGCCGAGCCGCGCCGCCCCGCCGCCAACGGGCTGATCAATGCGGGCACGGGGGCGGGGATCATGCTGTCGGGCTTGGCGGTCATGGCCTTCGCATCCGCCTGGAGGGAGCTTTACATGGCCTTCGCCGCCATGGGCGCGGCGATCACGCTGTGGCTGTGGCTGACCATCCCCCCCGGGCGGCTGCTTACCGATGCGCCGACCGGCCCGGCCGGGCGGGGGCAGGGGGTGGTGGCGCTCGGGCTGGCGGGGCTGCTGATGGGGGCGGGCAGCACGGCGGTCTGGACCTTCGGCGCCGACATCCTGCAGGACCGGCTGGCGGTCACCGATCGGGGCATCGCGCTGGCCTGGATCGTGCTGGGCGCGGCGGGGCTGACCGGAGCGGTGACGGGCGTGCTGACCGACCGGTGGGGGATCGGCGCGGTGCACTGGCTGGCCTTGGGGCTGATGGGGGCGGCGCTGGCCTGGCTGGCCGTGACGGGGCCGGGCTGCTGGGGGCCGCTCGGGGTGATGGCGCTGTTCGGGGCGGGCTATATCCTGTCGACCGGGGCGCTGCTGCTTTGGGGGATCGCGATCTTTCGCGGGCGGCCCGATATGGGCCTGGGGCTGGCCTTCCTGACCATCGCCGCGGGTCAGAGCGTCGGCGCCCCCGCCTTCGCCGCCCTGTCCGAGGCCCGGGGCATCGACACCGCCCTCTGGGCCGCGGTGCTGGTCATGGCGCTGGCCGCCCTGCCGGTCCCGCATCGGGGCGCACGCGTGGTCCCGGTCCCCGCTGCCTAGGCTCCAGACCCATTGATCTTACGGTCTTTGCATGATTCAGGCTCCTCAAGGAGACCTGATCGATGAGTAATCTTTACTGGCTGAGCGACGCCCAAATGGAGCGTCTGAAACCGTTCTTTCCCAAGTGCCATGGCAAGCCCCGGGTCGATGATCGTCGCGTCCTCAGCGGCATAATTTTCATCAATCGTAATGGGTTGCGGTGGTGTGACGCGCCGAAGGAATACGGCCCGGCCAAAACCCTCTACAACCGCTGGAAGCGCTGGAGCGATAACGGGGTTTTTGCCCGGATCATGGTCGGCCTTGCCGCCGAGAGCGCCGAGAACAAGACGATCATGATTGACGCGACCTATCTCAAGGCACACCGCACGGCCTCGAGCCTTGGGGTGAAAAAGGGGGGCGCGGGCGCCAGATCGGGCGCACCAAAGGCGGTATGAACACCAAGTTGCACGCTGTCGCCGATGCGAAGGGGCGGCCGATCGGGTTCTTCATGTCGGCCGGCCAGGTTAGCGATTACACCGGCGCGGCGGCGCTGCTGGGCAGCCTGCCGAAGGCTGAGTGGCTTCTGGCCGACAGGGGCTACGACGCTGATTGGTTCAGAGACGCTTTGAAAGACAAGGGGATAAAGGTTTGCATCCCCGGACGGAGGTCCCGCAAGAAGGTCGTCAAATACGACAAGCGGCGTTACAAAAGGCGTAACCGCATCGAAATCATGTTCGGACGTCTGAAGGACTGGAGGCGCGTCGCAACCCGTTATGACCGCTGCCCGGAAACGTTCTTCTCAGCGATCATGCTCGCCGCAACCGTCTTGTTCTGGCTGTGAAACTCAATGAGTCTGGAGCCTAGCGGCGGCGGACGGGGAACATGTCCTCGCCATATTGATGCAGCTTGACATGATGACGCCGGCACAGCCAGCGCACCTCCAGCGGGCGGTCATAGCTGTCGTGATGCGCGTCCACGACCTCGGCCCCGCAGACCTCGCAGGGCTCGCGCGTCAGGCGGCCGGCGGCCAGCGCCTTCTGGACCTCCAGATGGGCAATGTATTTCGCGGGATTCGCCCGACGCCAGCCCGCCTGGCGGGTGGCGCTGGTCAGCTGGGGCGCACGCCGGTCCTCGGACGGGCCATCCGGGGCGCCAACCGGCCCCGGATCGTCGCTCATCGGCCCTTGGCCCCCGAGGGGGGCGCGCCGGGCAGTTCGATATTGATCTCCAGGCTGGACATCTGGTCGCCGCGTTCCATGCGGACCTCGACATCCTCGTCGCCGATCGGCACATGCTTGCGGATCGCGGCGACGATGTCGCGCTGCAGCATGGGCAGATAATCGGCCTCGGGCGATCCGCCGGTGCCCCGCTCATGGGCCAGCAGGATCTGCAGCCGGTCCTTGGCGGTCTGGGCGCTTGGGGTCGGGCGCTTTCTGCGCGCAAAGCTGAACAGGCTCATGACGCGCGACCGAACAGGCGCTGCAGCAGGCCCGGGCGCGGCTCGCTGGCGATGCGCATCTCGACCGAGCCGCCGATCAGGCGCGAGACCGCGTCCTCATAGGCCTGCGCCGCGGCCGAGGGGCCGTCCAGCACGACCGGCGTGCCCACGTTCGACGCCTTCAGAACGGCCTTGCTTTCGGGCACGACGCCCAGCAGCGGCACGGCCAGGATCTCCAGCACATCCTCGACGGTCATCATCTCGCCACGCTCGACCCGTTCCTGGTCGTAGCGGGTGATCAGCACCTGCGCCTTGACGGGTTCGGCCCCGTCGGTCGCCGCGCGGTGGGTCTGGCTGCCCAGCAGGCCCAGGATCCGGTCGCTGTCGCGGACCGAGGAGACCTCGGGATTGGTCACCACCACGGCCTCGTCGGCGAAATGCATGGCCATCTGGGCGCCATGCTCGATCCCCGCGGGGCTGTCGCAGATGATATAGTCGAATTCGGTCTTCAGCTCGGTCAGGACCTTCTCGACCCCCTCGCGGGTCAGCGCGTCCTTGTCGCGCGTCTGCGAGGTCGGCAGGATCGACAGCGTGTCCAGCCGCTTGTCCTTGATCAGCGCCTGCTTCAGCTTGGCGTCGCCCTGGATGACATTGATGAAGTCGAACACCACCCGGCGCTCGCATCCCATCGTCATGTCCAGGTTGCGCAGGCCCACGTCGAAATCGATGACCACCGTGCGGAAGCCCTGCTTGGCCAGCCCCGCCGAGATCGCCGCGGAGGAGGTCGTCTTGCCCACGCCCCCCTTGCCCGAGGTCACCACGATGACCCGCCCCAGTGGCGGCTTGGTCCCGGATTCTGTCGTCATGCGATCACCTCCATGCGAAGTTTCTCATCCTCAAGATAGATATGCGTGCGCTGCTGGCGGACGGCCTCCTCCAGCGTCTCGCTGGTCTGATAGAGACCGGCGATGGCGACCAGTTCGGCGTTCAGGCTCTGGCAGAAGATATGCGCGGACTCGTCGCCATGGCATCCCGCGATGGCCCGGCCGCGCAGGGGGCCATAGACATGGATGTTGCCCGCCGCGATCAGCTCGGCCCCCGAGGCGACCGATCCGATCACCGTCAGATCGCCCTGTTCGGCCATGATCACCTGGCCCGACCGCACGGGCACGCGGATGACCTTGTTGCGCGGCGCGGCATCGGCGGCGGGCGGGTCCTGCCGGGCCTCCGGCGCCGCCGCGGCGGGCCGGGGCATGGGGGCGTCGCGGCCGGGGGCCACGGGGATCAGGCCCAGAGCCTCCAGCAGGGCGGGATCCATCGCGCCCGCATTCTCCAGCCCGAAGACCCGCAGGCCCTGGCCGCGCAGCCGGGCCACCAGCGCCCGCAGCCGGGCCGGATCGGCGGGGGCCGGGTCCAGGTTCAGCACCACCGGCGCGCCGGAAAAGAACTGCGGCGTGCGCCCCAGCTGGTCGTCCAGCTGCGCCAGCAGCGCATCGTCCAGCGCGCTGCCGTCGATGCGCAGCGCCAACGCGGTCAGGAAGCGTCCGCGGACCTGAAACTGGGCGGCCTGCGCCCGGGGCCGGGCAGATCGGTCTGACACGTCGAAACTGTGCTCCTGCTCTGGGCGGATCGCGAATCGGGATGCGCCGCTCTTGTCGGTTGCCTCTTTTTCACGAACGGGCGCGCGGTGAAAGCCATGGCGGCGGGATTGGGGCCGATCAGGCCGATATTCGCGCGTCGCCGCCCGGCCACTGGACATCGGGGGCCGATCGGTCAACCTTGCGCGAAGCACGATGGGGGACGGGATGAGCTATCTGGGAATCGATCTGGGCACCTCGGGGCTGCGGGCGCTGCTGGTGGACGGCGCGGGCCGGCCCCTGGCCTCGGCCGAACGGCATTACCGGGTCGAACACCCCCATCCGGGCTGGTCCGAACAGGACCCCGCCGACTGGATCGCGGCGCTGCAGGGCGCGGTGGGCCAGCTGCGGGCCGAGCGTCCGGAATTCGCCGATCTGGCCGGGATCGGCGTCGCGGGCCACATGCATGGCGCGACGGTGCTGGACGCTGATGACCGCGTGCTGCGGCCCTGCATCCTGTGGAACGACACCCGCAGCCATGTCGAGGCCGCGGCGCTGGACGCCGATCCGCGGTTCCGCGACCTGACCGGCAACATCGTCTTTCCGGGCTTCACCGCGCCCAAGCTGGCCTGGATGCAGCGGCACGAGCCGGACCTGTTCGACCGGGCGGCGCGGGTGCTGCTGCCGGCGGCCTGGCTGAACCTGTGGCTGACGGGCGAGGCGGTGGGCGATCTGTCCGACGCCTCGGGGACGGGCTGGCTGGATGTGGGGGCGCGCGACTGGTCGGACGCGCTGCTGGGGGCAACGGGGCTGGACCGCACCCGCATGCCGCGCCTGGTCGAGGGCAGCGCCGAGGCCGGGCGCCTGCGTCCGGACCTGGCCGCCGAATGGGGCCTGCGCGGCCCGGTGACCGTGGCCGGGGGCGCGGGCGACAATGCGGCGGCCGCCTGCGGCATCGGGGCCTTGGCCGAAGGCGCGGGCTTCGTCTCGCTCGGGACCTCGGGGGTGCTGCTGGCCGCGCGCGACGGCTATGCCCCGGCGGCGGACACGGCGCTGCACAGCTTCTGCCATGCCGTGCCGGAGCGGTGGTACCAGATGGGTGTGATGCTGGCCGCGACCGACAGCCTGAACTGGCTGGGGCGGATCACCGGGGCCAGCCCGGCCGCGCTGACCGCCGATCTGGGGCCGCTGCGCGCGCCGGGGGCGGTGCGATTCCTGCCCTATCTGTCGGGCGAGCGCACGCCGCATAACGACCCCGCCATCCGCGCCGCCCTGACCGGGATGGGCGCGGGGACCGACCGCGACGACCTGACCCGCGCCGTGCTGGAGGGGGTGGCCTTCGGTCTGGCCGACAGCCTGGCCGCGCTGCAATCGACGGGGGCGCGGCCCGACCGGCTGATGGCCATCGGCGGCGGCGCGCGGTCGCGATACTGGCTGGAGGTGATCGCCACCGCGCTGGACGTGACGCTGACCCTGCCCGAGGACGGCGATTTCGGCGCGGCCCTGGGGGCGGCGCGGCTCGGCATGGTGGCCTGCGGCGTGGGTAGCCCGGCCGAGATCATGCCCCCCCCCGCCATCACCGGCGAGATCGCCCCGAACGCCGCCCTGCGCGAGGATTTCGCCGCCGCCCTGCAGGGGTTCCGCGCGGCCTATCCCGCGATCCGCGCCGTGCAGTGACCTGCTAGAGGTAGTTGCGCGCCACCACGATCGCCACGGCCTGGGTGCGGCTTTTCGCGCCCAGCTTGCCGCAGGCGCGCAGCGCGCGCTGCTTGACGGTGGATTCCGCGATGCCCAGCTGGGTCGCGGTCTCGATCTGGCCCAGCCCGTCGCGGAAACAGCGCAGCACGTCCAGCTCGGCCTGGGTCAGGGAGGCGCGGTTCAGTACCATGTCGGTCCACAGGTTGAACTTGGCGCGGGCGTGGGCGATCTCGTCATCGGTGAATTCGCGTTCGGGATGGGACAGGGTCAGGAATGACCGCTTGCCCGCCACCTTGCGCGATATCGCCACCCCATAGTTCAGCCGGAACCGCCGCGCCGCCTGCATCACCCCGCGCAGGTCGGGGATGCGCACCTCGGACCAGCGGACGGCACCTTCATGTGTCATCGTCCACATCGCGACCGGGTCCCCAAAGAAATAGTTGCGTTCCTCGTAGATGCCGCGCCAGGCCTCTGGATAGGCGTTGAACAGATGCTCCGGCCCCTTGTAGGTCAGGTTGAATCCCATGATCCAACCCGACGGCGCCAGCGCATGCATCTGCGCGATCTCGTCGTCGAAATTCGGGATCAGGTCGTTCAGCATCCACCCCTCCCACGCGTTGGTGATGGGCAGAATATGTCTTTTCGGACATGCTGAAAAGGCAGGTTGCGCATTTTTCGCGCGACATCCTCGCACCCGCGCGCCATCCCGGTGCTACCTATCAGGTAAAAGGAGGACCGCCATGGTCAAGGAAATCAGGGAACCACGGCTGGCGACGGCTGAATTCAGTCGCGACATGGTCGAGACCATGCTGACCTATTTCGACGCCTATGCCGAGGATGGCGTGCTGCGCGTCGAGGTCACCGGATGGGGGCTGTGGCTGCCCAACAACGTCACCGGGGGACGGCAATTCCTGGGCCTCGCCCGGCTGCCCAAAGGCTATCGCCAGTAAGCAAGGATCACCCAAATGACCGACAGCACCCTGCGGATCGACACGATCCGCCTGCCCCGCGACATGGACCGCTTCGATCTGGTCACCAGCTTCTTCAAGCTGCGCAAGCAGATCTTCGTGGACCGCATGGCATGGCCTTTGCACCATGCCGAGGGTATCGAGTTCGAGCAATACGACACCTTCGACACCGTCTATGTCATCGCGCATGAGAACGGCCGCGCCGTCGGCGGCGCGCGGCTGAAGCGGACCGACTGTTCCTTCGGGGGCGGCAAGGTGGTCTATTCCTACATGATCCGCGACGCCCATCTGGGGCTGCTGCCGGGCATGCCCACCAATCTGTGCCATGACGAACCCCCCGTCGATCCCCAGGCATGGGAGCTGACGCGCTTTGCGGCCCTGCCCCGCCCGGGCCTGGCCGAGGCGATCCTGGAGGCGTCGAACCAGTATCTGCACCAGGTCGGCGCGACGGATTGCCTGTTCCTGGGCCCGCCCGCCTTCCTGAGGATGGCCTCGCGGCTCGGCTGGACGCCGCGGCCGATGGGGGACCTGGTGTCGAATGACGACGGCAAGTTCCTGGCCTTTGCCTGCGCGGTGCGCGGGCCGCAGATGGCCGCCTAGCCACCCGCCGCCGGGCCGGGGGCGGGGCGCGCCCCCTCCGGCCCCGCGACGCGCAGGTGCCCGGCCCCGATCCGGGCGCGGATGGCGCGCGACAGCGTGTCGATGCCCACCGTGACCAGCCCGGTCGCGGCCAGGATGACGACTGCGCGGTCCATGCGCAGCTCGCCTATCGCATCGTCCAGGAAAAATCCCAGGGTGGCGATGCCCAGGATCCCCATGATCGCGGATTCGCGGATGATGATCTCCCACCGGTAAAGGCACAGCGCGACGAAATTGCCGAAAAGCCGCGGCACGATCTCCCATCCCCAGAGGGTCAGGCCCCGCGGCGCATCGGCCCGCAGCGCCAGCCCCGCCGCCTGCCGGCCCAGCAGATGCCCGATGATCGCCCCGTTATGCAGCCCCAGGGCCAGGATCGCCGGCAGCATCGACGGCCCCCAGACCTGCAGGAACAGATAGGCCAGCATGTATTCGGGAAAGGACCGCAGGATCACCAGCACCAGATGCCCCAAGGCCGCGCCCGCCCGCCCCGTCACCCGCGGCACGATCAGCGCCTGCGCGACGAAGGCCACCGCCCCCGCCAGCACCAGCGCCAGCTGCGCCATGATCAGCGTGGCGACCAGCCCGGGCAGGATCGCCCCCTGCATCAGGGTCCCCAGCCAGGCCAGCAGGCCCGCCGGATCGCCTTGGCGCAGCGGCGCGGGGATGATGTCCTGGGACAGGAACCGCCACAGCGCCCCCTGCCCCATTGGCGGGGTGCGCACCGTGGCCAGCATCACCGCGGCAAAGACCAGCCAGCCCAGGACCAGCCGCGGCCGCATCCACAGCCGGATCGAGGCGATCAGCCCGACATAGAGGATCATCACCGCCCCCGCCGCGCCGTAATCCCCTTGGCGAAAGAAGCTGTCCAGCTGAAAGCCCAGGGTCGGCAGGCCCACGAAGCCCAGTACCGCCGAGGACCGCAGCCCGCATTCCAGCCGATAGAGCGCATAGCTGGCCATCTGCGGCCCCGCCAGCGGTGCCCGCGCCCACAGGAACCGCGTCAGCGCATCGACCCGCGGCCCCAGCCAGGCGGCGGGGCGGGGATCGGCCTCGTCCAGCATCTCGGAAAGGACCTTGGCGAAGATCCCCGCATAGGGCAGCGCGATGGCCAGCACCCCCGACCAGACGCTGATCCCGAAGACCTGCAGCAGCAGCAGCGCCCAGAACAGCTCGTGCACGGATCGCACCGCGATGGCCAGCGCCCGGACCGGCCACAGCCGGTAGAAGGGCGCCAGGCACAGCCCCGCCGCGCCGCCCAAGGCCACCCCGGCCACGGCGAAGGCCACGGTCAGGGCCAGGGCACGCAGGATCTGCTCGATGGCGCCGAAATCGGGCGACAGAAAGCCCCGGCCCATGCGCATCAGGGCCGCGCGCGGATCATGGCCCGCCACCGCCAGATCGGCCAAGGGCAGGCAGGCCGCGGCCAGGACCACGAACCCCGCCACCACCCCGAGGCGCGACAGCCTAACCATAGAGCCGGTCGATCCGCGCCGCATCCAGCCCCGCCACCGGCAGGTCGAACAGCACCCGCCCCTCCTTCAGACCGATCACGCGGCTGGCGAAGGCGCGGGCCACGGCCACGTCATGCATGGCCAGAATCGCGGTCGGAAACGCCCCCTGGACCAGCCGCGCCAAGGCCTGGGCCTGCAGCGGATCGACGGCCGAGAGCGGCTCGTCGCCCAGGATGATCTCGCCGCCGCGATAGAGCGCGCGGGCCAACGCCACGCGCTGCTTCTGGCCGCCCGACAGGGTCTCGACCCGGGTGTCGGCCAGGCCCTGCAGGCCCACGCGGTCCAGCACGGCGCCTGCCTCGGCCCGGTCGCGGCGGGCGGGCCGGATCAGGGTCGCCAGGTTGCGCCAGGCGCCGTGATCGTCCAACCGCCCCATCAGCACGTTGCGCAGCGCCGACAGCTGCGGCACCAGCGCCGCGTCCTGGGGGACCAGCGCCATGCGCATGCCCCGCGCCTCGACCGCGCCGCGCAGGGCCGAAAGCAGGGTCGACTTCCCCGACCCGCTGCGCCCCAGCAGGGCCAGCCTTTCCCCCGGCGCGACAGTCAGGCTGATGCCGGTCAGGACCGGGGCGTCGCCCCAGCCCAGATCGGCGCGATCCAGCAGCTGCAAGGCCTATTCCAGCAGGTCCAGCTGGCGGGCGACATCCTCGATCGGGGCATAGTCGTCATTCTCGGCCGCGATGAAGGCGTTGCGGGGAAAGGCCGCCAGCAGGTCGGGATCGTCCATCCCGATCAGCGCCGCCTGCACCCGGTCCGCGAAACCCTCGCCCCACCGGGCATCCACATCGCCGCGGATCGTCCAGTTGTAGTCGGGATAGGGCGGCGTCTGCCAGATGACATGGGCGGTCTCGACCTCCGGGGCGTTGTCGGCCACGGCCTGGTCATAGACGGTGTAGTTCAGCGCCCCGACCTGCCAAGCGCCCGAGGCAACCAGCCGCAGCGTCTGGCTGTGATCGCCCGAGAATCCCACCCGGTCGAAGAACGCCTCCGGCGCCTCGCCGGTATTCTCGCGGATCGCGTATTCGGGCATCAGCCGCCCCGAGGTCGAGGTCTTGGCCCCGAAGGTGAAGGACAGGCCGCGCGCGGCCTCGGGGAAATCCTCGGACCGTTCCAGGCCGGTATCCCGATGCGCGATGAAATAGCTGACGAAGGTCGTGTCCTCGTCGCCTTGGGCGATGGCGCGGGCGCCGTCGACCAGCAGCCGCGCCTGCACCCCCGACAGCCCGCCGAACCAGGCCAGCTGGACCTGGTCGTTGCAGAAGGCGGTGACGGCGGCGGGATAGGACTTCACCGGCACGAATTCGACCGGCACGCCCAATTCGTCGGACAGGTATCCGGCGACGGCGGTGAAGCGCTCGATCAGGCGGGTCTCGTCCTCGTCGGGAATGGCCGAGAAATAGAGCGCGTCCTGGGCGGCGGCCGAGACGGGCAGCAGAAGGGCCAGAAGGCCCGCGCAGATGCGGGGGGAAAGCGGCATGGATCGGGTTTCCGTCGACTGAAGGGTTGCAGATGCTTGGACCGGCGGATCCCGGAGATCGCGCGCCGCTGTGCAAAGCCCCGTTTCCGGCGCAGCCCACCTGGCCCGAACGCCCCCGGCGCATCGGCTTGCCCCCGGACCATAGACCAGGTGAAAGGTCGCGCGCAATACAATCCGCCTTGACTTGGAGCGGTCAAAGGAGGACGATTGGTCTGTACCTATCAAACGACAGGCAGAGGGGAGGGTCCCATGAATATCGACCTTTCGCGCCGCGGCTTTCTGAGGCTGGCGGGTGCGGGGGTTGCGGCAACGTCACTGGGCGCCATGGGATTTGGCGCGGCCGAGGCAGCCGAGGCGGCAAGCGTGCGCGCCTTCAAGCTGACCACGACGACGGAAACACGCAACACCTGCCCCTATTGTTCGGTCGCCTGCGGGATCATCATGTATTCGCGCGGCGACGTGAAGGCCGGCGAGACCGCCGAGCTGATGCATATCGAAGGCGATGCCGACCACCCGACGAACCGCGGAACGCTGTGCCCCAAAGGCGCGGCGCTGAAGGATTTCGTCCATGCCCCCACCCGCCTGACCCATCCCCGCATCCGCCGCGCCGGTTCCGACCAGTTCGAGGAGATCAGCTGGGACGAGGCGCTGGACAAGATCGCCCGCGCCGTCAAGGACGACCGCGACGCGAACTTCATCGCCACCAACGATGACGGCACCCCCGTCAACCGCTGGACGACGACGGGTTTCCTGGCCGCATCGGCCACGACCAATGAAACCGCATGGCTGACCTACAAGACGGTCCGGTCCATGGGGATTGTGGGATTCGATAATCAGGCTCGCGTCTGACACGGCCCGACGGTGTCCAGTTTGGGCCCGACATTCGGCCGTGGAGCGATGACCAATCCATGGACTGACATCAAGAACACCGACCTGGTGATCGTGATGGGCGGCAATGCCGCCGAAGCGCATCCCTGCGGCTTCAAATGGGTGACCGAGGCCAAGGCCCAACGCGGTGCCCGGCTGATCGTCGTCGACCCGCGCTATACCCGCACCGCATCGGTGGCGGATTACTACGCGCCCATCCGTCCGGGCAGCGACATCGCCTTCCTGATGGGGGCGATCCGCTGGTGCATGGAAAACGACAAGGTTCAGTGGGATTATGTCCGCAACTACACCAACGCGTCGTTCCTGGTGCGCGAGGATTTCGGCTGGTCCGACGGGCTTTTCACCGGCTATGACGAGGAAAAGCGCGACTACGACAAGGAAAGCTGGGATTACCAGATCGGCGAGGACGGCTATGCGCTGACCGACCCGACCCTGCAGGATCCCCGCTGCGTCTGGCAGATGCTGCGCCAGCATGTCGATGTCTACACGCCCGAATTCGTGGAGAACATCACCGGCACGCCGCGCGACAAGTTCTTGGACATCTGCGCGATGATCGGGGAATGCAGCGCGCCCGACCGGACCATGACCTCGATGTATGCGCTTGGCTGGACCCAGCATTCCAAGGGGGCCCAGAACATCCGCGGCATGGCGATGCTGCAGCTGATCCTGGGCAATATCGGCGTCCGGGGCGGCGGGATGAACGCGCTGCGCGGCCATTCCAACATCCAGGGCCTGACGGATATCGGCCTGATGTCGAACCTGATCCCGGGCTATCTGAACATCCCCACCGAACGCGAACGGGACTGGGAGACCTATCTGTCCACCCGCAGCTTCACGCCGCTGCGTCCCGGTCAGACCAGCTACTGGCAGAACTATCCCAACTTCATGGTCAGCTTCCTCAAGGCCATGTGGGGGGATGCGGCGACGGAACAGAACGATTGGGCCTTCGACTATCTGCCCAAGCTGGACGTGCCGGCCTATGATGTCCTGCGGATGTTCGAGCTGATGAACAACGACCGCGTGAACATCTATTTCTGCCAGGGCTTCAACCCGATGCTGTCCTTCCCCGACCGGGGCAAGGTCACCCGCGGGCTGTCGCGGCTGAAGCTGCTGGTCGTCATGGACCCGCTGTCGACCGAGACCTCGCATTTCTGGCAGAATCACGGGGCGCATAACGACGTGCCCACCGCCGAGATCCAGACCGAGGTGCTGGAGCTGCCCACGACCTGCTTTGCCGAGGACGAGGGCGCGCTGGTCAATTCGGGCCGCTGGCTGCAATGGCACTGGCCGGGCGCGACGCCGCCGGGCCAGGCCAAGCACGACACCTGGATCATGGCGCAGATCTGGACGCGGGTGCGCGATCTCTATCGGTCCGAGGGCGGTGCCTTCCCCGATCCGATCGTGAACCTGTCTTGGGACTATGCCGATCCCGGCAATCCCATGCCCGAAGAGCTGGCGCGCGAGATGAACGGCCGCGCCCTGAGCGACGTGACCGACCCGGCGACGGGCGCGGTCATCGTGCAGGCGGGCCGGCAGGTGTCCGGCTTCGGCCAGCTGCGCGCGGACGGGACGACCATGGCGGGCTGCTGGATCTATGCCGGCAGCTGGACCGAGGATGGCAATATGATGGCGCGGCGGGACAATTCCGACCCCGACGCGACCGGCATGTACCTGAACTGGGCCTTCGCTTGGCCGGCGAACCGGCGGGTGCTCTATAACCGCGCCTCGGCCGACCTTCAGGGCCGGCCTTGGGACGCGACGCGCCCGCTGGTCCAGTGGAACGGCGAACGCTGGACGGGATATGACATCCCCGACATCGCGCCCACCGCGAACCCGTCCGAGGTCGGTCCCTTCATCATGAACCAGGAAGGGGTCTCGCGGCTCTTCACCCGGGGCATGATGCGCGACGGGCCCTTCCCCACGCATATGGAGCCCTTCGAGAGCCCCATGGCCAACGTGTTCAACCCGCGCATGCGCGGCAACCCGGTGGCGCGGATGTTCGCATCCGATGCGGCACGCCTCGGCAGCAGCGAGGAATTCCCGCTGGTCGCCACCTCCTACCGCCTGACCGAGCATTTCCACTACTGGACCAAGCACAACCCGGTGAACGCCGCGTTGCAGCCCGAGTTCTTCGTGGAGATCAGCGAGGAGCTGGCCGCCGAACGGGGCATCGCCAAGGGCGGCCGCGTGCGGGTCTGGGGGGCGCGCGGGCAGGTCTGGGCCAAGGCCGTGGTGACCAAGCGGATCCGTCCGCTGACCTGCGACGGCAAGACCGTCCATGTCGTGGGCATCCCGCTGCATTGGGGCTTCATGGGTGCCGCCAAGAAGGGATGGGGGCCCAACAGCCTGACGCCCTTCGTCGGTGACGCCAATGTGGAAACGCCGGAGTTCAAGGCCTTCCTGGTCAATATCGAACCCGCAGCAGAGGAGCCGGTCGCATGAAGGACATCGCCACCAGCCCGACCACGGCGGCGTCCAACCCGCCGGTGCAGCCGACCGAGGCCTATTTCGATGCGCGCGACGTCGTGCGCATCTCGGCCACCCGGAACGTGCCCCAGCCCGACCGCCAGCTGGAAAAGCTGGCCAAGCTGATCGATGTGTCCAAATGCATCGGCTGCAAGGCCTGTCAATCCGCCTGCGTGGAATGGAACGACACCCATCCGGCGGTGGGCGAGAATGTGGGGGTCTATGAGAACCCCCACGACCTGACCCCCGACATGTTCACCCTGATGCGCTTCGCCGAATGGGAGAACCCGGCCACGAACGAGTTGGAATGGCTGATCCGCAAGGATGGCTGCATGCATTGCGAGGACCCGGGCTGCCTGAAGGCCTGCCCGGCCCCCGGCGCCATCGTGCAGTATTCCAACGGCATCGTGGATTTCGTGAAGGACAACTGCATCGGCTGCGGCTATTGCATCACCGGCTGTCCCTTCGACATCCCCCGCGTCAGCCAGGTCGATCACAAAAGCTACAAATGCACGCTCTGTTCCGACCGGGTCGCCGTGGGCCAGGGTCCGGCCTGCGCCAAGGCCTGCCCCACCCAGGCCATCGTCTTCGGCACCAAGGCCGACATGCAGGCCCATGCCGAGGCGCGCATCGACGACCTGAAATCGCGCGGCTATGACAATGCGGGCCTCTATGATCCCGCGGGCGTGGGCGGCACCCATGTGATGTATGTGCTGCATCACGCGGACAAGCCCGGCATCTACAATGACCTGCCCGAAAACCCCCGCATCTCTCCGGTGGTCGAGGGCTGGAAGGGCGTGACCAAGACCGCGGGCCTGGCGGCCATCGGTCTGGCCGCGGTGGGCGCGACGCTGCACGGTCTGTTTGCCCGCGGCAACGAGGTCGAGGATCACGACATCGAGGCCGCCGACAAGCTGGTCAAGGGTCAGGACCCCGATGAAGGGGGGCATCGCTGATGGCGCCGCGCCCCTATTATTCGGAACCGGGCGACCGGCTGGAAAGCGTCCAGCCGGTCGAGGTCAGCCGCTATCGCGGCTTCACCCGCGCCAACCACTGGGTCACGGCCTTCAGCCTGATCGCGCTGGCCCTGTCGGGGCTGGCCCTGTTCGACCCCGCGCTGTATTTCCTCACCGGCCTTTTCGGCGGCGGGCAGATGACGCGCTGGATCCACCCGATCATCGGCGTGGTGCTGTTCTTCAGCTTCGCGCTGATGTTCATCCAGCTGTGGCGGCTGAACATGCCCAAGCCCGAGGACACGACCTGGGTCGCAAATATCGGCGATGTGGTGAAGGGCCGCGAGGAGAACCTGCCCGAGCTGGGCAAGTACAATGCCGGCCAGAAATTCGTGTTCTGGGCCATGACCGGGTTGATCATCGTGCTGATCGTGTCGGGCGTGATGATCTGGCAGCAGGTCGCGGGCCATCTGGTCAGCGTGCCGGCTCGCCGCATCGCGGTGCTGGTCCATGCGCTGGCGGCGGTGGCGATCATCCTGGTCTTCATCATGCATGTCTATGCCGCGATCTGGACACGGGGCACGCTGCGCGCCATGACCCGGGGCACGGTGACCGGCGGTTGGGCCTGGCGCCACCACCGCAAATGGCTGCGCGAAATCGCCAGCCGCGACAACAAGGGCCCGGCGGAGTAATCCGCCGGCCACCACCACCGGCATCCCTGTGGCCGGTCCGGCCCGGAGCGAGACATGACGACCACCATCCAACCCGACCCCTCGGCCATCGGCGGGGTGCCCACCGCGCCCCTGGCCCTGCTGCCAAAGCCGATGCGGCTCTACGCCGCCCGGGCCAAGCGCCTGGAATTCCTGGCCGGGCACAATCAGAACCTGGCCCCTTGGCTGTCCTTTCTGACCGCGCTGACCGGGCTACAGGCCCGGCTGGCCGAGGAGCTGCCCCGCCCCGCCCCCATCGACCCCGACCGGATCCGCCTGGCGCGCGAGAACCGTATGCCGCCGATCGACCGCGCGCCCCTGGCCGCCGACCCGGCGCTGCACGCGGTGCTGGATGCGGTGCTGGACGGCGCCGCCGCGCTGGAGATGCCGGAGCCCGCCCGCCTGGCCCTGCAGGCCGTGATCGCGGCCCCCCTGCCCGACCGGCACTGGCTGCTGGAGAACGTGCTGGCCGACCGCATCCCCGATGACAGCGTGGCGCCGCATCTGTTTGCGGCGTTGGCGGTCCAGCTGCATCTGTCGCGCCTGGCCGCGACCCTGCCCGCCGATCAGCTGGTCAAGATCCGCACCGGCATATGCCCGTCCTGCGGGGGGCGGCCCGCGACCTCCAGCGTGGTGGGCATGGCGGAACTGGACGGCGTGCGCTATGCCGCCTGCGCCTGCTGCCAGACCCAGTGGAACGAGGTGCGCCTGACCTGCCTGTGCTGCGGCGAGACCGGCAAGATCAGCTATCGCAGCGTCGAGACCGAACAGGCCACCGTCCGCGCCGAGGTCTGCGGCGATTGCGAGTCCTGGGTCAAGGTCCTCTACCAGAACAAGAACCCCAGCCTGGAGCCCATCGCCGACGACGTGGCCAGCCTGGGGCTGGACCTGATGATGAAGGATCAGGGCCTGCGGCGCGGCGGGTTCAACCCCTTCCTCGCGGGATACTGATGACGGGGTTCCGCGCCCTGCCCTCGGTCGACCAGCTGCTGACCGGCCTGCCCGCCCTGGTCGAGGCGCATGGCCGCCAGGCGGTCACCCGCCATGCCCGGCTGCGTCTGGATGCGGCACGCGCGGCGATCCGCGACGGGGCCGAGGGCGCCGCCGAGGCCGCCCGCCTGCCGCATCTGCTGGCCGCCGATCTGGCGGCGGCGGCGGTGACCGGGCTGCGGCCCATCCTGAACCTGACCGGCACGGTCTTGCACACCAATCTGGGCCGCGCCATCCTGGCCGAGGAGGCGATCGCCGCCGCCAAGGCCGCCATGGCGGCACCGCTGGCCTTGGAATTCGACCTGCGGACCGGCGGCCGGGGCCAGCGCGACGATCACCTGCGCGGCCTGCTCTGCGAGCTGACGGGGGCCGAGGACGCGACCATCGTCAACAACAACGCCGCCGCCGTGCTGATCGCGCTGAACACCTTCGGCCAAGGGCGGGACAGCATTGTCTCGCGCGGGGAACTGATCGAGATCGGCGGCGCCTTCCGCATGCCCGACATCATGGCCCGCGCGGGCACGCGCCTGGTCGAGGTCGGCACCACCAACCGTACCCATCCGCGCGACTATCAGGACGCGATCAGCGGGGAGACGGGGGTGATCCTCAAGGTCCATACCTCGAACTACCGCATTGAGGGCTTCACGGCCGAGGTCCCGGCCCCCGATTTGGCCGCCATCGCCCGCAAGACCGGGGTGGTGATGCTGAACGATCTGGGCGCGGGGTCGCTGGTCGATCTGTCGCGATGGGGGCTGCGCCGCGAACCCACCGTCGCCGAGGCCGTGGCCGAGGGCGCCGATCTGGTCACCTTTTCCGGCGACAAGCTGCTGGGCGGGCCGCAGGCGGGCTTCGTGCTGGGCCGGCGCGATCTGATCGCGCGGATCAACCGGAACCCGATGAAGCGCGCCGTCCGGCTGGACAAGATCCGCATTGCTGCGCTGGAGGCGACGCTGCGCCTCTATCGCGATCCCGACCGGCTGGAGGATCGCCTGCCGGTGCTGCGCATGTTGGCGCGCCCCCAGGCCCATATCGCGGCCCAGGCCGCGCGCCTGGCCCCGCAGGTCGCGGCGCTGCTGCCCGGATACCGGGTCACCGCCACCGATTGCGCCAGCCAGATCGGGTCGGGCTCGCTGCCGACGGACACGATCCCCTCGGCCGGGCTGCGCATCACCGGTCAGGGCGGCGACGCCCCCGACCGGCTGGCCGCGATGCTGCGCGACCGCGACCGCCCGGTGATCGGGCGCATCCATGACGGCGCGCTGATCCTGGACCTGCGCTGCCTGGACCGCGACGCCGACCTGCTGGAGGCCTTGGCGTGATCGTCGGCACGGCCGGTCACATCGACCATGGCAAGACCGCCCTGGTCCGCGCCCTGACCGGCACCGATGCCGACCGCCTGGCCGAGGAGAAGGCCCGCGGCATCACCATCGACCTGGGCTTCGCCTATGCCGCTCTGGGGGGCGGCGGGGTCACCGGCTTCGTCGATGTGCCGGGGCATGAACGGCTGATCCACACCATGCTGGCGGGGGCGGGCGGGATCGACCTGGCGCTGCTGGTCGTGGCCTGCGATGACGGTGTCATGCCGCAGACGCGCGAGCATCTGGCGATCCTGGACCTGCTTGGCCTGTCGCGCGGCCTCGTCGCGATGACCAAGGCGGATCTGGCCGATGCCGACCGCCGCGCGCAGGTCACGGCCCAGATCCGCGAGGCGCTGGCGGGCGGCGGGCTGGCCGATGCGCCGATCATCCCCGTCTCCTCGGTCACGGGCGAGGGGATCGCGGTGCTGCGCAATGCCCTGATCCGGGCCGAGGGCGCGCAGGCCCGTCGCGCCACCGATGCGGGGTTCCGCCTGGCCGTCGATCGCAGCTTCACCCTGCAGGGCGCGGGGACGGTGATCACGGGCACGGTCCTGTCGGGGCGCGTCGCGGTGGGCGATGCGGTGACCTTGGGCCCCTCGGGGATCGCCGCGCGGGTCCGCGCCATCCATGCCCAGAGCCGGCCCGCGACCGAAGGCCTGGCCGGCCAGCGCTGCGCCCTGAACCTGGCGGGCGAGGCCGTGTCCAAGGACGCCATCCATCGCGGCGACATCGTTCAGGCCCCTGCCCTGCACGCGCCCACCGACCGGATCGACGCGGTGCTGACCGTCCTGCCATCCGAGCCCAAACCCATCGGCACATGGTTCCCCGCTCGCATGCATTCCCATGCCGCCGAGGCGGGCGCGCGCATCGTCCCCTTGGGCGACCCGATCCCGCCCGGCGGCAGCGGCCCGGTCCAGATCGTGCTGGACCGCCCCCTGGCCGCGACCATCGGCGACCGGTTCATCCTGCGCGACGTCTCGGCCAGCCGGACCATCGGGGGCGGGCATCTGCTGGACCTGCGCCCACCCGCGCGCAAGCGGCGCACGCCCGAACGGCTGGCCCTGATCGCCGCCGCTGGTGCGCCGGATCCCTTGGCCGCGATGCTGGCCGTGGCGCCGGTCGATCTGGGCGTCTTTGCCCGCGACCGGGCGATGCCGCCCGATCAGGCCCGCGCCGCCTTGGCCCGTGCGGGCGGCACGGTCCTGGCGGGGCTGGCCCTGTCACCCGCGCAGCTGGAGGCGCTGCGGACCGGGATCGCCGCGCAGCTGGCGGCCTTTCACGCCGACAATCCCGACCTGCCGGGTCTGGGCCGCGAACGGCTGCGCCTGTCCCTGACCCCGCGCCTGCCCAAGGATCCGTGGCTGGCTTTGCTGCGGGCCGAGGCCGAGGCCGGGCGCATCCTCCCCGACGGCGCCTTCCTGCGCCTGCCCGGCCACGAGGTCCGCCTGTCCCCGGATGACGAGGCGATCTGGGACCGCATCCAGCCCGCGCTGCTGGGCGATCTGCGCTATCGCCCGCCCCGCGTGCGCGATTTCGCGACCGAGTTCGGCGCGGATGAAAAGGACATCCGCCGCATCCTGCGCCTGACGCAGAGGCTGGGGCGGACCGACCAGATCGCGCATGACCATTTCTTCGCCCGCAGGGTGACGGCGGACATGGTGGCGATCCTGCGCGACGTGGCGGCGGCCACGGATGACGGCTGGTTCACCGCGCCCCAGTTCCGCGACCGGGTCCGGAACGGCCGCAAGGTCGCCATCGAGATCCTGGATTTCTTCGACCGCCACGGGGTCACGCTGCGCCGGGGTGATCTGCGGCGGCTGAACCCGCACCGGCTGGACCTCTTCGGCTAGAGGATCGCGCCGCCCTGTTCGACCACCGCCTCCATCGCCACATAGCTGGAGGTCGAGGCCACATGCGGCAGGGCCGACAGCTTTTCGGCCATGATGCGGCGGTAATCGGCCATGTCGCGCGACCGCACCTTCAGCAGGTAGTCGAAGCCCCCCGCGATCATGTAGCATTCCTCGACCTCGGGGATCAGGCGGATGGCGGCGTTGAAGGCCTCCAGCGCCTTGTGGCGGGTGTCGGACAGGCGCATCTCGACATAGGTGACATGGGTCAGGCCAAGGCGCACCGGCGACAGGATGGCGCGATATCCGGTGATCAGGCCCGCCTCCTCCAACTGGCGGATGCGCAGGGCGACGGGGGTCTTGGAGAGGCCCACCTTGCGCGCCAGTTCCGTCACCGGGATGCGGGCATTGGCGACCAGCTCGGCCAGGATGCGGCGGTTGATCGGGTCCAGCAGGTCTGTCACGCAAAAGGCCCATAACTTGGGAAAATCGCCTGCATCATGCGCCATGATTGGTCCCTTCGTCCAGATGCCCTGCGGTATCATGGCGGGAACAGCCAGATGGGGTGCCGCCATGTCCGACCTTGATTCCGCCGCCAAGTTCCAGCCCGAGGGCCCCCTGCTGGACCGCCTCGTGGCCGAGGCAGACCTGTCCCCCGCCATGCGCGCCCGCATCAGCGACCGCGCCGCCGCCTTGGTCCGCCGCATCCGCAGCGAATCCAAGCCCACGATGATGGAGCTGATGCTGGCCGAATACGGCCTTTCGACCCGCGAGGGCGTGGCCCTGATGTGCCTGGCCGAGGCGATGCTGCGCGTGCCCGACCGCCACACGATCGACGCGCTGATCGAGGACAAGATCGCGCCCTCCGATTGGGGCCGGCATCTGGGCGAAAGCTCCTCCAGCCTGGTCAATGCCTCGACCTGGGCCTTGATGCTGACGGGGCGGGTTCTGGATGCCGACCAGCCGGGGCTGGCGGGCACGCTGCGCGGCGCGATCCGCCGCTTGGGGGAACCGGTGATCCGCAAAGCCGTCACCCGCGCCATGCGCGAGATGGGGCGGCAATTCGTGCTGGGCCAGACCATCGGCGCTGCGCTGGACCGCGCCCGCGCGCAGGAGGCCAAGGGCTATTCCTACAGCTACGACATGCTGGGCGAGGCCGCGATGACCGCGGCCGACGCCGCCCGCTATGCCGAGGAATACCGCAAGGCGATCGCCGCCATCGCCGGGTCCTGCGACCGCGGATCGGTGCGGCGCAATCCCGGCATCTCGATCAAGCTTTCGGCGCTGCATCCCCGCTACGAGGTCGCGCAGCGCGACCGGGTCATGGCCGAACTGGTCCCGGTGGTGCTGGAGCTGGCCTTGCAGGCCCGCGCCGCCGATATGGGCCTGAACGTCGATGCCGAGGAACAGGACCGCCTGGCCCTGTCGCTGGAGGTGATCGAGGCCGTGATGGCCGATCCGCGCCTGGCCGGGTGGGACGGGTTCGGCGTGGTGGTGCAGGCCTATGGCAAGCGCGCGGGCGCGGTGATCGACCGGCTGCATGCCTTGGCCGAACGGCTGGACCGCCGCATCATGGTGCGGCTGGTCAAGGGCGCCTATTGGGACACCGAGATGAAGCGCGCCCAGGTCGAGGGGCATCCGGATTTCCCGCTCTTCACCTCCAAGACGGCGACGGATGTCAGCTACATGGCCCTGGCGCGCAAGCTGCTGGCGATGACCGACCGGATCTATCCGCAATTCGCCACGCACAACGCCCATTCCGTCGCCGCCGTGCTGGAGATGGCGGGCAATCAGGGCCTGGCCGGGGGAACCTTCGAATTCCAGCGCCTGCATGGCATGGGCGAGCGGCTGCATGACATCGTGCTGCGCGATCACGCCACGGGCTGCCGCATCTATGCCCCCGTCGGTGCGCATCAGGACCTGTTGGCCTATCTGGTCCGTCGCCTGTTGGAGAACGGCGCCAATTCCAGCTTCGTCAACCAGATCGTCGACGAGGACGTGACCCCGGAGGAGATCGCCCGCGACCCCTTCGACGCGCTGCCCACCGCCCGCGCCCCGCAGGCGCTGCTGGCCCCCGCCGCGATCTATGGCGCGGGCCGGGTGAATGCGGCGGGCTTCGATCTGACCGCCGATGACTGTCTGGCGCGGATCTTCGCGGGGCGCGAAGCCCCCCTCGCGGACGCGGCGCCGATCATTGCAGGCCATGCCTCGGGGCGTGCGGTCCCGGTCGTGGATCCCGCGACCGGCACCCCCCTGGCGCAGGTGACCGAGGCCGACGAGGCCACCGTCGCCGCCGCCATCGCCGCCGCCCGGCCTTGGGACGCGCCCGCGCCCGAACGCGCCCGCATCCTGCGCGCCGCCGCCGATCTCTACGAGGCCGAATTCGGCCCCATCTTCGGCATCCTCGCGCGCGAGGCCGGCAAGACGCTGAACGACGCCGTGGGCGAGCTGCGCGAGGCGGTGGATTTCCTGCGCTACTACCCCCAGCAGGGCGAAGGGGCGACCGGCGCGCCCCGCGGCATCATCGCCGCGATCAGCCCGTGGAACTTCCCCCTGGCGATCTTCACCGGCCAGATCGCGGCGGCGCTGATGGCCGGCAATGCGGTCCTGGCCAAGCCCGCCGAACAGACGCCGCTGATCGCGGCCCATGCCGTGGGCCTGCTGCACCGGGCGGGGGTGCCGGTCACGGCGCTGCAGCTGCTGCCCGGCGACGGGGCCACGGTCGGCGCGGCGCTGACCCGCGATCCGCGCATCGACGGCGTGGTCTTCACCGGCGGCACCGACACCGCCCGGCTGATCGCCGCCAGCATGGCCGATCACATGGCCCCCGGCACGCCCTTGGTCGCGGAAACCGGCGGGCTGAACGCGATGATCGTGGACAGCACCGCCCTGCCCGAACAGGCGGTCCGCGACATCGTCGCCTCCAGCTTCCGATCCGCCGGCCAGCGCTGCTCGGCGCTGCGCTGCCTCTATGTCCAGGAGGACGTGGCCCCCAAGGTGATCGAGATGATCCGCGGCGCCATGGACGAATTGCGCGTGGGCGATCCGTGGGATCTGGCCACCGATGTGGGCCCGGTGATCGATGCCGAGGCTCAGGCGGGCATCATGGACTACCTCGCGGCGCGTCAGGGCGACATCCTGCACCGCCTGCCCGTCCCGGATCGCGGCCATTTCGTCCCCCCGTCCCTGATCCGCGTCCCCGGGATCGAGGCCTTGGACCGCGAGATCTTCGGCCCCGTCCTGCATGTCGCGACCTTCAAGGCCCGCGATCTGGACCGCGTGGTCGCGGCGATCAATGCGCGCGGCTATGGGCTGACCTTCGGGCTGCATACCCGCATCGACGACCGCGTCCAGCAGGTGACCGAGGCGGTCCATGTCGGCAACATCTATGTCAACCGCAACCAAGTCGGCGCGACCGTGGGCAGCCAGCCCTTCGGCGGCGAGGGGCTGTCGGGCACCGGCCCCAAGGCGGGCGGGCCCCTCTATCTGCCGCGCTTCCTCGCGCCCGCGTCGCCCATGTCCGGATCGCCATGGCCGACCGGTGACGACCCAGACCGGCTGACCCGCGCCCTAGCCGCCCCCCCCGCAGCCCCCGCGCCGGAGGAGATGCTGATGCCCGGCCCCACGGGCGAGCTGAACCGCCTGCGCATCCTGTCGCGCGGCCCGATCCTGTGCCTGGGCCCCGGCGCGGATGCGGCGGCGGCGCAGGCCCGCGCCGTCACCGCCCTCGGCGGCCAGCCAGTCGAGGCGCAAGGCCACACCGCGCCCGAGGCGCTGGCCGATCTGCCGCATGTGACGGCGGTTCTGTGGTGGGGCGATGCGGAACAGGGGCGGGCCATGGCGCAGGCGCTGGCGCGGCGCGACGGGCCTTTGGTTCCACTGATCACCGCCATGCCGGACCGGGCGCATGTCAGCCATGAACGGCATCTCTGCGTCGATACGACGGCGGCGGGCGGGAACGCGGCCCTGCTGGCGGGGTAACGGATTAGGCCTTGCGGCGGGGGCCTGCCCCGCCTAGCCTGACGATCCGCGGAGGGGCATCAGACCCGGTGGTTTGGCCGGACTTCAAATCCGGTTGGGGCAGCGAGCCTGTCCCGGGTGGGTTCGACTCCCATTCCCTTCCGCCATCAGCATTCGGCAACGGGTTCCGGCATCCCAGCCAGATCCAGCCCCCGCGCGGTCGGCGGCTGCCATGTGGGCGAGCTGGCGATCGCGCCCTGAATGTTCGTGCCCTGATGCGATCCGCCCGTGCCGCCCGTCCAGCCGGTCGAGGCGGAATTTTCGGCCGCGGTCGCGTCCTCCTCCGGGTCGGGCTGGGTCGCGGCCTCGGCCTGGGTGGCGGGCGCGGGGCAATCGGGGGCGGCGGCGATCGTCCCGGCCGCCTGCGGGGCGGCGACCGGGGCCGCATCATCGGCGGCGACCTGCGCGATCGCCGATACGGCCATCAGCCCCAGGATCAGGACGCTGGTTTTCAGGGGAAAGGGCATGGTGCGGCCTCGTTCATCAGGATGGGACGGAACGCCGCAGTTGGTGCGGGGTTCCGCCCCCTGCTGCGGGATCAGGCGCTGCGGGCCTGGTCGTCATGCTTGCCCTCGGCGAATTCCTCGATCAGCTTGGCGCAGAAGGCCTTCAGATCGTCGGGCGTGCGGCTGGTGACCAGCCCGGCATCGGTCATCACCTCGCAATCGACCCAAGTGCCGCCCGCATTCTCGATGTCGCGGCGGACCGAAGGATAGGAGGTCACGGTCCGGCCCTTCAGCACATCCGCCTCGACCAGCAGCCACGGGGCGTGGCAGATCGCGCCGACCGGCTTTTTCTGGGCAAAGAAGTCGCGCACGAACGACACCACATCGGCATCCGCACGCAGCGTGTCCGCGCCCACCGTGCCGCCCGGAATGACCAGCCCGTGGAAATCATCGGCCGAAACCGAACCGATGGCCTTGTCGATGGGGTAATCCGATCCGGGGTCCAGATCGCCGTTCACCGTCTTGGCGGTGCCGGTCTCGGTGCTGATGACGGTGACCTCGGCCCCGGCATCGCGCAGGGCCTGGCGCGGTTCGGCGAATTCGGGCTCCTCGGTGCCGCGGGGGGCGACCAGCAGGGCGATGCGTTTTCCATCCAGTTTCATGGCGCTTCCTTTCGGTTGGCCCCCGCCTGCGGGGGTTCGGTGGCGGCAACGCGGCCCCCCGGGGGGACGGTTCCGGCTCCTCAGTCCTTGATGACCTTCAGGACCAGGAAGGTTTGGGCCCCCTTGACCGCGGGCAGGGACAGCAAGTGGTCGTCCAGAAAGCGATTATAGGCCTGCAGGTCGCGGCAGGTCACATGCAGGTGATAATCCGCCGTGCCGGTGATGGCATAGCAGGCGCGCACCTCGGGCGTGGTGCGGGTCATGCGGATGAAGTCGCGCATCAGCGCCTGGTCATGGCGCATCAGGTTCACATGGACGATGGCCTTGAAGCGGTCGCCCAGCACCTCGTCATCCAGATCGACGGTATAGCGGCGGATCGCGCCCGATTCCTCCAAGGCCCGCACCCGCCGCCAGCAGCTGGAGGCCGACAGCCCCACGCGCTCCGCCAAGGTGGCATTGGCGATCCGGCTGTCGCGGCGCAGCTCGGCGAGGATCCGGTCATCGGTCGCATCTGACATGGTTCGTCCGTTTTTCGGCACAGTTCCGGTCAGATTATTCGCAATGCGCCGCCCATGCCAGCGATCCGGTCAAATTTCCCACCCGTCTTGCGCCATCATTCCCCGAAGCAGGAGGACCCCATGACCCAGCATCAGCCCGGCTTCGACACCTATCGCCTGGACGACCGCTATGACCGCCTGACCGGCCGGGTCTTTCTGACCGGCACGCAGGCGCTGGTGCGGATCATGCTGGATCAGGCGCGGCGCGACCGGGCGCGGGGCTGGACCACGGCGGGGCTGGTCTCGGGCTATCGCGGATCGCCGCTCGGCGGCCTGGATCTCGAGATGTGGCGCCAGAAGGCCCGCGTGGCCGAGGCGGGGGTCGAATTCCTGCCCGCCGTCAACGAGGATCTGGGCGCGACCGCGATCCTGGGCGCGCAGCAGGCCGTGCTGGATCCCGGCTGCCAGGTCGAGGGCGTGTTCTCGATGTGGTATGGCAAGGGGCCGGGGGTGGACCGGTCGGGCGATGCGCTGAAGCATGGCAATGCCTATGGATCCTCGGCCAAGGGGGGCGTGCTGGTCGTGGCGGGGGACGATCATGGCTGCGTGTCCTCGTCCATGCCGCATCAGTCGGACGTGGCCTTCATGTCCTGGTTCATGCCGGTCCTGAACCCGGCATCGGTTGCAGAATACCTGTCCTTCGGCGAATACGGCATCGCGCTGTCGCGGTTTTCCGGCACCTGGGTCGGGTTCAAGGCGATCTCCGAGACGGTCGAATCCGGCCAATCGGTGGAGCTGCCCGAGGATCGCGCCTTCGTGCAGCCCGATTTCACCGGCCCGCAGGGCGGCATCCATGTGCGTCTGTCGGACCTGCCCAGCCCCGAGATCGAGACCCGGATCACCCACAAGCTGCGCGCCGTCGAGGCCTTCGTCGAGGCGAACCCCATCGACTGCCGGATCTATGACATTCCCGATGCGCGCTTCGGCATCGTGACCACCGGCAAGGGCCATCTGGACACGCTGGAGGCGCTGCGCCTGCTGGGTCTGGACGAGGCCGCCTGCCGCCGGCTCGGGATCGACATCTACAAGGTCGGCATGGTCTGGCCCTTGGCGCGCCGCGACGCGCTGGCCTTCGTCACCGGCAAGGACGAGGTGCTGGTGATCGAGGAGAAACGCGGCATCATCGAAAGCCAGTTCAAGGAATATTTCTACGACTGGCCCGGCGCCAAGCCCCGCAAGATGGTGGGCAAGCACCGATCCGCGGGCGACCCGCTGCTGCCATGGACGGGCGAGCTCGGCCCGCTGATGCTGGTCCCCGTGCTGGCCGAACGCCTGTCGCGTTTCTTCTCCGACGAGGGGCTGGCCGACCGCGCCCGCGCCCTGACCGAGACGCCCGCCCCGGTCCTGTCGGTGCCGGGCGCAACCCGCACGCCCTATTTCTGTTCGGGATGCCCGCATAACACCTCGACCAAGCTGCCCGAGGGCAGCCAGGCGGCCAGCGGCATCGGCTGTCATGTCATGGCCGGCTGGATGGACCGCCAGACCTTGGGCTATGCCCAGATGGGCGGCGAGGGCGTGCCCATCGCCGTGGCGCAGCGCTGGAACGGCGGGCGGCACATGTTCCAGAACCTGGGCGAGGGGACCTGGTATCATTCCGGCTCGCTGGCGATCCGGCAGGCCATCGCGGCGGGCGCGAACATCACCTACAAGATCCTCTATAACGACGCGGTGGCGATGACCGGCGGCCAGCCGGTGGACGGCCCGGTCAGCGTGCAGGCCATCGCGCAAAGCTGCCGGGCCGAGGGCGTGACCCGCATCGCCCTGGTCAGCGACAATCCCGGCGCCTTCGATCTGCGTGATTTCCCGCACGGCACCACGCTGGACCATCGCGACCGGCTGGACGCCATCCAGCGCGAGCTGCGCGAGATCCGGGGCGTCACCGTGCTGATCTATGAACAGACCTGCGCGACCGAAAAGCGCCGCCGCCGCAAGCGCGGCAAGGCCGATGATCCCGCGCGTTTCGTGATGATCAACGAGGCGGTCTGCGAGGGTTGCGGCGATTGCTCCATCGCCTCGAACTGCCTGTCGGTGGAGCCGGTCGAGACGCCCCTGGGCCGCAAGCGGCGCATCAACCTGTCATCCTGCAACAAGGATTTCAGCTGTCTGGACGGGTTCTGCCCCAGCTTCGTCACCATCGAGGGCGGGCGGCGCCGCAAGCCCGGCCCTGCCGCGCTGGACATGGGCGCGCTGCGCGCGGGCCTGCCGCAGCCCGCGATCCCGGCGCTGGACCGGCCCTTCGATCTGCTGGTGGCGGGCGTGGGCGGCACGGGCGTCGTGACGGTGGGCGCGCTGATCACCATGGCCGCCCATCTGGAGGGGCGGGGCGCCAGCGTGCTGGACTTCACCGGCTTCGCGCAGAAATTCGGCACGGTGCTGGGTTATGTCCGGCTGGCCCCGCGCCCGGACGACATCCATCAGGTGCGGATCGAGCGCGGCCATGCCGATGCGGTGATCGGCTGCGATGCGGTGGTCTGTTCGTCGCCCAAGGCCTCGGTCCATTACCGCGCCGGCACGCGGGTGGTGCTGAACCGCGCGCCGATGCCCACGGGCGATCTGGTCCTGAACCGCGATGCCGATCTGCGCATCCCCGAGCGCGAGGACCTGATCGCCCGCACCGTCGGCCCCGAAAACGTCACCGCCCGGGATTTCAACGCCGCCTCCGAGCGGCTGATGGGGGATGCGGTCTTTGCCAATATCATGGCGCTCGGCGCGGCATGGCAGCAGGGGCTGGTCCCGGTCAGCGAGGTCGCGCTGAAACAGGCGATCCTGCTGAACGGCGTGGCGGTGGAGAAAAATTCCATGGCCTTCGATCTGGGCCGGGTGCTGGCCGCCGATCCCCAGGCCCTGGCCCCCGCCCCCATCCCCGCCGCGCCCGATGACACGGATGCGGTCATCGCCCATCGCGCGGGGCTGCTGCAGGCCTATCAGGACGCCGCCTATGCCGCGCGCTATCGCGACCGGCTGGCGGCGCTGCGCCGCGCCCTGCCTGCGGACAGCGATGCGGTGATGCGGCCTGCGGCGGAACAGCTTTACCGGATGATGGCCTTCAAGGACGAATACGAGGTCGCGCGGCTGCATGCCGACCCCGCCTTCGCCGCCCGCATCGCGGCCGAATTCGAGGGCGACTACACCATCCGCCACCACCTGGCGCCGCCGATGCTGCCGCGCGGGACGGATGGGCGGGGGCGGCCGCGCAAGACCGCCTTCGGGCCGTGGATGCGGCCCGTGCTGGCGGGGCTGGCGCGGCTGCGGGGGCTGCGGGGGCTGGGCCGATCCCTTTGCCCGCACTGCCGACCGGCGGCTGGATGCCGCGCTGCTGGCATGGTTCGAGGGGGTGATGGACCGCATCGCCCGCGACCATGACCGCATCGGCCCGGATCGCGCCGTCCGCGCCTTGGCCGCGGTGGGCCAGATCCGCGGCTATGGCCCCGTGCGCCATGCCGCCGCCGACCGCATCCGCGCCGAGGTCGAGGCGCTCCTGGCCTGACGGGCGCTTGCCGCCGGGCGGGCGCGCTGGCATCAAGGGCCAGTTCCGCCCGAGAGGTCAAATGCACGCGAACCCCGCCGACCTGGCCCGACAGCTGGAGGTCTCGGCCCCCGGCTTCATCATCACGCTTTACGGCGACGTGGTGCTGCCGCGGGGCGGCGTCCTGGCCATGGCCAGCCTGATCGACTGCTGCGCCATGGCGGGTTTCGGGGAAAACCAGGTCCGCACGGCGGTGTCGCGGCTGGTCGGCGCGGGGCGGCTGGCGGGCGAACGGCGCGGGCGGCGCAGCTTCTATCGGCTGACCGATGCGGCGCGGGACGAATTCCAGCATGCGGCGGCGCTGATCTATCGCCCCGACGCGCGCCCATCGGGCTGGTGGCTGCTGCGGCTGGATCAGGACCCGACCGAGGACCAGCGCCGCGCCCATCACTTGGCGCCGGTGGGGGGCGGCTGCTGGCTGGCACCTGATGGCGGGTCCTTTCCCGCGGGCGCGATGCCCGTCATGCGCGCACCCGCCGATGATCCGGGCCTGGTGCCGGGCATCGCGGGTTTCTGGGATCTGGAGGGGGTGGCGGTGCGCTACGCCCGCCTGCTGCGCGTCTTCTCGGATCTGCCGCAGGGGCCGCAGCCCTTGGCGGAACGGCTGCTGCTGGTCCATGGCTGGCGGGCGGCGCGGCTGCGCGACCCGCTGCTGCCCGATGCGCTGCTGCCCGCCGATTGGGCGGGGCGGCGGGCGCAGGACCTGTTCCGCGACCGCTATCTGCGCCTCTGCCCCGGGGCCGAGGCGCAGATCGCGTCACTGGATGGCGGCGACGGCCCCCTGCCCGCGCAAAGCGCCGACAGCCGGTCTCGCCAGGCCGCTTTGTCCTAGGACTTGCGCTGTTCGCGGCGATGGGGTTCGTCGCCCGCGACATTCGGGGGGGAATGACCCTCCTCCTGGCCGCGATCGGTGGGCTTGCCGTAATCCGGGGTGCCTTGGGCGGGCGCGTCGTCGGACGTGCCGCCCTCGGCCTTCACCTCGGCCTCGGCGCGGGCCCAGTGATCGGACTCGCGCCCCTCGGGGCAGCCCTCGCTTTCCCAGATCTTGTGCGCGCGGGCGCGGATCATCTCGTCCTGGTCGTTCGTCATCATATCCTCCTGTGATGTGACGGTGGATCAATCGGCCAGCGTCAGGGCCACGACGCTCTGCCAGCCCAAGGGCAGCACCCCGGAGACCGGTTCGTCGCAGGCCACGCTGTCGCGGGCGGTGTCGATGCGCAGGCGCCAGTTCCCCGGCGGCAGCGCGAATTCGCCGTCATCGCCGGCATTGGCGATGATCAAGCTGGCCGGGCCGAAGGCCGGCTGCAGGCGCATCCCGGTCAGGCGCAGATCGGCGTCGGACCAGTCGGCATCGCCCATGTGATCGCCACGGGGATGCAGCCATTCGACGGCTGGCCCGCCCTCCTTGCCCGAAAAGCGGGTATGGGCCAGCCCGCTGTCCTTGCGGAAGGCCGACAGGGCGGCCACGGCCTCCATCAGCTCGGGGCGGGCGGCGTCCCAGTCCAGCCAGCTGATCGGGTTGTCCTGACAATAGGCGTTGTTGTTGCCGTCCTGGCTGTTGCCCATCTCGTCCCCGGCCAGGATCATCGGCACGCCCTGCGACAGCAGCACCGTGGCCAGCATGGCGCGGGCGCGGCGGATGCGGGCGGCCTCGATGCCCGGATCGTCGCTCGGGCCTTCGGCGCCCAGATTGTCGGACAGGTTGTGGTCATGCCCGTCGCGGCCATCCTCGCCATTGGCGTCGTTGTGTTTCTCGACATAGCTGACCGTGTCCCACAGCGTATAGCCGTCATGGGCCGCCACGAAATTGACCGAGCTGGTCGCCGGGCGGTGGCTGTGGTCGAACTGGACGGGCGAGCCGGAAAACCGCTCGCAGACGGCGCCCAGCATGCCCGGATCGCGGCGCCAGAAGGCGCGGGTGTCATCGCGGAACTTGTCGTTCCATTCGCGGAAGGGCCAGCGATAGCCGCCAACCTGGTATCCGCCCTCGCCGATATCCCAAGGCTCGGCGATCAGCTTCACGCCGGACAGGACCGGATCCTGGCGGATCGCGTTGAAGAAGGCGCCGTCGCGCTCGAACCCGCTGGCCTCGCGGCCCAAGGTCGATGCCAGGTCGAAGCGGAACCCGTCCACATGCATCACCTGCACCCAGTAGCGCAGCGAATCCATGACCATCCGCAGCACCATCGGATGCGCCACGTTCAGCGTGTTGCCCGTGCCGGTCGTGTCGAAGCTGTGGCGCCTGTCATCGGCCAGCAGGTAATAGCTGGCATTGTCGATGCCGCGGAAGGACAGGGTCTGGCCCAGCTCGGAGCCTTCGCAGGTGTGGTTGTAGACCACGTCCAGGATCACCTCGATCCCGGCCTTGTGAAAGGCGCGGATCGCCTCCTTGACCTCGCGGATCTGGCCGGTCTTCAGATAGGGCGCATGGGGCGCAAAGAAGGACAGCGTGGAATAGCCCCAGTAGTTCGACAGATCCTTTTCCACCAGATAGCGGTCATTGGCGAAGGCATGGATGGGCAGCAGCTCCAGCGTGGTGACGCCCATGCGCTGCAGGTGGTCGATCAGCGCGGGCTGGGCCAGGCCCTTGAAGCTGCCACGCAGCTCCTCGGGGACGTCCTTCATCTGCATGGTCAGGCCCTTGACATGGCCTTCATAGATGACGGTCTGCGGCCAGGGGGTGCGCAGGGCGCGGTCGCTGTCCCAATCGAAATTGGCATCGACCACCACCGCCTTGGGCATGAAGGGCGCGCTGTCGCGGTCGTCAAAGCTCAGGTCGTCCTCGCCGATCGTGTAGCCGTGCAGCGCGTCGTCCCAGATGATCTGGCCCCGCAGCTCGCGCGCATAGGGGTCCAGAAGCAACTTGTTGGGGTTGAAGCGATGGCCCTCCTCGGGGGAATAGGGCCCGTGGACGCGGTACCCATAGACCTGGCCAGGGCGAATGCCGGGCAGATATCCGAACCAGATGCCGCCCTCCATCTCGGGCAGGGGCAAGCGGTGCAGTTCGGTCTGGCCGTCCTCGCTGAACAGGCACAGCTCGACCGCCGTGGCATGGTCCGAGAACAGCGCGAAATTCGTGCCGTCGCTCAGGTATTCTGCCCCCAGGATGTCGGAACGCGCTTGGCTCGCGTCGAAGATGGGGGGGGCGGATTGGTCACGCATGAAGGCCTCGGCGGGGGATGGAGGGAGGGGTGACGGACCGGCGGATGCCCGCATAGGCGGCGCGGCGGTCCAGCATGGCTTGGGTGATCAGCACGGTGCCGCCGGGGGTGCGGGTGAACCAGCGGGCATCCTCGGCCGCGTCGTCGCCGGTGACCAGGCCCGGCGGGACCTGCGCGCCGGGGGCGACCAGCGTGGCGGTCAGCCGCGCGGAATGGGGCACGACGGCGCCGGGCATGGCGACGCTGCCGCGGCCCAGATACCAGTCGGATGCCGGGCAGGCGAAGGGCAGGCGCGCGGGTTCGGCATTCACGAAATCCAGCTGCGCCAAGCGCAACGCGTCCAGCGTGCCGACATCGCGCCAATAGGCCTGGCCGGACGGCCCGGCGGGCAGGGTCCAGGCAAAGGCCTCGGCCCGGTCGACGGCATGGGGGATGATGTCATGGCCGAAATCCAGCGCCGGATGGGTGCCCTCGAACAGCGCCAGCCGCAGCCAGTCGCGGCGGAAGACATAGATCCCCATCGAGGCCAGCGCCATGTCGGGCCGCCCGACCATCGCGGCGGGCCGTTCGGGCTTTTCCGCGAAGGACTGGATCAGCCCCGCGCCGTCGGCCTGCATGACGCCGAAGGCGCGCGCCTCGGCCAGGGGGACGGGGTTCACGGCCACGGTCACCGCCGCGCCCGATGCCCGATGCGCCGCCAGCAGGGCGCCGTAATCCATGTCATAGACGTGATCGGCGGACAGGATCATCACGAGATCCTCCGGGCCCTCGGTCAGCAGGTCCCAGCATTTGCGGGCCGCATCGGCGGTGCCGTGGTAATCGCCCTGCCCGTCGCGCAGGACCAGCCCGCCCTTGTCGAAGCAATGGCCCCACCGGGTCCGCAAATGGTGATGCAGGCTGCGCGGCGCGTATTGGGTGGCCACGACCAGCCGCCGCAGGCCCGACCGGGCAGCATTGGCCATGGCGAAATCGACGATCCGGTTCGACCCGGCAAAGGGCACGGCGGGCTTGCTGTCGACGGCGGTCAGCTGCTGCAGGCGCGTCCCCTGCCCGCCGGCCAGCAGCAGGCAGGCCACGTCCGACAGAGGCGGCGTCTCGGGGCAGCGGGTGCGGGCGGACAGCAGGCGAAGGGGGCGAAGCACGGACATGGCGGGGATCCTCGGGGCCGGCGCTGACGGTTTGCCCGACCGCGACGCCGGAGGGGGGAACGGCGACGCAGTCGGGCATGGGGCGAACCGTTTCACGCCAGAGTTGTTCCTGTGATCGTCAATTATCAATCCGCGTCCAGCCGGGCCCATGGGCCAGCAGCGCCACATGACAGCCATCCGGCCCGGTCCAGTGCAGGATTGCCGCCGGATCGGGCCGCGCTGCCGCCCCTTGCGGCAGTTGCAGATGCGCGGTCAGGCGACGCTCGCCCTCGTGCCGGGTCAGGGTCAGGCCGCCCGCATCGATGGTCAGATCGACCTCGGCCCGGGCCAGCCAGTCGCGGTGATCGGCCCGCAGGCGCAGCAGCGCGCGGGTCCAGCGATGCTTGACGGCGGATGGGTCATCGCCGGTCGCGGGGGCGGTCAGGGCGCGCCACGCGACGGGGCGGCGGTTGTCGGGATCGGTCAGGGCCAGGAACCGCGCTTCGGTCCCCTGATAGATGTCGGGAAAGCCCGGCATCAGCATCTTGCAGACCAGCTGCGCCAGCATCAGCGCATCGCCGCGATCCGTCAGCGCCGTCAGCGCGGCGGGCCGGTCGCGGTCCCATTCCGCCAGCAGCGCGCGGCCCAGATCGCCCGCGGCCTGTTCCAGCGCCGCGTCGGGGCGGGTCCAGAAGCTGGTCTGCTTGGCCTCGCGCAGGGCCTTTTCCAGATGCGCGGCGATCCGGTCCCCGGCCTCGGGCGCGCCCTGCAGGGCCAGCGCCGTCTGCAGGACATACCAGCGCCATTGCGGGTCAAGATCCCCGGCCAGACCCCGCGCCTGGTCGTCCAGCTCGGTCAGCGCATCGGGCAGATGGCTGGCGGCGATGATGCGGGCGCGGGCATCCTCGGACCGCTTGCTGTCATGGGACGAGGTCAGCACCATGTCGCCCGGCCTGCGCGCCCGCAGCAGGGCCAGCGCCTCGGCGGCGTCCACGGCGGGATGGTCGGGTTCGGCCCCCACCTCGTTGGCGGCCAGATAGCGGGTCCAGCGAAAGCCCGCCGTATCCTCCTGCGCCTTGGCCAGCAGCGCGCCCGAGACCTGCTGCAGGCGAAAGACGAAATCGCGCTGCGCGGCATTGGCGGGCGCGGCCCAGATGCCGGCCAGCACCCGCACCGCCCGGTCGCAGCGCAGATCGCGCGCGGCGCGGTCGGCCACGGCCGCGATCATCGCGCGGTCCTCACCATCCGCGCCCCGATCGGTGACATAGCTGCGATAGCGCGGGATCGCGGTCAGCAGGGCGGTCACCGCCTCGCGCAGTGTCTCGGGGCCGAAATCGGCATCGGTGACGGGCTGGACCGCGCGTTCGGCCAGCCGCGCCATCTGGCGACGCTCGGCGGCCAGTTCATGGTCCAGAACGTCATGCTTGGCGCGCATCAGGGCCTGGGGGAAATCCTCGGCGATGCCGGTCGTCTGCCGCCAATGGGCATCAAGGCGCGCGATGCCGTCCACCCGGGTCAGCATCCGCGTCAGCAGACAGCCCGCCTCGTAGCCGGTGGTGCCCGCGACGGGCCAAGCGGGGGGCAGCGGCTCGTCCCCGGTCAGGATCTTCTCGACCCAGACCGGGATGCCGGGGACCGCATCGGCCAGCCGCGCCAGATAGCCCGCCGGATCGACCAGCCCGTCGACATGATCCACCCGCAGCCCCTGGACCAGCCCCTGCCGGACCAACGCGGTGATCAGCGCATGGGTGTCGTCGAAGACGCGCGCATCCTCGACCCGCATGCCGATCAGGTCGGTGACGTTGAAGAAACGCCGATGCGTGATCGCGTCGCGTTCCTTGGCGGCGGGAACCAGGCGCCAGTGCTGCGCCTCGTGCAGGGCGCGCAGATCATCGGTTGCGTCCGAGCCTTGGGCCAGCGGGATGGACAGATCGCCCATATGCCACTGCCCGTCGGCCACATGGAAATCGCCTTGACGCAGCATCTGCTCGAAGGGTTGGGGCAGCCATGGCAGGACCAGCGGTCCGGCCTGCCAGTCGATGTCGAAATGCCGCGCATGGGGGCTGGCCCGGCCGCGCGCCAGCACATCGGCCAGCCAGGGATTTTCGACCGAAAACGCGGTATGGTTCGGCACGATGTCCAGGATGATGCCCAGCCCCCGGTCGCGGGCGGCGCGGGCCAAGGCCTCGAACCCCTCGCGGCCCCCCAGGGCGGGGTCGATCCGGGTCGGGTCGGTCACGTCATAGCCATGGGTCGATCCCTGCCGCGCCGCAAAGATCGGCGAGAGATAGAGATGCGAGACCCCAAGCCCCGCGATCGCATCCAGCCGCCCGGCCAGGGTGTCGAAATCCACCCCCTCGCGCAGCTGGACACGGAAGGTGGCGGTCGGAATGCGGGGGATCATGGGCGGGCCTTCACGGTCAGGAGGTAATCGGAACCGGCCTGCCCGACCCGAAGGTCCGGGCGGGGCAGCGGGGCGGGGTCGGGCTGTCCGAAGGCCAGCGAGATCGCCAGCCCGCCTGCCGGAAAGCGCCATTCGGCCCGGATCAGGCCCGGCCCGTCGCGGCTGACCCGCGTCTCGGGGCGGCCCGACCGCAGCAGGGGCACGACAAGGGCGCTGCGAAAGGCCAAGGCGCGGCGGGTCAGGTTCATCCAGGACCGGGCATCGGCATCATCGGCCCAGCCAAGGCGGCTGGCGGCGAATGTGGCGGGGTCCATCGGGTCGGGCCCCGGCCCGTCGCTGGCGGCGATGCCCGCGAATTCGCGGGCCCGGCCGGTGCGGATCGCTTGGGCCAGATCGCCGGAATAATCGGCGAAATACTGGAAGGGCGCGGTCTCGCCCCGTTCCTCGCCCATGAAGACCATGGGGATGAAGGGCGCGACCAGCAGCAGCCCATAGGCCACCCGCACCCCATGCGGATCGGCCAGCGTGATCAGCCGGTCGCCCTGCGCGCGGTTGCCGATCTGGTCATGGGTCTGGATCGCATTGACGAAGCCCGTGGGCGGCAGGTGGCTGCAATCGGCGCCGCGCGGATGGTCGAGGCCCGGGCGCGGCTGGCCCTGTTCGACATGGCCGCGTTCCAGCGCCAAGGCCAGATCGCCCACCGGATCGACCGCGAAGCTGGCGTAATAGCCGTCATCCTCGCCGGTCAGGGCGCAATGAACCGCATGGTGGAAATCGTCGTTCCAGCTGGCGTCATAGCCTGCCTCGCGCAGCGCGGGCAGGTTGCGGTCATCCTCGGTGATCAGGTGGCGGGGCGGGGTCAGCCCGGCCACCTCGCGCGCCAGATCGGTCAGGAAATCCTGCGCGCCGGGGCCGGTGATCTGATGGACCGCGTCCAGGCGCAGCCCGTCGAAGCCCGCATCGCGCAGCCAATGCATCGCGCATTGCGTCCAGAAGCCCCGGACCTCCGGGCGGGAAAAGTCGATGGCCGCGCCCCAAGGCGTCTGGCGCGCCGCATCGAAGAACGGGGGCGCGGCATGATGCAGCCACGCGCCCTCGGGGCCAAAATGGTTCATCACCAGGTCCAGGATGACCATCAGCCCCGCATCATGGGCGCGGGCGATGAAATCGGCCAGATCCTGCGGGCCGCCATAGGCGGGATGCAGCGCGAAGGGCAGCACCCCGTCATAGCCCCAGCCCCGGTCGCCCGGAAACTGGCCGATGGGCATCAGCTGGATCGCGGTGAAGCCCAGTTGGGCCAGCCCCTCCAGCCGCGACGCCGCGGCCTGCAGCGTGCCCTCGGGCGTGAAGCATCCCAGATTCAGTTCATAGATCACCGCCTCGGCCCAGTCCCGGCCGGACCATGCGGGGGGCGTGACGGCGCAGGCGGGGATGGAGGGCGCATCGACGCCCCCGTCCTGCAGCCTGCTGGCCGGGTCGGGCATCACCTGGCCGTCGACATCTAACCGGTAGCAGCTGCCGGGCACCGGCGCGTCCCACCAGCCATCCGCATCGCGGGTCATGGGGTGACGGCCCTCGGACGTGACCAAACGCACATCGCGCGCCTCGGGCGCCCAGAGCGCCGCGCGCCAGCCGTCCCCGTCCCGCCGCGGGCCCCAGATCGCCGTCCCCATCGTCACCCCCTGCGGCCAATTGCACAGATCAATGTGCGGCGCGGCAGGGCGTTCCCAGGGCGCGCAAATATCAGTTGGCGGCGGCGGTCCGCGGGGTGATGCCGATGAAAAGACGGGCACCGTCGGGGGTCACGGCCCAGACCGCCAGGTCCTCGACCTCGACGGTGAGGGGCTGGTCCTCGCAGGCGGCCTCCATGACCACGGCCAGGTTCTGCAGCATTTCGCGCGTGAATGCGGCCGTCATCGCGGCCGCGCCGCCTTGTCGTCCCGGGACGATCTGATGCGTCATGAATACCCTCGAACATCGAACTTTACACAATCTGCATTCTAGCAAGGGCCGGGCCGTCTGGCCAGCAAACAAATGGCAGCGCGCGGGCCGGTCACAGCAGCTGCCGTTCCTGGGCGTCGATCTCGGCGCGGTGCTGGGCGGGGGTCTGGCCCGGGGCCATCGCCTTCAGCCGGTTGATGACGCGGCGCGAATTGGCATAGGGCATATCGCCATGCTGACGGCAGAGCGCGAATTCCTCCGGTCCGGGATCGCGGATGATACGGATGCCGTCGCCATCGGGTTCGATCAGCCCCATCAGGCGGAAGGCATAGAGCCAGTGCTCCATCGTCCGGTGGCCCCATTTCTCGGCAAAGATCTGGGTGTTGCGCAGCACCGAATGCAGGTGATGGACGGGCGGCATGCAATGGGGGTGATACTGGTGATAGACCCGCCCTCCCGCGATCCACCAGATCGGCATGCCCGCCTGATCCAGCGCCCGGCCGAAATCCGTATCCTCGCCGCCATAGCCGGTGAAGGCCTCGTCGAAGCGCGGGCCGGACCGCCAATCCGCGCGCCGCATGGCGAAGTTCAGCGACCAGAAACAGCGGTAATCCGTGCAGGCCGCGATCCCCGATGCGGGAGGGCCGGCGCGGTCGGAATGCTTGACGGCGATGGCGGCGAAGCGGTCGAAATCCAGCCCCCCGCCCGTCGCGCCCTGGGGCAGATAGAGGACCTCGCCCATGAATAGCCCGCGCCGGTCGCCCATGCGGTCCACATAGCTTTGGATCAGGTCCGGGGCGGGGATGCAGTCCACATCGACGAAGACCAGCACATCGCCCGTCGCCGCATCGGCCACGGCATTGCGGGCGGCGGCCAGGGGCAGCTCGGGTGCGGTCACGCGGATCTGGCGGATGGGAAAGCCGCATTCGGGCAGGTCGGCATAGTCGTCATCCTGCATGACGCCGATGATCAGCTCGACCGGGGGGTGGGTCTGGCGGGCAAAGCCGCGGATCACATTGGCCAGGTGGTCGGCGCGGCCCGCGGCGATGGTCAGGGCGGATACGGTCGTCATGCGGGGATTCCTTCGGCGGGGCTGGGGGACCAGAGCCGCGCGGCCAGCCCCTCCAGCCAGGTTGCGGTGTCGCGGGCGGCATGGCCGTCGCCCGTCAGGCGGGACTGGGCCGCAGGGTCGTGACCCTGCATCGCCCGGGTGACGGCGGCGCGCCAGGCCTGCGCGCTGGAGGGCAGATGCGGCAGATGGAGCGCCGCGCCCGCCCGGTCCAGCGCCACGGCCTTGAGGCGCTGTTCGTCGAAATAGCGCCATTCCGGCACCACGATCCACGGCCGCCCCGCCGCCAGCACATGGGCGCAGGTCGTGTTGCCGGTCGAGGAGACGACCAGATCGGCCGCCGCCACATGGGTCGCCGGATCGTCGACCCAGCCCTTGAAGCGCAGGTTCGCCCCGGTGGTCGCGTGCCAGTCGCCTTGAACCCGCCCGATGCACAGCCAGTCCCAATCGGGATAGCTGCGGGCGGCGACGCCCAAGGGGGCCTGGGCCAGCCCGCTGCCGCCATCGCCCGACACGATCAGCGCGACGGGGCGGTCAGGATCCATCCCCAAGGCCCGCCGGGCCGCGGCCCGGTCGGGAGTGGCCTGGGCCGCGATGCCCAGGCCCGGCGCATGGTGGATGCGGTCGACGAAGGGCGCCCATTCGGGCTGGGCCAGATCGCGGGCAAAGGGCGCCAACAGCCCCGCCGCCCCCTGATAGGCCGCCATATGCCCCGGATCGTCGCGCTGGCCATGCTGCAGCACCTTGACATGCGGGACGGAACAGATGCGGGCCAGCTGGGCGATCTCGGCGCTGACATCGCTGATCATCAGCGCGGGATCGGCGCTGGCGAACCACCCGGCGATGATGCCCATCGCCTCGCGGATGCCGGGCCAGCCCAGGGGCGCGCAATGCAGCGTGTCGGGCGTCGGCAGGTGATCCATGTCGCATTCGTCGCCCCGGCGCTGGAACAGCGACGGGATCGGCTGGACCCGCGCCTGCGGCGGCAGATCGCGCAGCACCGACGGATCGGCGCAGAACACCGTCACCGGCCGGGTGGGCGGCAGGGCACGCAGGATCGCCGCGCAGCGTTCGGCATGGCCCCGCCCCTGATGATGGACGAAGTAGCCGAAGGGCCGGGGCCCCTGATCGGGTGTGGCCTCGGGGATGTCACGCATGTTGCACCTCGGCCGGGATCAGCCCGAGGCGGGCCAGCCCGTCGATCACGCCCGCCGCATGGGCGCGGCTGCTGCGGCAGATGCGGGTGCCGCGCAGGTGGTCCAGCTCGGCCAGCGCATTGGCGGGCAGGATGGAATGGCCGCTGGCCGCCAGCATGTCCGCGTCATTGCCGCTGTCGCCCGCCGCCACGCAGCGCGACAGGTCCAGCCCGTGGCGGGCGGCCTCGAACCGCAGGGCCGCGGCCTTGCCCGCCCGATGTGGCAGGATGTCGATGAACCGCCCATGGGATGCGATGACCCGCGCCCGCAGACCCGCCCGGGCCAGATGCCGCGCGACGCGCCCGCCCTGATCGGCATCGCCCGTCAGCGACAGCTTCCAGCGGCGCTGTTCATGCGGGGCCTGCCAGGCGGGGCGCATCGCGGACAGCGCATCGAGTACCGCCGCGCGGTCCCAATCGGCATCCAGATGCGCCGCGTAATCGGGGCAGAGCCGCAGCCGGTCGCCATCGCGCCAGCGCCAGATCTCGGACCCGACGGAGGTGATGAACAGATCCGGCAGCGGCAGCGCCCAATCCTGCAGGACGCGCCGCGCCTCGGGCAGGGACCGCCCGGTGGCGACGGCAAAGACCAGCCCATCCGGGCGGCGTGCATGCCAGCGGCCGAACCCCTCGGCCGATCGGGCGCAGCCGGTCAGCGTGCCGTCGATGTCGCAGGCCAGGATCCGGCGCGGCGCCTCGGGCAGGACAGGCGCGCGGGCCCGCAGCCGACCCGCGATGCGCAGCGAGGCCTGCGCCCACCGCGGCCAGTCATAGGTGGTGGCGGCGCGGGCCTGGGCCAGCGGGATGCCGCGCCGGTCGCGCATCATCCGCAGGCAGGCCGCCGCGATGGCGCGCGGATCGCCCGGATCGACCAGCGCGCCATGGCCGATGCGGTCGATGATGTCCACCGGCCCGCCATGGCGGGTGGCCACGACGGCCACGCCCGCCTGCGCGGCCTCGATCAGGGTCAGGCCGAAGGGCTCGTGATGGGCGGGATTGGCGAAGACCCCGCCCCGCGCCGCAACGGCATAAAGCGCGCGCAGCTGATCCGCGTCGTGATCGGGCGGCATCGCCACCCGCCCCGCCAGCCCGAGCGCCGCGACCCGCGCGGCCAGCCCGTCGCGCAGCCGCGCCTGGTCGTCATCCATCCCCGCCTGACCGGCCAGGATCACCAGATTCGCCGCTGCGCGCAGCCGGGGCGATGCCGCGAAGGCCTCGATCAGCGCGCCGAGGTTCTTCTTGGGCACGGGCCGGGCGACGGCCAGCACGATGGGCAGGTCGGGCCGGTCCAGCAGCGGCGCGATCAGCGCCCGCCCGGCCGCGGGCCCGGGATCGGCGGCCAACGTCACGCCGGGCGGCAGGACATGGGCACGCCCCTCGGCCGCGGCGCCGTAAGGGGCCAGCTGGCGTTCGGCCTCGTCGCGCGAGGACAGGATGATCGCGCCCGCCCCGGCCATCGCGGCACGTTCGGACCGGATGCGGCCGCGCAGCGCGGGGTCGCGCCCGGCATCGGGGGATTTCTGCAGGGCCAGCGAATGGGGGGTATAGATCCAGGGAATGCCGAAGGCGCGCTCGGCGGCGCGGGCCAGCCGGGCGGCATCGGCGAAATGCGCATGGATGACGTCGGGGCGGCGGTCCATATTGCCCAGCATCGCCAGCAGCGCGCGGGTCAGGGCGGGGATCTGCGCCTCCAGCGCCTCCTTGGCCAGGTATCGCGGATCGCCGCTGCGCAGGCGCAGGATGCGGCATTTCGGCCCGACATCCTCGCGGTCCCGGTCATGGACGGGGTCCATCCCGGCGAATGCGCGGGTCACGATGCTGACGCCCCCCACCTGCGGCAGCGCGGCCTGGGCCATCGCCGCGCCCAGGACATAGGCGATATGGCCGCCGGTATCCTCGGTCAGGCCGAAACGCACCGGCGGGGCCTTGAGGCACCCGCCCAAGGCGATGTGCATGATGTCCATGGCGCGTTCCTCTTTGCTGTTCGGAGCCGTCGGGCGGGGCTGGCACTTGCACGACGTGCAGGGATCGGCCCGGGGTCAAACCCCCCCGCCCCGGCCCGGGTTCACGATAATCGTCCCCGATAAAGAAAGATGAATTCGCCTCTGCCTGCGTGAACGGCAGCGCCCCTGCCGCGTTCGGTCGGAAACAGGACCGGGGGTCGGGAATGCATCGCTATGTTTTCGTGGGCGGGTTGCACCGCTCGGGGACCTCGGTCCTGACGCGGATGATCGCGGCCCTGCCCGGCGTCTCGGCAATCCGCGACGCCCCGGTGCCGGAAAACGAGGGCTGCTATCTGCAGGGCGCCATCCCCCATACCGCGCTGCATGGCCGGCCCATGCATTTCGCCACCGACCCCGCCCAGCACATGACCGAGGGCCACCCGCTGGACCGGCTGGAGACGCGCCTTCGGCTGGAGGCCGACTGGCAGCCCTGGTTCGACCCCGCCCAGCCTTGGCGGGTCGAGAAATCGCCGGTGAACCTGACCCGCATGCGGCTCTATCAGCAGCTGTTTCCGCTGTCGCAATTCGTGGTCATCATCCGCCACCCGGAGGCGGTCGCCGCCTCGGTCGCGAAATGGGTGGACGATCCCGCGCCCGCGCTGATCGACCACTGGATCGCCGCGCATCGCCAGCTGCGCGCCGATCTGGACCATCTGCACGCCGCGATGGTGCTGCGATACGAGGATCTGGTCGCGCGCCCCGACCGGGCCATGGCCGCCTTGGCGGCGTTCCTGGATGTCGGGACCGCCCCCCTGCCCCAGGACCTGCATGACGGCAATGCCGCCACCCCGGCGCCGCGGCTCTCGGCGGGCCAGGCGGCGCGGGTCGCCTGCTGGGGCTATGGGCCGGGCCTGGCCACGGGGCCGCATGTGCCGCATGTGACCCACCCCCTGCGCCGCCTGCGCGAGGGTGCCCGCGACGCGCTGGCCTGATCGGCGGCCTTTCGCGGGCGCGGATTTCTGGCTATGGCATCGGATGGGCTTTGGCAGGGGCGGTGGGCATGGCTGTTGATCTGATCATCTTCGACTGCGACGGGGTCATCGCCGACAGCGAGGTTCTGTCGGCCGAGGTGCTGATCGACCAGCTGGCCCTGCTGGGCATCCCCGTCACCTTCGACGAGGTGCGCCGCGATTTCGTGGGCCGCAGCTTTCCCACCGTGGCGGCCACGATCCGCGCCCGCTTCGACCGCCCCCTGCCCGCCGATTTCGAGGCGACCTATCGCGCCCGCCTGCTGGACCGCTTCGCCCAGGGGCTGCGCCCGACGCCGGGCATCGGGGCGGTGCTGGCCGCGCTGGACCGTCCGGCCTGCGTGGCCACCTCCTCCAGCCCGGCGCGGGTGGCGCGGACGCTGGACCTGCTGGGCCTGGCAGGGGTCTTCGGCCCGCATGTCTTCACCGCCAGCCAGGTGGCCCATGGCAAGCCCGCCCCGGACCTGTTCCTGTTCGCCGCGGACCGGATGGGCACGCCCGCCCACCGCTGCCTGGTGATCGAGGACAGCCAGCCGGGCCTTCAGGCCGCCCGCGCGGCGGGGATGCGGGTCTTGCACTACACCGGGGGGGCGCATCTGCGCGACGCGCCTTGGGGCGCCGACCCGATGCGCTTTGACGACTGGCGCGGATTTCCCGCCCTGCTGGCCCGGATCGAGGCCGCCGCATGACCCAGAACCGCTTCACCCCCGAGACGACGCGCCTCGACGATGCGGCCCGGGCGGGCTGGCTCTACTATGTCGCGGGCAACACCCAGGACGAGATCGCGCGCAAGCTGGGCGTCAGCCGCCAGACCGCGCAGCGGCTGGTGGCGATGGCGGTCAGCGAAAGGCTGGTCAAAGTGCGGCTGGACCACCCGATCGGGCGCTGCATGGACCTGGCCGCCGCGCTGCGCGACCGCTTCGGCCTGCAGATGGCCGAGGTCGCGCCCTCGGACCCGGAGGCGCCGGACCTGCTGACCGGCATCGCCATCGCCGCCGCCGCCCATCTGGAACGGCTGCTGAAATCGCCCGACCGGCGCATCGTCAGCCTGGGCACGGGGCGCAACCTGCGCGCCATGGTCGAACAGCTGCCGCGCATGTCCTGCCCCCAGCATGTCGTCGTCTCGCGCCTTGGCAACATGATGGAGGACGGATCGGCCACGCCCTACAACGCGACGATCCGGCTGGCCGAACGGATCGGCGCGCCGCATTACCCCTATCCCCTGCCCGTCCTGGCCCATGACCCGGCGGAGCTGGCGGTGATGCGCAGCCAGAAGGCCGCGCGCATCACCACCGATCTGTGCCTCCGGGCCGACCTGTCGCTGGTGGGGATCGGCCAGATGGACATGACCGCGCCCCTGCATGTCGACGGCTTCCTGTCGCCGACCGAAATGGACGAGCTGTCGCGCGCCGGCGCCGCGGGCGAGATCACCAGCTGGGTCTATGACGACCGGGGCCGGATCATCGACTGCGCCTTCAACCGGCGCGTGGCCTCGGCGCCGCTGCCGGTGGGGGGCGACCAGCCGATGGTGGCCGTCGCCTCGGGCCAGACCAAGCTGCCCGCGATTCGGGCGGCCTTGGCGGGGCGGCTGATCAACGGGCTGATCACCTCCGAGGCCACGGCCGAACGCCTGCTGGCCTGAATTTCCCGATCATCGCAAGGCTGTTTGCGCCGTCGCCGCAGTGCGGCGGCGAATCTGCGTTGACATGGGCCATCAGGACTCCGAATATATGCCCACCGGCAGGGCAAATGCCCATCCGTCAAGGGAGGACTTGATGACGACCACATTCCGCGCCCTTCTGGGCGCCACGGCCCTGTGCGCCATCGGCGGTGCCGCCGCGGCCCAGGACCCCGTCACGCTGACCATCGCCACCGTGAACAACGGCGACATGATCCGCATGCAGCAGATGACCGCGCCCTTCACCGAGGCGAACCCCGACATCCGCCTGGATTGGGTCACGCTGGAGGAGAACATCCTGCGCGAGCGCGTCACCACCGACATCGCCACCGGCGGCGGTCAGTATGACGTGCTGACCATCGGCACCTACGAGGTTCCGATCTGGGCCGCGCAGGGCTGGCTGGCCCCGCTGGAGGACCTGCCCGACGATTACGACGTGGACGACCTGATCCCCGCCGTCCGCGAGGCGCTGTCGGTCGACGACACGCTGTTCGCCGCCCCCTTCTATGCGGAATCGGCGATGGTGATGTATCGCACCGACCTGGCCGAGGCGGCGGGCGTGACCATCCCCGACAACCCGACCTGGACCGACATCCGCACCGCGGCCGAGGCGATGACCGACCGCGACGCCGAAGTCTATGGCATCTGCCTGCGCGGCAAGCCGGGCTGGGGCGAGAACATGGCCTTCCTGACCGCCATGGCCAACAGCTATGGCGCGCGCTGGTTCGACACCGAATGGGCGCCCCAGTTCGACAGCCCGGAATGGCAGGCCACGCTGACCGACTATCTGGAGATGATGACGAATTACGGCCCCCCCGGCGCGTCCTCGAACGGCTTCAACGAGAACCTGTCGCTGTTCCAGCAGGGCCGCTGCGGCATCTGGATCGACGCGACGGTCGCGGCCAGCTTCGTGACCGACCCGACCGATTCCACCGTGGCCGACAGCGTGGGCTTCGCCCAGTTCCCCAACAAGGACGGCGTGGACAATCACGGCAACTGGCTCTGGGCCTGGAACCTGGCGATCCCCGCCTCCAGCCAGAAACAGGATGCCGCGCGCAGCTTCGTGGCCTGGGCGACCTCCAAGGGCTATACCGACATGATCGCCGAGGCGCAGGGCTGGCGCGCCGCCCCTCCGGGCACGCGCACCTCGCTCTACGAGAATCCCGAATACCAGGAGGCCGCGCCCTTCGCCGCGATGACGCTGGAGGCGATCAATTCCGCCAATACCCAGCAATCCTCGGTGCAGGAGGTTCCCTATACCGGCGGTCAGTTCGTGGCGATCCCGGAATTCCAAGGCATCGGCACGCAGGTCGGCCAGACCTTCTCGGCGGCACTGGCCGGGCAGATGTCCGCCGATGACGCCCTGGCCGCGGCCCAGTCCAGCACCGCACGCGAGATGGCCCGCGCGGGCTATCCCAAGTAAGACCCCCGCGCCGCCCCCGCTGCGGGGCGGCGCACCCCCCTTCCCCCCGCAAGGACGCAAGCCATGGCCACCCGCCAGACCGCCGGTCTCGCGCGCCTGATGCGCGCACCCGCCATCATCCTGCTGCTGATCTGGATGATCGTCCCGTTGGGGATGACGCTCTATTACTCGTTCCTGAACTACAACCTGCTGAACCCGGCCAATGTCAGCTGGGCGGGCTGGTTCAACTATCAGTATTTCTACACCGACCCGGCCTTCTTCGCCGCGATCCGCAACACGCTGGTGCTGGTGCTGGGCGTGCTGACCATCACCGTGGTTCTGGGCATCGCCATCGCGCTGCTGATCGACAAGCCGATCTGGGGCCAGGGGATCGTGCGTATCCTGATCATCTCGCCCTTCTTCGTGATGCCGCCGGTGGCCGCGCTGATCTGGAAGAACATGATCATGCACCCCTCCTATGGGGTCTTTGCCGACATCGCGCGGTTTCTGGGCCTCCAGCCGGTGGACTGGTTCGCGCAATATCCGCTGACCTCGATCATCATCATCGTCGCCTGGCAATGGCTGCCCTTCGCCACGCTGATCCTGCTGACCGCGCTGCAATCGCTGGACGGCGAACAGATGGAGGCCGCCGAGATGGACGGCGCCGGCCCCGTCAGCCGCTTCATCCACCTGACCCTGCCGCATCTGGCCCGCGCGATCACCGTGGTCGTGCTGATCCAGACGATCTTCCTGCTGGGCATCTATGCCGAGATCCTGGTGACCACCAATGGCGGGCCGGGCAACGCATCCACGAACCTGACCTATCTGATCTATCGCGCGGCACGGCTGAACTTCGACATCGGCGGCGCGGCTGCGGGCGGCATCATCGCGGTCATCCTGGCCAATATCGTCGCCATCTTCCTGATGCGCGCCGTCGGCAAGAACCTGGACTGAGGAGGACATCATGGCCCGCGTCATCACACCCCGCGCCCGGATCGGCTATACCGCCGCCGCCTGGATCGTCGCCCTGACCCTGTTCTTCCCGATCCTCTACACCATCATCACCAGCCTCAAGACCGAACAGGAGGCGATCGCCGGGTTCCGCATGATCCCGTCCTTCACGCTGTCCAGCTTCGAGGCGGTGCAGAACCAGAACAACTATTGGCGGCCCTTCACCAATTCGGTGATCCTGGCGGTCGGATCGACGCTGGTCGCGCTGGTCGTGGGAATCCCCGCGGCCTGGGCGATGGCCTTCTCGCCCACGAAAAACACCCGTGGCATCCTGATGTGGATGCTCTCCACCAAGATGATGCCCGCGGTCGCGGTGCTGGTGCCGATCTATCTGATCTTTCTGCGCACCGGGCTGATGGACACGCGCACCGGCCTGATCATCGTGCTGATGCTGATGAACCTGCCGATCGTGATCTGGATGCTCTACACCTATTTCCGCGAGATCCCGGGCGAGATCCTGGAGGCCGCGCGCATGGACGGCGCATCGCTGAAGGACGAGATCCTCTATGTCCTGACGCCCATGGCGATCCCGGGCATCGCCTCGACCATGCTGCTCAACGTCATCCTGGCTTGGAACGAGGCGTTCTGGACCATCCAGCTGACCACCACCAACGCGGCGCCGCTTTCGGCCTTCATCGCCAGCTTCTCCAGCCCGCAGGGGCTGTTCTGGGCGAAGCTCTCGGCGGCCTCGGTCATGGCCATCGCGCCGATCCTGATCATGGGCTGGTTCAGCCAGAAACAACTTGTCCGCGGCCTGACCTTCGGCGCGGTGAAATAAGGGGACCATCATGGGACGCATCACCCTTGAGAAAGTGACCAAGCGGTTCGGCGATGTCGAAGTCATCCCGCCCCTGGACCTGGATATCGACGACGGCGAATTCGTGGTCTTCGTCGGCCCCTCGGGCTGCGGGAAATCGACCCTGCTGCGCCTGATCGCGGGGCTGGAGGACACGACCGACGGCCGCATCCTGATCGACGGGCGCGACGCCACCCAGACCCCGCCCGCGAAACGCGGCCTGGCGATGGTGTTCCAGTCCTATGCGCTCTATCCCCACATGTCGGTCCGAAAGAACATCGCCTTTCCGATGCGCATGGCGGGCGTGCCGCAGGACGAACAGGACCGCCGTATCGCGGCCGCCGCCAAGGCGCTGAACCTGACCGATTACCTGGACCGCAAGCCCGGCCAGCTGTCGGGCGGCCAGCGCCAGCGCGTGGCCATCGGCCGGGCCATCGTGCGCGAGCCCTCGGCGTTTCTCTTCGACGAGCCTCTGTCGAACCTCGACGCCGCCTTGCGCGTCGGCATGCGGTTGGAGATCAGCGAGCTGCACAACCGCCTGAAGACCACGATGATCTATGTGACCCATGACCAGGTCGAGGCGATGACCATGGCCGACAAGATCGTCGTCCTGCGCGCCGGCCATATCGAACAGGTCGGCAGCCCGATGGAGCTTTACCGCGCCCCCCGCAACCTCTTTGTCGCGGGCTTCATCGGCAGCCCGAAGATGAACCTGATCGAGGGCCCCGAGGCCGCCCGCCACGGCGCCCAGACGATCGGCATCCGCCCCGAACATATCCGCGTATCCGCCACCGAGGGCGCATGGCAGGGCCGCGTCGGCGTCTCCGAGCATCTGGGTTCGGACACGTTCTTCTATGTCGAGGGCACCGGCCTTGCCGACACGATCACCGTGCGCGCGGGCGGCGATATCGACCTGCATCACGGCGATACCGTCTGGCTGACGCCGGACACGGCGCAGATGCACCGCTTCGGCGCGGACGGGCTGCGCATCGCCTGAACCCCATTTCCGGCCCCGACCGAACGAACGGCCAGGGGCGCTTTGACGAAAGGTCCGATCATGGCCATTTCCCTGTCCGGGGCCGCGCTGGCCCATCTGCCGCAGGATGTCGCGGCCCCCGCCTATGACCGCGCGGCGCTGCGGGCGGGCATCCTGCATGTCGGCGTCGGCAATTTCCACCGCGCGCATATGGCCTGGTATCTGGACCGGCTGTTCGCCTTGGGCCGCCACCATGACTGGGCGATCCGCGGCGCGGGCGTGCGCCCGGGCGACGCGGCCATGCGCGACCGGCTGGCGGCGCAGGACTGGATGACCACGCTGGTCGATCTGGCCCCCGAGGGGCTGTCGGCGCGCATCCTGGGCTCGATGGTCGATTTCGCCCGGGTCGATCCGCAGGCGACGGTCGCGGCCATGGCCGATCCCGCGATCCGCATCGTCTCGCTGACCATCACCGAGGGTGGCTATTACGTCGATGCCAAGACCGACGGCTTCGACGCGGACCATCCCGACATCCGTCATGACGCCGACAACCCGGACGATCCGCGCACGGTCTTCGGGATGATGCTGGCGGCGCTGCGGGCGCGGCGGGCGGCGGGGCACGCGCCCTTCACCATCCTGTCCTGCGACAACCTGCCGGAAAACGGCCATGTCTGCGCCGCGACCGTCACGGGCCTTGCGCGCCTGTCGGACCCGGCCTTGGCCGACTGGATCGCGGCCAATGTCGCCTTCCCCAATTCCATGGTCGATTGCATCACCCCCGCAACGGGCGACCGCGAACGCGACCTGGTGCGCGACCGCTTCGGCATCGAGGACGCCGCCCCCGTCGTCTGCGAGCCCTTCCGCCAATGGGTGCTGGAGGACAACTTCCCCCAAGGCCGCCCCGCGCTGGAGGCGGTCGGTGCCCAGTTCGTCGCCGATGTCGCCCGGCACGAGCTGATGAAGCTGCGCATCCTGAACGGCGGCCATGCGGCCATCGCCTATGGCCCCGCTTTGCTGGGCCATCACTTCGTCCATGACGCCATGGCCGTTCCCGACATCGCCGACTGGCTGCGCGCGCTGGAACGGCGCGAGATCATCCCGACCCTGCAGCCCATCGCGGGCGTCAGCTATGACGACTACCTGGCGCTGATCGTGGATCGCTTCTCGAACCCGCGGATCGGCGACACGATCCCGCGGCTGTGCCTCGACGGGTCGAACCGCCAGCCGAAATTCATCCTGCCGACGCTGCGCGACCGGCTGGCCGCAGACGCCCCCATCGACGGGCTGGCGCTGGAACTGGCGCTGTGGTGCCGCTATTGCGAAGGGGTGACCGAGGACGGCCAGCCCATCCCCCCGAACGACGACAACCATGCCGCGTTGCGCGACCGGGCCATCGCCGCGCGCGACGATCCGCGGGCCTTCCTGTCCAACACCGCCGTCTTCGGCGATCTGGGCGATGACCCGCGGCTGGTCGCGGCCTTCACGACCCAGCTGGCGGCGATCCGCGCGCAGGGCGTGCGCGCGGTGCTGCGGGCCTATTCCGGCTGATCCTCGATCCGGGCCAAGGCCTGGCCCTGGGCCAGGCTGTCGCCCTGACCCGCCAGCCGGGTCAGGCGGCCCGCGCGGGGCGCCTCGATCCGGGTCTCCATCTTCATCGCCTCGATCACGGCGATGACCTGGCCCGCCTCTACCACGGCCCCGTCATCGACCTGCCACAGCGACAGGCTGCCCGAGACGGGGGCGGTGACGGCGCCCTCCTCCTCCTGCGCGGGGGCGGGCTCCGGGGCGGGCGCGCCGCCCAGGGACAGCATGCCCTGCGGGATGCCCAGCATGTGCCGGCGGCCGTCGATCTCGATGGGCAGGCGGATCATCGCGACATCCGGGGCGGGGTCCACGCGCGGCGCGGGGGCGACCGCTTGGGCCAGGCGGTCGGCGAAATCGGTCTCGATCCAGCGGGTATGCACGTCGAAATCATCGGTGAATTCCGGCGCCTCCAGCACCGCCCGGTGGAAGGGCAGGACCGAGGCCACGCCCTCGATGCGGAATTCGGCCAAGGCGCGGCGCGCGCGGGCGATGGCGGTGGCGCGGTCGGGGCCGGTCACGATCAGCTTGGCCATCATCGAATCGTACTGCCCGGGGACCTGGCCGCCGGCCTCGACGCCGCTGTCCAGGCGGATGCCGATGCCGCCGGGCGGCTGCCACAGGGTGATCGGCCCCGGCGTGGGCAGAAAGCCGCGGCCCGGATCCTCGGCATTGATGCGGAACTCGATCGCATGGCCGCGCGGCGCGGGCACCGCGTCCGAGGCCAGGCGCGCGCCCTGGGCCACGCGGATCATCGCGCGGACGATGTCGATTCCCGTCACCTCCTCGGTGACGGGATGTTCGACCTGAAGGCGGGTGTTCACCTCCAGAAAGCTGATCGTGCCATTGGCCGACAGCAGGAATTCCACCGTACCCGCGCCGCTGTAACCCGCATGGGCGCAGATGGCGCGGGCGGCCTCGTGGATGCGGTCGCGCTGGTCGTCGTCGAGGAAGGGCGCGGGCGCCTCCTCGACCAGCTTCTGGTTGCGGCGCTGCAGGGAACAGTCGCGCGTGCCCAGGACCTTGACCGTGCCGTGGCGGTCGGCCAGGACCTGCGCCTCGATATGGCGGGGGCGGTCCAGGAACTGTTCGACATAGCATTCGCCCCGGCCAAAGGCCGCGACGGCCTCGCGGGTGGCGGCGTCGAACATCTCCTCGACCTCGTCCAGGGCGCGGGCGACGCGCATGCCGCGCCCGCCGCCGCCGAAGGCCGCCTTGATCGCCACGGGCAGGCCGTGATCGCGCGCGAAGGCCAGCGCCTCGGCCCCCGAGGCGACGGGGCCGGGGCTGCCCGCGACCAAGGGCGCGCCCACGGCCTGGGCGATCTCGCGCGCGCGGATCTTGTCGCCAAGCGCGTCGATCACCTCCGGGTCCGGGCCGATCCAGATCATCCCGGCGGCCTGCACCTTGCGGGCGAAATCGGCGTTTTCGGACAGAAAGCCGTATCCCGGATGGATCGCATCCGCCCCCGCCCGGGCGGCGATGGCCAGGATCGCATCGCCGTCCAGATAGGTCTCGGCGGGGCTGGCGCCGGGCAGGGCATGCGCCTCATGGGCCAGGCGAACGAAGGGCGCGTCGCGATCGGGGTCGGAATGGACGGCGATGGCGGTGATCCCCTCATCGCGGCAGGCGCGGATGACGCGCAGGGCGATCTCGCCGCGATTGGCGATCAGGATGCGGCGGATCGGGGCCGTGTCGGGCGTCTGGTCAAGAAACATCGGACCTCTCGGACAGGATGGGGGCAAAGGGCGCATCCGCGACGAAGCGGATCCGCGCGCCGGGGGGCAGCTGGCCGGCCAGGTCCAGCGCCTCGGGGCGCAGGGTGGCGATGACGGGATAGCCGCCGGTCAGCGGGTGATCGGCCAGAAACAGCACCGGCTGGCCGGAATGGGGGATCTGGACGGCACCGGTCGCGGTGCCCTCGCTCGGCAGTTCGGGGCCGTCGCGGGTGATCGCATCGCCCGCCAGCCGCACCCCCACGCGCGAGGATTGCGGCGTCACCCGCCAATCCTGGCCCAGAAAGCGCGCGACCGCCGCCGCGTCGAACCAATCCGTCCGCGGCCCGAGCGTCACGGCCAGCCGCACCACGCCCTCGGGGCGGGGCAGATCGGGGCCGGGGCCTTGGTCGGTCACCGCCTCTGCCGGTCGGCCCGCCGGGGCCAGCGCGTCCCCGTCGGTCAGGGGCGCGGGGCCGATCCCGGCCAGCGTGTCGGTCGCGGCCGATCCCATGACGGGGGGGATGTCGAACCCGCCCCGCAGCGCCAGATAGCTGCGCATGCCGCGCGCGGGGGCCTCGATCGCGATCTCGTCCCCGGCATCGACGGCAAAGGCCGCGCCGCGCGGCACCGCGCGCCCGGCGACCACGGCCTGGCCCGCACCGGCCAGGGCCAGAGTCATCGCGACCTCGGCCCGCAGGCGCAGGGGGCCCAAGGTGATCTCCATCGCGGGATCGTCGGCGGGGTTGCCCACCGCCCGGTTGGCGCGGCGCAGCGCGCCCCGGTCCAGCGCGCCCGAGGCGCTGACCCCCTGCCCCGCCTGACCGATGCGCCCCCCGTCCTGCAGCAGGATCGGAAAGCCGGTGCGGATGACGCGCAGCCCCCGCACAGCGGGCGCGGGCGGGGTGGCCACCGGATGGACGTGCGCCCGACCCTCGACGAATCGCGCGCGGACGCCCGGCTGCAGGATGGCCGGCGGGTCGCGGGCCAGGTCGAACATCGGCAGCGCCGTCCGGCCGATCAGCTGCCAGCCGCCGGGGCTGGCCTGCGGATAGACCCCGCAGAACCGCCCCGCCAGCGCGACCGAGCCTGCCGGAATGCGCGTGCGCGGCGCGGGCCTGCGCGGCAGATCGAAGCGCGCATCCCCGCAGGTCATATAGGCAAAGCCCGGCGCGAAGCCGCAGAAGGCCACCTGCCAGACGGCCTCCTGATGGGCGGCGATGACCTCGGCCCGGGTCAGGTCCATCAGGGCCGCGACCTCGTCCAGATCCTCGCCGTCATAGGTCATCGGGATCTCGACGACCGGGGCGTCCCGGTCGGGGATGTGGCTGCCTGCAGGCCGCCGCGCCAGGATCGCGCGGGCCAGATCCGCATCCGCCGGCACCCCCGGCGCGGTGGTCACCATCAGCGTGCGGGCGGCGGGCACGATCTCGGCGATGCCCGGCACCGGATCGGCGGCCAGCGCATCGAAGAGCGCCAGCGTCCGGCCAAGATCCTCCAGCTCGACCAGCAGGCAGCGCGGGCCGATGGGCAGGACCCGGGTCATGCGAAGCCCGCGATGGTCACGCCGCGATCCAGCAGCGCGGCGCGCACCGCCCCGGCCATGGCGACCGCGCCGGGGCTGTCGCCATGCACGCAGATGCTATCGGCGCGCAGATGCAGGTCGGACCCGTCCTGGGCCTCGATCACCCCTTCGGTGGCCAGGCGGACCATCCGGGCCGCCACCAGGTCCGGGTCATGCAGCACCGCGCCGGGCAGCCGCCGCGAGACCAGCGCGCCCGCCGCCGTATAGGCGCGGTCGGCGAAGGCCTCGGCCACCACGCGCAGGCCCGCTGCGCGGGCGCGGTCCAGGATCGGCGCCCCCGCCAGCCCCATCAGCACCAGTCCGGGATCCACGGCCCGGATCGCGTCGATCACCGCATCCCCCTGCCCCGCATCCGCCGCGATCGTGTTGTAGAGCGCGCCATGCGGCTTGACATAGGCCACCCGCGTCCCCGCCGCCCGCGCCAGCCCCGCCAGCGCCCCGATCTGATAGATCACGTCGGCGCGCAGCGTCGCGGGCGCCACATCCATCGCCCGGCGGCCAAAGCCCACCCGGTCGGGATAGCTGACATGCGCGCCCACCACGACGCCGCGCCGCGCCGCCTCGGCCAACACCTCCAGCAGCCCCTCCGGGTCGCCCGCATGAAACCCGCAGGCGATGTTGGCCGAACTGACGATGCCCAGCATCGCCGCGTCATCGCCCATGCGCCAAGCGCCGTAACCCTCGCCCAGGTCGCTGTTCAGATCGATCCGCATCGGTTCTCCTCCCTCCCTCAGGTGCCCAGAAACGCAAAGATGGTGCCGACGGAACGCGCCCCCATATACCATGTCAGCGCGCAGGTGATCGCCCCCAGCACCAGCAGCATCCGGTTGTAGCGGTGCCCGCCCATCAGGTCGGACCGCGCAAACCCGATATAGGTGAAGATCGTCAGGCCGATCGGCAGGATCAACCCGTTGAAGCCGCCCACGAAGACCAGGATCGCCGCCGGCGCCGTGCCGATCGACAGATAGACCAGCAGCGACGTGCCGATGAAGGCCACCGTCGCATGGCGCCGCGCCCGGTCGCTGCGGATCCCCGCAACATCCAGAAAGCTGACCGAGGTATAGGCCGCCCCGATCACCGAGGTCAGCGCCGCCGCCCAGAGAACCACGCCGAAGACCCGCATCCCCCAATCGCCCGCCGCCGCCTGAAAGGCCTGGGCCGCGGGGTTGGCGCCCTGGCTCGACAGATCCAGCGTCACGCCCGACGCCACAACCCCCAGGATCGCCAGGAACAGCACGAATCGCATGACGCCCGTGACCGCGATCCCGGTCAGCGCGCCGCGGGTCACGGCGGCCAGGTTCGCCTCGCCCGTCAGGCCCTTGTCCAGCAGCCGATGCGCCCCCGCATAGGTGATATAGCCGCCGACCGTGCCGCCCACGATGGTGGTGATGGCGGCGAAATCGATCCGGTCGGGCCAGACGGTCTGGCGCAGCGCCTCGCCCACCGGCGGGTTCGATTGCAGCGCCACGAACAGCACCAGCAGGATCATGACCACGCCCAGCACCACGATCATCCGGTCCAGCAGGATGCCCGCCTGATGCGACAGAAAGATCCCGATGGCCAAAGCCGCGGTGATCGCCCCGCCGATCCGCGGATCCAGCCCGATCATCGCGTTCAGCCCCAGCCCGCCGCCCGCGATATTGCCGATGTTGAAGGCCAGCCCGCCGATCACCACCAGCGCCGTCAGCAGATAGCCCGCGCCGGGAATCGCCGCATTCGCCGTCTCGGATGCGCGCCGCCCGGTCAGGGCGGTGATGCGCCAGATGTTCAGCTGCACCACGAAATCGATCAGGATCGAGGCCAGGATCGCGAAGGCGAAGGCCGATCCCATCCGCGCGGTGAAGCTGGCGGTCTGGGTGATGAAGCCCGGCCCGATCGCCGATGTCGCCATCAGGAAGATCGCGGCCAGCAGGCCTCCGCGCAGGCTGGCTGCGGCGATGCCGCGGTCGGTGGACATGATGGGACCCCTCTGTCGATGCTTTTGACCCGAGGGTTTCCGATCCGGGGGCGATCCGTCAACATTTTTATGACAACTGGACCCATATTGTTGAACAATGCTGCCCGAACCTGCCCATCAGACGGGCAGCCCGCATGGCTTGCCGCGCCCCCCCTGCCCCGCCATGATGCCGGCATGAGCGATGATTCCACGACCCCCGGCCTGACCGAACAGACCGCCGCCCGGCTGCGCGGCCAGGTCATGGCGGGCCATCTGCCGCCGGGCGCGCGCCTGTCGGAACAGCGCCTGGCCGCCGATCTGGCCGTGTCGCGCAACACCCTGCGCGAGGCCTTCCGCCTGCTGGTCCATGAGGGGCTGTTGACCCATGCCCCCCATCGCGGCGTCTCGGTCGCGGTGCCGACCATGGCGGGGGTGCTGGACATCTACCGCGTCCGCCGGCTGATCGAGATCCCCGCCTTGGCCCAGGCCTGGCCCCGCCACGGCGCGGTCCTCGCCATGGCCGAGGCGGTGGCCCAGGCCCGCGCCGCACGCGAGGCGGGCGACTGGCGCGCGGTCGGCAGCGCGAACATGCAGTTCCACGGCGCCATCGTCGCCTTGGCCGACAGCCCGCGCCTGGCGGCCTTCTTCGCCCAGGCCATGGCCGAGCTGCGCCTGGCCTTCGGCCTGCTGGACAGCCCCGAGCGCCTGCACGCGCCCTTCCTGCAGGAGAACGGCGCGATCCTGTCGCGGCTCACCCAAGGCGATGCGGCCGGGGCGGCGGACAGCCTCGCGCGCTATCTCGACCAATCCGAGCGCGTGGTCATGGCCGCCTTCGCCCGGATCGGCTAGGCTCCAGACTCATTAAGTTTCACAGCCAGAACAAGACGGTTGCGGCGAGCATGATCGCTGAGAAGAACGTTTCCGGGCAGCGGTCATAACGGGTTGCGACGCGCCTCCAGTCCTTCAGACGTCCGAACATGATTTCGATGCGGTTACGCCTTTTGTAACGCCGCTTGTCGTATTTGACGACCTTCTTGCGGGACCTCCGTCCGGGGATGCGAACCTTTATCCCCTTGTCTTTCAAAGCGTCTCTGAACCAGTCAGCGTCGTAGCCCCTGTCGGCCAGAAGCCACTCAGCCTTCGGCAGGCTGCCCAGCAGCGCCGCCGCGCCGGTGTAATCGCTAACCTGGCCGGCCGACATGAAGAACCCGATCGGCCGCCCCTTCGCATCGGCGACAGCGTGCAACTTGGTGTTCATACCGCCTTTGGTGCGCCCGATCTGGCGCCCGCGCCCCCCTTTTTCACCCCAAGGCTCGAGGCCGTGCGGTGTGCCGTGAGATAGGTCGCGTCATTCATGATCGTCTTGTGCTCGGCGCTCTCGGCGGCAAGGCCGACCATGATCCGGGTGTTCAGTCCCGGCATCTGGTGGATCGGATTGACGATGAATCTGTCTGGCTCTGAAGTCCAGACCTTGCAGATGTATTCGTAGGGTGTGACACCGCTCAGCGTCTTGAGCCTGCGTGCGAAATTGTAGGCGGCGATGAAATCGGCGAGGTGCGTGCGCAGCTGGCTGTGGCTGTCGTAGTGGTAGCGCTTGACGGTCGCGTCCTTGATCGTCCTGTTCATCCGCTCGACTTGGCCATTCGTCCACGGGTGGTTGGGCTTGGTCAGCCGATGCTCGATCCCGTTTGCCTCGCAAATCATGTCGAACCGCATTTGCCGAGAGTAAGGAGTGTTACGGTTTCGAGGCTGCTCTGCGAACTGGATGCCATTATCGGTCAGGATCGTGTGGATGCGGTAGGGCACGACGTCCAGAAGGTGCTCCAGGAACTCCCAAGCGGTTTTCCTGTTGGCCTTTTCCGCCAATTGAACGACAGCAAATTTGCTGGTGCGATCAATGGCTACGAAGAGGAAGAGCTTGCCTTCGGCCGTCTGCACCTCGGCGATGTCGATATGGAAGAAACCTATCGGGTAGCGCTTGAACTTCGCACGCTTGGGCTTGTCCCCGCCCACGTCCGGCAGTCGCGAAATGCCATTCCGCTGCAGGCATCGGTGCAGCGCCGAGCGCGTCAGATGTGGGATAGAGGGCTGAAGAGCGTAGAGGCAGTCGTCCAACGGCAGCAGCGTATGGCGCCGAAACGCGACGATTGTTGCTTCCTCGGCCTCACTCAAGACCGTGGAGCGTGGCTCCTTCGGCCCAGTCTTACGGTCCTCAACTGTCTCGCGCTTGCGCCACTTCGCGACAGTCTTTGGGTTGATGCCGAGCTCCCGGCTCAGCTGCGCGAGCGAAGCTTGCGATCATTCGGGCGAGGCCCTCGGACCGATGGCGAGCCGGCCCTCATTATTGCAGCTCTGACAGCGTGCGTGGTCGTGGCGCTCCCGTGACGAACTTGTCCCATAATGCTTCCTTCCATTCCTGCGAAAGGATTGCACCATCAAACCATGGGATCAAACACCTAGGGCAGGATGCGGACCTGCCCCGCCCCCGGATCGCAGCGCCACGCGGCCATGCTCAGCCGCCCCATCAGATGCGTGCGCAGATAGGTCGCATGAAAGCGCGAGGGCGCCCTGAGCGACAGGCCCCCATCCCCCTCCTCCGCGACCAGCGGCGCGAACCAGGCATCGAAGAGCGCCCCGTCCTCGGCCCGCAGCAGCGCGCGCATCCGCGGCCAGAGCCCGTCGCCCGCCACCTCCGGCAGGTCGCGGTAAAAGGGCACGACATTCGGCGCGGCCTCGGGCGGGGGCCCGCCCATCCGCGCGACGTAATCCGGCCCGATATTCGCCCAGGCCGGGCGGGTGTCCAGCATCACCCGCTCCAGATCCAGCCCCAGCACCGAGACCCGGCCCCGCGCCCCCTGCCGCTTGACGATGATCCAGCCCAGCTGGCGCAGCCGCGCCATGTCGCGCTTGACGGTGCGCTCGTCCACGCACCACAGCCGCGCGATCTCGCGCTGGCCCACGGTCAGCTCATCCGCCTGCCAGTTATAGCGCGCCGTGATCAGGACCGTCAGCCGCAGCACCAGCCGCTGGCGGTGCTGGTCACCGGCCAGGCCATGGGCCATAAGGGCTGACAAGATGTCATATTTCTTCGCCGCGGCGTCTCGCCCGACGGGTCTGATGACCTGCATGACTGCTCCTGCCGGGTTGACCCGGTCGCTGCTCGGCGCGGCTGGCGCGGGTTCGTCCCAACGTCTTTCGCCGCTCTGTCCTCATTTGCGTCCTTGATCGCGATTCTGTCAAGCCGCGATCCGCAGCCGGAGTTGCTCTGCCCCTTTTCCCGATCTGAGTCAGGGTATCACTGGTATAGGGGGCCATTCTAAGCGTCCCGCATTCGGCCCCTATTGTCCCCCATTCATCAGCGCTTTGGCCAGGTCTGTCCCCCATTCGGCCCGAGCACCCTGGCCGGGCGATTCGCCCAGCAGAGACTGGGCGGATGCGTTTTCGCATTGCAGTGAACAAGGCTTTTGCCAAGACCGCAAATCCGGCGTAAAAGAGGAACAGGCAGGAATCTGCGTCCTTGAGAACAGGCATATC
>NZ_CP067172.1 GCF_028553885.1 Paracoccus aestuarii
TCTCAAGGCTCGCCTGGACGGCGCGCAGAAGAAGCTGGGGGCGACGAATACGACGAGCGCGGTCAGCCAAGCCATCCGGTTGAGGTTGATCTGAGGTAACGACGTGTATCCTAGGCTCGGAAACGATCCGCTGCCAGGTGGTTGGCCGCCCTGTCTAGGGCGCCATATCTGAAGCTTCGACAACGATAAGTCGGCGGTGCGCCTCTCCGGCGCCTCGCACATGCGGTCGCCTCCACACAAGCTTTCCATTGCGGGTCAGGAATAGGTGGCCGCGTACCCAGTGAGCGGCGCGCCGCGGCCCGGGGTATGCTGCATCCGAATCCAGCTCCTCCACCGTATCCTCGATGATCGCCCGCTGCTGAAGGCGCCCCAAGCGTGCCAAGTCGACGCGCGCTACACCAAACTTCGGCGCAGGCAGCTTATCGCGCGCGTAGAGCCGTTGCTGCTGTCTCGGTGGCTCCCGAAGCGGATCAACCTCAAGCACCTCTCGCTTATTCATCAACCCACAAAATGCTGCCAGGAGCCCTGCGATTTGGATGGCATTGCCGAGGTCTTTGGCATGTCGCTCCGTAATCGTGTCGCCGCTCACGGGAGCGGTCCGGGAGCGACCAGTCTGATCCACTTCTGGCTCGCGCCCCTCCTGTACGACATCGTAGAGATGCGCGACCGGCGTGTCCTCGTAAATAACCCTTCCGTCTGAGGCGAAGGTAACTGCCGTCCCTGCATGCATCGGATACCAGATCTTCTGGTCGCCGAACCAGAAGGCCGATGAGATCAGGCAGCGCAGGCCCTCCGTGCTTTGGGAAACGAGCATGCCGAAGCGATGCCTGCCGCCAGCATCGGTCTGGATGTCCCCCTCTAGCCAGACCTCCTCGTAAGGCAGGCGCATAGAGGCGATCGCAGTGTAGAAATCCTCCGCACCCAGCTTAGTCAGAAAATGTTGCAGAACCTGAATTGCGCGCGGCTCGAGGAGATAGGGCTGTGCAGAGACGAGCCGCTTCTCGAAATCACGGGCGAATCTTTCGTCCTTTTCCCAAATCAGCACGCATTCCGAAGACCGCAGGTTGCGGAAGACAAGATCGCGCAAAATCGGAGGTGCGGGCGCTTGGCTCCGTCGGGTCGTGCTCGCGGTCATGGGGTTCTCCCTTTTCGTCGATGCTACATCCCGTCAGCTTGGAGGTCGAGCTGACCGTCAGCGGTCTGAACATTGACGAGGCCTTAGCCTACCGTACAGTATTCCCCCATGCAGAGTATCGTGAGTTTCTGGAAGCAGCTGGACGGCGCGGTACACCCGCAGGATGCGCCCGTGTTCGATCGCCATGGTGCACATGGTTTCAACCTCGACTATCCGCCTCCCGCCTATATCGGCGATATCGTGAATGCGCCCGTTATCATCCTGGACAACAACGGTGGATACGATCCGGTCATGACGCCCGGTGAGTTCCCCGATGAAGAGACCCGAGCGGAATTTCGGGCCAGGCTGGCCTCTCCAGCGCCTTTGGACCCGAAGGCGCGCCATGTCTCGCCATACTACCGGTCAAGAAACTTCACCCGTCTGCTGGAGACTGGAGAGGCGGCGCTTGTTAACGCCGTGGCCTACCGCTCGGTCGACGGGAATGCTCCCGGGGTAAAAGCGCTGACCCGCACCTTGCCCTCCGCCCAGTTTCACCGGAATTGGTTGCAGACCGAGGTCCTTTCGCATGCTGACCGGGGCGAGCGCTTTGTAGTCGTCCATCGGATCAGTCGTTGGCTGGATGCCGTGACGCCGTTCCGGGCCCATGGCAATGCGATTGTGTCCCGGTCGAGCATCAGTCCCGATCTCTCGCTTGCCGAATTGTCAGCGGTTGAACGCTTTTTGAAGCGCCGCTGCTAGTTTGTTCCGGCATGCGAAGGTTCAAAAGAAACCGGGATTCCAGAAGGGCCTGCAGTCGCTGAAAGAGGTGCTGTCAAGGAAAATCGCTCAACTGTCCTTTTGGACTGTGCTTTTGGCCAGTCGTCTTTAACCTTCCAGAATCCTTCGCCAGAACGCCCGTACCCACTCCACAAGGTTCGGAAGCGGTTCGATGCCACTGTTCGCCCCATGCTCAAAAACGATCGTTGACGGTACGCTGTCAAAGCTGTCTCATAACCCGCAAAGAAGACGGGTTATGAGACATGCCCGATCCAGACAGAGTTTTGCAGCAGGACCAGACACAAGAATGGCAACAGTGGGCTACTCCAGGGTGTCGACGGGCAGCCAGGAACATCGGCTTCAGACCGATGCGCTGACCAAGGCCGGATGCGACTATGTCGTAACCGAAGTCGGCAGTGGAGCCGACGAGCGGGCGCGTCCGCAACTCCATCATCTCATCCAGTCTCTGGCGAGGGATGACGTTCTTGTGGTGTGGCGGCTTGATCGACTGGCCCGGAGCGTCAAGGAGTTGACGATGATCGCTACGGACCTTGCCGAGCGCGGTGTGCGGCTGCGGTCGTTGACAGAGCAGATTGACACGACGACACCCCAGGGTCGCCTGATCTTCAACTTCTTTGCCATGCTCGCCCAATTCGAGCGTGACTTGATCGTCGAAAGAACGAAGGCAGGACTCGCTGCGGCCAAAGCGCGTGGCAGGACTGGCGGACGTAAGCCACTGTTGACCGACGCGCAGGTGCGCCAAGCGAAAGCTTGGCTCGACGCTCGTCAAATGACCCAGATGCAGGCGGCCAGGGCCTTAGGCGTCAGCCGCGCGACCTTGGCAAGGGGACTGGCGGCCAGGAAGCAGGACTAGAATTTTAGCGCACAGATGTTGAAGGCAATTACAACTATTGTATAGTGCCTCTACTGTGCATAAAGACTATTGTTAGAAAAATCGTATGAAACAATCAATTTTCACCCTGGCGATTTGCGCCACGTCTGCCTTGGGGTTCAGCCCCAAGGCAGACGCCTATTCCATCGACTGTGCGATCCTACTTTGCCTTGCGGGGGGCTTCCCGACTTCGGCGGAGTGCAGCGCGGCAAAGGTGGAGGTGATCCGCCGGATCACGCCTTTCCCGATCGAACCGCCCCTGCAACTCTGGAATTGCCCAATGCGTGCAAGCGGCGGTCCAGTTTTGCCTGGCATTGGCCCCGACGGGCTGACCCCCGACGTCCGCCGTTTCCGTGATGGAATCGAGCTCTATCACGTCAGCTATCGCAGCTATCGAACCAGCGATGGGATGGAAATCACCGACGCAACACAACGTGGGTCCTATACCGCTGAAGGCGATTTCGTGTGGAGGCCCCGTGATCTCTCGGACGCCCCGGCATGGGTTCATGAGGCCGTCAGCTATCGCAGTTCAGGCCAGACCTTGACGCTGCGTGGTGTTGCTCTGCGTACACTCGACTATCAGGGCAATGCCCAGGTCGAGTGGGTGAGCTACTAGACATGGTAGGCAAGCATACGAGAACAGACAAAGAATTGCCGTGCCGCCCATGCTGTCGTAGGCTATGCGGCAAAATACCTGAAACGGGAGGGACGAGCAGAATCAACTAAGCGACAAGCCCAAAAGGAAACCCCCCGCGCGGGGGTCCGCACGAGGGGGCTTGGGTTTGATAACACAGGTTTGGCGACCTGAATTAGCGACTGATTCACCCGCTATAGTTATCTCCCCACTCCCGAAAATCAAGAGCAAAAGCGCATCTGTGCGAACGGATCAGCTTTGCCTGCGGACACCGCGCTTCTTGAGATCGAGGAGCAGCAGATGACACCAGACTTGATCGCCCAAGCCGGCGACGCCTTTCAGCATATCGCGACCACATTCACAGGCGCGTCTCGTGGAGCGCGCCAAACCGGCGAGCCCGTCCGACGACATTCGCGCCGGGCCGGGGCATGCGAAGCCGGATTCTGGCGCAAGACGACCCGCCAAGAAGTTCAGAAGATCCTCATGGCCGCGCGCCGCTACGAATTGGCCCACAAGCAGCCCGGCCGCCGTAACGGCCCCCTGGGCGGCGTCGCGCTGGAGCTTCTGTCGCTCTTCGCCAACCTCGTCAGCTATCGCACAGGACGTCTCGACCCCTCGCTTGACTGGATCTGCGACAAGCTGCGCCGATCCCGCGATGCGGTCGTGCGCGGCCTCAAATCGCTGCGGGATCACGGTTTCCTGGATTGGCTCCGCCGCTTCGAGCCAACCCGGAACGATGGCCCCGGTCCCCAGGTTCGACAGGTCAGCAATGCCTATCGTCTCAGCGCACCCAAGCGAGCCATGGCACTTCTCGGGCGATGGGCGGGTCGGCCTGCCTTGCCGGATGACGACCAGGCCGAGCGCATCGCCCGCGGCCAGATCGAGGCAGATCATGTTGCCGATCTCGACCTCTCCGGCCTGGCCCTTTTCCAGCTGGGCGAATCACCCCTTGGCCAGGCGCTTGCACGGCTCGGGAAGTCGATTGATTTGCGCGAGTCTGCCAAGCGGACTGAATCCCCATCTACATCTTCTTCCTTATGCAAAGCATGATGCGGACGCCGCGTACCGGGCCGCCAAAGCGGCCCTGCGGCGGTTCCGACCCGCATACGGCGGGTCGGGAGGTGGAACCCATGCGAAAAACCACGACAACCGACCGCTTGTGGATATGTCGCAATGCCATGAAAAAAGTGTGGGGCAGCCAAAGCGAGCCGCAAGACCCTTTGAGAGAGTGGAGAGCAAAAATGTCGCCTCTCAAAGCAGCCGTGCTGGGTCTCTCACTTGCTGCTTTCCCCTGGTTCGTGATGGCAGGGGACTTCGTCGGACAGGCCAGCATAATCGACGGCGATACCATCGAGATTCGAGGCGAACGCATTCGCCTGACAGGGATGGACGCCCCTGAAAGCCGCCAGCTTTGTCACGATGCCGCCGGGCGTCCCTGGCGCTGCGGCCAGCAGGCCGCGCTTGCCCTCGATGCGATGGTGGCCCGCCGCCCGGTTGTCTGCACCGTCGAAGGCACCGATCGTTACGGACGGGTCCTGGCTGCCTGCGCGGTTGGGGGCCGCGATCTGGCAGGCTGGATGATCAAAAACGGATGGGCGGTGGCCTATTACGACCGCCTCGACCGCCACAGCGCGGCCGAACGTGACGCCCGCACGGCTGGCCGCGGAATCTGGGCAGGAACCTTCCAGAGACCCGAGGACTGGCGACGGCAGAACTGAGGTGAATGAGGAACATTGACGCGCAGGGGTGATTTGGGGCAAGTCTGGTGTTCTCTTATTGTTCTTGTGCCATGACCCTCCTCAGCCCGCGTAAAGTCACCCTCATCGACCGGCAGGTGCCTTTGGCATCCCTGCAGGTTCCAGCTGGTTTTCCCTCTCCCGCTGCCGATGACGTGGAGGATGCGATCGACCCGATCAAATGGGTCGTGCGGCACGAGCATGCCACCTTCTGGTGGCGCGTCTCGGGCGACAGTCTGGAGGCCGAGGGCATCCTGGACGGTGACCTGATCGCCGTCGACCGCGCGGGAAGGCGCCGCAGCGGCCGCATCGTCGTTGCGGTCGTGGATGGCAGCATCACCGTCAAGAAACTCGCCCGGCGCGAGGGCCGATGGTTTCTCGATCCGCGGGCAAGGTCCGACGCCTATGCTCCGATCCCGGTCAGCGAAACGACCGAGATCTGGGGCGTCGTGGCGGGGGTAGTCCGGCGCTTGCCCATCGAGTGAGGCGATGACGGTCCCGCCTTTCGTCCGGCCCATCGCCTTGATCGACTGCAACAACTTCTATGTCAGCTGCGAGCGTCTCTTCGACGTAAGCCTGCGTGGCGTGCCGGTGATCATCCTCTCCAATAATGATGGCTGCGCCGTCGCCCGGTCCGACGAGGCCAAGGCACTCGGCATCAGGATGGGTCAGCCGGTGTTCCAGATCCGTGAGCTAATGCAGCGTCACGGGGTCAGGGCCCTGTCCTCGAACTACACGCTCTATGGTGATCTGAGCCGCCGCGTGGTCGAGGTCCTGCACGCCTGGTCCCCGCGTCTCGATGTCTATTCGATCGACGAGACCTTCGTTGATCTAAGCGGGTTTGGCGATGGCATGGAGCAACATGCCGCGCGGATGCGTAGCGCCGTGCGGGTTGAGACCGGGATCCCGACCTGCGTCGGCATCGGCCCGACCAAGACACTCGCCAAGTTGGCCAATTTCGCGGCCAAGAAGAACCCGATCTTTTCCGGCGTCTGCAATCTGATGGCGCCCGAGATCCGGGACTATGTCATGCGCCGCGTCCCGGTGGCCGAGATTTGGGGTGTGGGTCGCGCGACCGCGGGCAAACTGCAGGCCCAGGGCATCGGTTCCGCCGCAGAGTTGCGCGATCTGCCGCTTCCCCTGGCTCGCAAGATCGGGACGGTTGTCCTGGAACGTCTGGTGGCCGAGTTGCGCGGCGTCGCCTGCATTGATTTCGAGGACGTGCCGCCTCAGCGCAAGGGTATGGCTGTGACCCGCTCGGCCGGAACGCCCATGACCAGCTTCGATGTCCTGGCCGAGGCATTGGCCGCCCATGCCACCCGCGCGGCCGAAAAGCTGCGCCAGCACGGCCTTGTCGCAGGGACGCTGACCGTGTTCTTTCACACCAACCGGCACAAACCCGACCGTCCACAGCATTCCGCCTCGCGCACGGTGCGGCTGCGGCCCATGTCCAACCACACCTTCGACCTGGTCGAGGCCGCCATTGCGGCGGCCGGGCGGGGCTGGACCGGTGATCCCTCCGGAAATGGGCATGGTTATGTCAAGGCCGGCGTCATCCTTGACGATCTTTTGCCCGACGCCGAACGCCCGGCCCTGCTCTTTGCGCCGGATCAGCCACGCGACGCCCGCCTGACCACAGCGCTGGATGCGATCAATGACCGCTTCGGCCGCAAGACCATGGTTCTGGCCCGCGAAGGTGTCAGCCGCAGCTGGGCGACCAAAGCGGATCACCGCTCGCCCAGATATACGACCCGGATCAGCGAGCTGCCTGTCGTTCGGGTCTAGGCCAGATCGGTCTGCGCAAAGTCGCCCCCCTTGTACAGCAGCGGCGCGTGATACGCCTTGGCGCAGGCATAGGAGAGTGCATCGCCCATGTTCAGCTGCGCCGGATGGCCCACGACCTTGCCATAAACCGCCAGCGCGGATGCCGCCTCGCGCCCCATGCCCGAGGTGATATGCGTCTCGCTGGCCTCCAGCGCCTCCAGCAGTTCGGCCACCAGCCCTGCCGCCCGCTCGAAATCATCGGCTGTCGCAGGGCCCTTGCCCCGCGCCTGGACGCGGGCCCGGACCAGGGCCAGCGTGCTTTCCAGCCGCGTGATCGGCGAGAAGCGCAGCTTGCCCCGCGCGGCCTCCATCGCCTTCAGCAGGCCCGGCCCCTCGGGTTCGCGCAACAGGACGGCGACGACGGCGCTGGCATCCAGAAACATCAGACCTCGCCCCACAGGTCGTCCATGAACGCCTTGTCGTCGCCTGCCGGGCGAAAGCCGTCCGCAGCCGCCCGGTCCTGGATCTTCGCCACCCGCACCGCCAGGCTTTCCTCGGCCGCCAGCGCCTCGATCTGCGCGGCCAGCGCGCGGCGCACAGCCTCGCTCTTGTTCGTCAGCCCGGTCATGGCGCAGTATCGGGCCACCAGCTGGTCGATCTCGTCGCCCTTGATCAGCATCGCCATGTGTCTATCCTTGTGTGGTATTATAAGGTATACTATTATAGATATATTGGCCGGGCAAGATTTGAGAAGCCCCGCCGGGCCGCGGCTTCAGGTCCGGATTTGGAATTTGCGCATTCACGTCAAGGAGTTCGAAATGTGCGTCTACTGCGACATGGACAGTGACCTTGGGTTCTGCACCCGCTGCCATCAGCAGGTGCCCAAGAGCAATGGCAACCCGCAGCCCGGAACCTTCGCCGGGATATGTGGTCTGCTGATGATCTTCTCCGTCATCGGCCTGATCATCGGAATCGTCGACTGGTGGAACAGTTTGATCTGAAATGGCCGATGGACAGGCCAAGCATTGTGCTGAGACCCGTCAACGTTCGTGCCATACTCAGCGAACGCAAGCGCAGCGCGAGAACTCAGCCCTTTGTCGCCGGTCGAGACGACCACGATGCCGCGGCGCAGCTCCCGCAGACCGGTCACGCGTGAATCACGCAGCATTTTTTGGTATCGAGTGTCTGTGATGCGGGACGGACCTGCCGTTGCTAGACAAGCCTTTTTTCAAAGTAGACGCGGCTGAAGCCGTCTTCGGTGTGACGAGCTACTTCGGCATAACCAAGCCTTGGGTAGATCAGCAGGTTCTCGGTCATCTTCTCGTTTGTGTAGAGATGAACGGCTGCTAGGCTCCAGTCTCGTGCTGCCTGCTCACAAAATTCGACAAGCTGTTTTCCGACGCCACGCCCAGCTGCCCTGGGATGGACCGCGACATTCTCCAGAAGAACATGCTCTTTCTCGGCATAGAAAACAATGAACCCTTGGAATTGGCCTTGGTCATCCGCCGCAATGAAGACATCTCCTGCCGCGATTTGGCTGGCGAAGTCAGCGACCATAGGTGCGGGCTTCCGCCCTATAAGCTGCACATATCGCGCATACGCCTGTTCAGCGCAGTCCCTGATTTCCGCTTCGTCATGAGCTACAGCCTGCCGGATCATTTCACCCTCCCAAGCTACAGAGGACGCCGACACTGTCCTATGAGGGCACCCTCGGCAATGACCGCAAAGGGATCCCTCGCGTCGAAGCTCCGCCGCGGCGCCGCCGGTCGCTATGCGGGACCTTTCTGCCGTTCGCTGCAAGTGCATCATTGAGGATGCCGGAGAACCTACGGGATGCAGAAACCTTCTTAAGATTGCTGCTTCGCTATTGCAGCATGAATTAGGAAAGCGGCCGTTCGGTCTTTCAGCAGTATCCTGAAATCAGCGATGTTTCTTGCTCACGCCGACGCCGCCAGCACTTGCTCTTTCGCGGCGAGGATCTTCGCTGCAATCGGTGACGTGATCATCTGGATCACGGCGAAAAAGGCGGCCGGCACGGCGATCTCGGAGGGCAGGCCGGAGGCGGCAACGAATGCGGCAGCGATGCTGAACTCCTTCTTGCTGCAGGTGAACAGGTAGGCGATCAGCTCTCCTCGGTCCTGCGTGAAGATCCTGGCCGTCATGCTGACGCCGTAGCCGATCAGGTTCAGGGCAAGGGCCGCCAGCGCGATCACGAGCGCATACCAGCCGTAGCCCAGGATGGTTTCGGCGTTCGGACCGACGACCGCCAGCAGAAGCACCAGGTAAAGCACCGAGCCGAGCGCAGGCCATGCAAAGTCAAACTGGGATACCGATGACAAGAAGCGTGTCCGCAACCAGACACCGATCACGGTCGGCACCACCACGATCAGAACCAGCTCCGTCACCACAGTCAGAACCGGCACGTTCAACTCGATCCCGGTCATCCACAGGAATAGAAACGGGATGATGAAGGGCGAAAGCGCGGTGTTCACCGCGTTCAGCACTGCCGCGAGAGCCACATTGCCACGGGCAAGCAGAACCAGTAGCGGCGCGGACACATCGGTCGGCAGCATCCCAACCAGCGTCTGGCCCGCTGCCAGAGGACCGCTGCCGAAGAAGGCGCGGCCGGTCAGCCAGCCTGCCAGCGACATCGGGCCGTAGACGAGGCCGATCGCCCAGAGCTGCCGGCCGGGTTTGCGGAACACGATCTGCACGGCCTTGGCATCGAAGGTCAGGCTGATGACCAGCATCAGAAGGGCGAGAAGCGGGCTGATGCCGGTCTCCAGCGCGATGCCGACGGACGGCACCAGCAAGCCGAGAGCGGCCGCGAGAACTGCCAGAAGCAGTAGGTTGTTTTCGATGAAGCCAAGGATCTTCCGCATGTCAGCCGTCGTGCCCCGGATTCGCGGAGTGACAGCCTTCGCCATGGTGCGCATGGAGGCAGTTCTCGTGGTTGCTCAGGACCTCGATGACCTTGCAGCTTGAGATCGTGCCTTGGGCGCATTGTGCCAGCATGCGCTCCAGTTCCTGCTGCAAGGCCTGGAGCCGCGCGATGCGGTCCTTGACGGCTGCGAGCTGACGGCTGGCGATGACATCGGCTGCCGCGCAGGACATGTCGGGTCGGTCCGACAGGCTGAGCAGCTCCCTGATGTCATCGAGCGGAAAGCCCAGCTCGCGGCTATGGCGGACGAAGGCGAGCCTTTCCTGGTGTTCCTTCCTGTAAAGCCGCTGGTTGCCCGCACTGCGCTCCGCCTCCGGCAGCAGGCCGATCTCTTCGTAGTAGCGGATGGTCGGCACCTTCACGCCGGTGGCCGCGCTCAGTTTTCCGATGCTCAGCATGAGAAACCTCTTGAACCTCTAGTTGCTAGAGATCCTATCTTCCGGGCTCGATGAAGGAAAGAGCTTGGGCGGGATGCAAAATGGCAGCGGAAACAGCAGAGCGGCGAGAGTGGACGGTGACCGGCATGGACTGCGCGGCCTGCACGACGAAGGTGGTGCGGGCCGTCGAGCGGCTTCCGGGTGTCAGCAACGTCAAGGTGGCGCTGATGACGGAACGGCTGTCGCTGAATTTGGTGCCGGGCAGCACTGAACCCGAGGCCATTGAAGGCACTGTCCGCAAGCTGGGCTTCGGGATCGCTCCGAAAGGGCAGCAGGCTCCGCGTAAGAAGGCCTTCGTGCTGCCGGATGCCGGCCCGGCCCCTCGGGCAGAGGATGGCGCGGCCGATGATCCTGACTTGGTTGCCCCCGTCCACGATGCGGCACCGGCTCTGCAGGACAAGGTCTGGCATCAGACAGCGAAGGGGCGGCTTGTCATCCTAACGGGCGCGTTGCTCGCGATCGCATGGCTGATCGAACTGATGACCTCTGCCGAGGCCGGATATTGGGCCTTTGTCGCAGCGTGCCTGATCGGCGTCGCGCCGGTGGCGAGGCGCGCCTTCGAAGCATTGCGTATGGGCCAGCCCTTCACCATCGAGGGTCTGATGACCATCGCTGCCGGAGGCGCGCTGCTGATCGGTGCGGCCGAGGAAGCGGCGCTGGTCGTCTTTCTGTTCGCTGTGGGCGAGGTGCTTGAGGGTGTAGCGGCCGGAAAGGCCCGGCAGGGCATCCGGGCACTGGCAGATATCGTGCCGAAGACTGCGCTGCTGGAAGTGGCTGGTCAGACACGGGCCATTCCCGCAGATAGCCTGCAGATTGGGCAGAACGTGCTTGTCCGCCCCGGCGACCGTATTCCTGCGGATGGCGAGATCATCGACGGCACCAGCGGGGTCGATGAAAGCCCGGTGACCGGCGAAAGCATGCCGGCGACCCGGACCGTAGGCGATCCGGTCTTCGCCGGCTCGATCAACACCGAGGCCGTCTTGCGCGTCCGCGTCACCCGCGAGCCGAGCGACAACACCATCGCCCGCATCATCCGCCTGGTCGAGGAGGCCGAGGAGGCCCGCGCGCCCACGGAACGGTTCATCGACCGCTTCTCGCGCATTTACATGCCGGCCATCGTCGCGCTGTCGGCTTTGGTGATCGTGGTGCCGCCGCTCGCCTTCGGGCATGACTGGACCACCTGGATCTATCGCGGCCTGGCGCTGCTGCTGATCGGTTGCCCCTGCGCGCTGGTGATCTCGGTTCCGGCCTCCATCGCCTCGGCACTGTCGGCGGGCTCGAAGCGCGGGCTCTTGATGAAGGGTGGTGCCGTCATCGAGGCGGCTGCGAAGGTCAGGCATGTCGCCTTTGACAAGACCGGCACCCTGACGCGCGGCGCACCGGTGGTCACCGACCTGCTTCCTGCTCCGGGCGTGAACGAGGCTGAGCTGCTGGCCGTCGCCGCCGGCGTGGAAGCTGGCTCAAGCCACCCGCTGGCGCTGGCGATCCTTCGGCGCGCGGAGGCCGCAGCCGTGCAGGTGCCGGCGGCGCGCGATGCCCGTGCGCTGGCAGGGCGCGGTGTCGAAGCTGTCGTGGACGGGGCACTAGCCTGGGTTGCCTCCCCCTTACATGCCGCAGAGGACGGCGGGATCATTGAGGCGGCCCTGCCTCGGGCAGCGGCGCTGGAGAACGAGGGCAAGACGGTCGTCGCCGTTTATCGCAAGCGCCGGCCCCTGGGGCTGATCGCCTTGCGGGACGAGCCGCGGGGCGATGCGGCCGAGGCCATCCGGCAACTGGACGCCTTGGGCATCAGTGCGACCATGCTGACCGGCGACAACGCCCGCACCGCGGCCGCCATCGCCGGAGGTCTCGGACTTGGCTTCCGGGCGGGGATGATGCCCGAGGACAAGCTGGTGGCGATCCGCGAGTTGAACGGCAAGGGCAGCGTGATGATGATCGGCGACGGCATCAACGACGCCCCTGCGCTGAAAGAGGCGCATATCGGCATCGCCATGGGATCGGGCACGGACGTGGCACTCGAGACTGCCGACGGGGCGATCTTGCGTGACCGGGTGAGCGATGTTCCGGCTCTGATCCGGCTGGCACGGGCGACGATGCGCAACATCACGCAGAACGTGGCGCTGGCGCTCGGACTGAAGGCGGTGTTCCTCGTGACGACGATCCTTGGCATCACCGGCCTCTGGATCGCCATTCTGGCCGATACCGGCGCGACCGTCCTGGTCACGCTGAACGCCCTGCGGCTGCTGGCCTTCAACCCTGCCCGGGAGGCTTGAGATGCTCGGACAGGGTGGATGGATCGGCCTTGGTGTCGTGGCGATGTATCTGACGGCCTTTGCCTGGGGAACGGCCGAGGCCGCACGTGCCGCCGGGCGGCCAGTCTGGCTGTTTGGACGAGCGCGGGGGCTCGAGCGCCTTGCCGCATTCGGTTTTCGCCTTGCGTTTGCGCTGGCGCTTCTTGGGCCGCTGCTATGGCTGGCCTTTCCGGCGCTGCACAAGCTGGACCCGCTTTGGACTGAAGGCCGGTATCAGCTGGTGGGGGCCGCAGGTGCTGTTCTTGCAGCAGCCGGCGCAATGCTTGCTTTTGCCGCACAGATGTCCATGGGCTCATCGTGGCGTGTCGGTGTGGCCGAGGGTGCAACAGGGGCTCTGGTTTCGGGCGGGCTTTACCGCTTCAGCCGCAATCCGACCTTTCTGGGACAGTTCATTCTGTTGACGGGAGTTACTCCTGCGATCCCGGCTGTTCCGACACTTCTTGCGCCGCTGCTTTTCCTCTGGTCTGCGGCCACGCAGATCCGCTCAGAGGAACGTGAGTTGAAGCAGGCGCTTGGCGCAGACTACAGCCGTTATCTGGCGACCGTGCCGCGCTGGATCGGCTTTCACAGGAGAACCTCAAGTTGAAGGCTGCTCTGACCATTTTCGGAATCGCAGCCACGGCGCTGGTAGATCAGGCCACGAAGGCCGTGGTGCTGTCACTAATCTCTCCAGGTCAGGTCCTGCCGGTTCTACCGGGCCTCGATCTTGCGCTCAGCTTTAACGAAGGCGCCAGCTTCGGCATGATGTCGAACCTCATGGAGGGCAGGCCCTTGCTCATGGCGGCGCTGACGAGCGCACTTGCCCTGATCTTTGCCGTTATGGCGTTTCGCAGCGACAATCGCTTTGAGCGCACCGGCCTTGCCCTGATCGTGGGCGGCGCCCTTGGCAACATCATCGACCGGTTGCGGCAGGGTGCCGTGACTGACTTCCTGAGCCTCTACTGGCGTGACTGGCATTGGCCCACCTTCAATGGGGCCGATATCGCGATCACGCTCGGCGCGCTGATCATTCTCATCGCCATGTTTACCACAGGCCGCAAGGAGCCGCTTCTTGACCGCAACTAAGACAAGCCGTGTGACCCGGGACGAGCTTACCCTGCTGGCGGCTTTCCTGATCGCCCTGACCGCGACCCTTGGCGCCTTGTTTATCGGCGAAGTCCTAGGCCAGATGCCCTGCGTCCTGTGCTGGTATCAGCGCATCGCCATGTTCCCGCTGACAGTCATTTTGGCTGTGGCCCTGTGGCGGAGCGATGTCGCGGCGCGTGCCTACGCCCTGCCGCTTGTCATTGTCGGGCTTGCTCTCGCGGTCTGGCACTCCGGCCTCTACATGGGCCTGATCCCCGAGACTATTACCCCCTGCACTCAGACTGGCCCGTCCTGTTCCGACAAGGCGCAGATGACGATCCTCGGTCTGCCAATCCCCTACCTCTCGGTTGCGGCTTTTTCTCTGATCGGCCTCTGCCTTCTGAACGTGAAAGGATCTCGCCCATGAACCGCCGTGCTGTGTTGCTGGGAACGTCTGCCGCCGCTCTTGCCGTGTTTGGTGGTGGTGCTTGGTATCTGCGTCAGCAGGAAGAAGCAGCCGCCGCGGCTGCCGTGACGCAGAACCCGGAGGCGCTGGTCCGCCCAAATTCGCCCATTCTGGGGCCTGCGGAGGCGCCGGTGACGCTGGTGGAGTTCTTCGACCCTTCCTGCGAGGCCTGCCGTGCTTTCCACCCGGTGATCGAGGATCTGCGCCAGCAGTATCCGACGCAGTTGCGGATCGTGCTGCGCTACACGCCCTTCCACGAAGGCTCGGACGAGGCAGTGCGTATTCTTGAGGCCGCTCGTCGGCAGGACAAGTTCGAGCCGGTCCTGGATGCCTTGTTCGAGAAGCAGCCGGAGTGGGCCATCCATGGGGCGCCCGACCTCGACCGCGCCTGGCGCATCGCCGGCGCGGTGGGCCTGGATCTGGAGAGGGCACAGTCGGACCGACTTCATCCCGATACGACCGCCATCCTGAACCAGGATGTGGCTGATCTCCAGGAACTTGGCGTGCGCGCCACCCCGACATTCTTTCTGAATGGCCGCCCGCTCACCAACCTCAACTTTGATGCCTTACGGGCTGCGGTCGGACACGCCGTAGCCGAGACCAGCTGAACTGACAAAGCCGTGAGGTCGCCTAAAGCTGCTTGAACCTCATGTTGCTAGAGGTGCTAGGGCGCCCGCAAAGGTGGGTGATCGATATGCTGAAGAACATCAGGATTGCGTTGTGGATCGCCGTTGCAGTGGCACTCGTTGGTGTGGGCGCGCTGCTTTGGCATGCGGATCGGCAGGAGCAAGCCGCCGCGTTCAAGCCGGAGTTTTCCTTGCCGGATGAGGCGGGGACGATCCATACAGCCGCGGACTTCCGGGGCAAGCATGTTCTGGTCTTCTTCGGCTTCACCAACTGCCCGGACATCTGTCCGACCACGATGGCCGAAGTCGCCCAGGTCATGGATGACCTTGGGCCGGAGGCGGCGGAGGTGCAGCCGGTCTTCATCTCGGTCGATCCGGTACGAGACCGGGAAAGCGGCCTTGGCGAATACTTGGAAGCATTTCATCCCAGTATTCTGGGGCTGGCCGGAGACGAGGCAGCCACGCAGGCTGCCGTCGGCAGCTTCAAGGTTTTTGGCGAAAGACATGAGGATGCCTCGGCGCCGGGGGGCTACACCATGTCGCACAGCTCCAGCCTTTACCTGCTTGGTCCGCGCGGGGATTGGTTGCGCCAGTTCGAGTATGGCACGCCGGCCGACGACATCACCGCTGATCTGAAGGAACGCCTCTGACATGCTGAAATCCACTGCCGCAGCACTGGTGCTTGCCACCATCCTGCCTGCTACCGCCTTCGCCGAATGTGTCGAAGTTACTCAAGGCAACATTACGGTCAGCGCCGCCTGGTCGCGCGCCACGATCGGGACGGAACGGCCCGCCGTGTTCTACGTCACCATCCGGAATGACGGCGGCTCTGATGAGCGTCTCGTGGGCATCGAAACGCCTGTTGCGGACATGCCCATGCTCCATGAATCAGTGATGGAGAACGGGGCGGCCCGCATGTCGCATGTCGATCAGATCGTGATTGCCCCTATCGACGCGGTAAGCCTTGAGCCCGGCGGCTATCACGGGATGCTCATGGATCTGCAAACCGAGCTCGTGGAGGGAACTACCTTTCCTGTCACGCTACTTTTCGAGAAGTCTGGTCCGGTCACGATCGACACTGCGGTTCTGCCTCTGCGCGCGCGGGAGGCTGCATGCGAAGAGGCGCTCTGATCCGCGGCGGCGCCGGAATGGTCGCGGCGGTCGGCTTCATGCTGGCTGTCGGCGCTTGGCGCAGTGGGGATCTGCCTTGGCAACAGCAGGTTACCGAGACCGTTGGCACCCGCGGGGCCGATCTAGAGTCCATGTCCTGGCAGCTCACCAGCCACGAAGGTGAGCGGGTCAGCCCGCAAAGCTGGATCGGGCAGACCAGCCTTGTCTTCTTTGGCTTCACCTGGTGTCCCGATGTCTGCCCGATGACCTTGCTGAACATCAGCGATTGGCTGGAGGAACTTGGCCCAGATGCGGACGGGCTGGCCGTTCACCTTGTCTCCGTCGATCCCGAACGCGACACGCCCGAGGTGCTGGCCGACTACCTGTCGAACTTCGATCCTCGCATTAGCGGCTTGACCGGATCTCCTGACGAAGTTGCCCAAGCAGCCGATGACTTCAACGCCACCTATCGCCGCGTTCCTCGGGACGATGGCGACTACACGGTGGATCACACCGCTGGCGTCATGGTGTTTGACCCGGACGGGCGCTTGTCGAGTATCATAGACCTGCACGACGACCCGAAATTCGCGGTGCCGAAAATCCGGCGCGCGATGGAACGAGAGGTATAGGCCGTGGCCTTGTTGTCCCGACGGACCCTTGTATGTGCTGCCGCCGCGGCCAGTGCTTTGCCGCATCTGGCCATCTCGGGCAGCCCCGCCCTGATCCACGTGGTCGAGGGCACCGGCTGCGAGTGCTGCAAGCAATGGACTCGCTACCTGCAAGAGAACGGTTTCGAGGTCACGCATGAAGAACGTTTTGGCGTCCTTCTCATGCAACATAAGCTGGACCTTGGGGTGCCCGTCGAGGTCTCCTCCTGTCATACCGGCTCCATCGACGGCTATTTCCTTGAGGGCCATGTTCCTGCTGCCGATATCCGCAAGCTGCTGCGTGAGCGGCCTGATGCACGAGGCCTTGCCGTGCCGGGCATGCCCTATGGCAGCCCAGGCATGGGGCCGGAAAGCAACCGTGAGGCCTATGACGTCCTGCTGATCCGCAGGGACGGCAGTGGCGAAGTCTTCACCCATTATCCTGCAGCATAGTTTTCCTTCACCGTCTCCTTGCTGGACCTTCCCCTGATGCCTAGTCTGAACCGCCGCCACGTCTCGTTAGGTTTGCTCGCTGCTCTTGCCGCTTGTGGGAGGTCAGGGCCGTCCAGCTCACCACTGCCGTCGCGGGCAGGGGACGTCCCACAGTTCAAGCGCTATTTCGGCCCTCCCGTGACGCAGGTGGTGGTCCAGAAGGGGCAGCGCCGAATGCACCTCCTGAACGGGCAGACGGTGCTGAAGTCGTATGACTTCGGGTTGGGAAACCAGCCAATAGGTCATAAGCAGTTCGAAGGCGACGGAAAGACACCAGAGGGCCTCTATTTCGTGGACCGCTTCAACCCGCGCAGCCGCTACCACCTGTCGGTCGGCATTTCCTACCCCAACGAGCGGGACAAGGCTTATGCCGCGCAGTTTGGCCGCGATGCCGGCGGCGACATCATGTTTCATGGCCGAGGCCCTGAAGGGCGTGTCCTGGCTCCCAGAAACAGGGACTGGACGGCTGGCTGCATCGCGATCACCGACAATGAGATCGAAGACGTCTACGCCATGCTGCAACCTCGCACGCCGGTGATGATCTACGCCTAGTATCCGGCGTCAGACACTGCCGCGTCATTGGGGTAATCACCCTGAGGCTGTCTGGATGCCGATGGTGGCGGCAGGCCTTACAGCTTCAGCGCGCTGATTGGCCGCACCAGCTGTTGCAGATTATCCCAAGCTAGCCAGCCATGGTCTTCCACTGCTTGGACACGATCTGCAGCGCCGGTTATTCTCTCCTCAACTATAAGACGAGCACGAGGCAGCAGTATGTCCACACATCGTTTCGATGACCGGAGAAGTTTTTTGCGCGGCCTTGCCGCAACAGGAGCGCTGCTGCCGGCAGTAGCCTATGGTCAGGCGGCCACTGACATGGGGCCCGAGCGCAACCAGTCCTCGTTCCGGACCCGGCACTGGCGCGACTTCTACCCGACGCTTGGCAAGGGCGTCCTGCTGGCAGACGTCACCTCGCGCGCGGTCCATTACTGGTCGGGCGATGAGAGCGTCCACTTCGTCTTCCCCTGCGCCATCCCAATGACCGAGGACCTGACCCGCCGCGGGCAAACCGAGATCGTGCGCAAAATGCCGAATCCGCCCTGGACTCCCACGCCCAGCATGCGCGAAAAAGATCCCACTCTCCCTCAGAGGGTCGAAGGCGGGGCGCCCGAGAACCCACTCGGCAAGTTCGGCCTCTATCTCGCCTGGCCTGCTTATTTGGTCCATGGCACCCACGACACTCGCAAGATCGGACGGCGCTCCTCATCGGGGTGCTATGGGCTTTATAACGAGCATGTCGAACAGCTTTATGCGGTCGCCGAGATCGGTACACAGGTGACTGTTTTCTGATCGCCTTATTCAGGCACTGGTTCGGCCAGCCGCTCTGCGGCAGGACCGTGCCAGCCAGACAAAAGTAGTTTGGCCGAAGGCGAAAAGCTCGAGCTTCACATACATGCTGCACACAGCCTGAGCGGCCGCTTTCGGGCATACGTATCTTGCAAGAGACCGCAGATTGAACGGCAGAGGCAGGTCGGCTAGCCATGCTGCGCCTGCATCGCTGCGGCATCGCGACCGACGGCTATGGGCTCCTCGCGTCGATCTGCCTCCCCTGGCGACGGCACGGGTGTGCTGCAGCCTCCGACCCGCGCACTCGGCCCAGAGCGGACTTTTCCGCTCAGTTCGGCGCTACATTGCAGCAATCACCAGACCTGCCATTGCATGCTTGGCGCGGCATTTTACGTTGGCCCGTTGACGGCAAGCGGCAACCACTTACTTCCGACCACGATTGTTGGTCCCCCAGTGGCAGGAACCGCTCGCGTGGGTTCTCGATCCGGCGGCGTAATCCCGATGCCGAATTGTCCTCACTCCAGCCCAGCTTTGCGCATAGGTGAACATCTTTCGGAGCACCTCGCCGACCCGGTTGGCGCACACCGGCGTTGGTTTCGATCCCTGCAGCTTGCGGGCGCGTCCCTCCCGTCTTCGTTCACGCCCAGCGGGTCGCCACCGGCATCGATGTTGCGGCGCAGCTCCTTTGCCCGTTCCCGCGCCGCTGCCGTCGACCATTCCGGCCAGCGCCCCAGCGTCATCCGCCGCTGCCGTCCGGCATGGCGGTAATCCAGCGTGAAGGCCCGGTTGCCCGAGCGGTAGATGCAGATGGCAAATCCCCGCACCTCGCTGTCGAAAATCTGATAGTCCCGGCCCGGTTCCGGCACCGCCTCCCGCGCCGATTTCTCGTTCAATCTCAGTCTTTTGACCACGCCCAGCGCCTCCTTCTTGCATCCCACACAAGGCTCAGCCTCGCGCTCATCGCGAGTCATGCATCGCCGGTCAGACCGGCGGGGAGGCGGAAGGTGGCAGAACCTAGGGGGAGGGCTGCCGGTCAATGGCTCAGAAGGGAAAAACCTAAACCCTCTGTTGATTACTCCGTGAATTGCAACGAGAGCCTGTCCTGCTTATTGTCAAGCTAGTTTCATAGGTTCCAACTCAACCACATGATGTGCCGCGCGATATGTTCTCTGCTTGTTGTCCTGCTCGTGTTGGCGGACGCGACGCAGCATGGGCAAAGTGCTGGCCCAGCCGGACTGCCGACCGATCAAGTTGTCGCTTCGATCAGCCATCCCGGCGACACAGCCGGGCATGAGCACGGTTATTCGGGAGAGCCTTCTCGGCACGATATGACCGATGCCTGTGCGATTGTATGTGTCGGCACACCTACGCCCTGGCTTGCTGCCGCGCAACTTGCGCCTGTTGAGACCGAGCATTCGCTGAAATGGCACTCTATAGCGGTGACACGTGAGGGCCGTCTGGTCGGCCCCGGATACCGCCCTCCGAAATCCATCTGAACACCTGATTTGCCGCACCTGTTCAAGGTGCCGAACATTGTTCGCCCCACGGGGTTTGATGGATTACTCATATGACATGCACGCTGAATCGCCGCGGCTTTCTGACCGCATCCGCTGCCATGGCCGCAGCTTTTGCCGTCCCGCGCACGGGCTTTGCGCAGCCAGCCGCGCTGGCATTGCAGGCAACGACGCGCACGCTTGACATCGATGGCCGCGCCGCCACGGTTTTCGGGCTGATCAACGGCAACGGAACGCCCGGGCTGACACTGGACCCCGGCCAGCGTTTCTTGCTGGATCTGACCAATGATCTGGCCGAGCCGACGATCATTCATTGGCATGGACAGATCCCGCCGAACGCACAGGACGGCGTTCCCGATATGCCGATGCCGCTGCTGCAGCCAAGAGAGACGCGTGCCTATGATTTTGAGGCCGCAGCAGGCACGCACTGGATGCACAGCCATGTGCCCATTCAGGAGATGCAGTTGCTGGCCGCACCCCTGATCGTCCGCCGCCCCGAGGATCTGCGAGCTGATCGGCAAGAGGTCACCATGTTCCTGCATGACTTTTCCTTCCGCCCGCCGGAAGAGGTGCTGGACGAAATCCGCTCGGGAAAGGGGCATGACGAGGCCGCCGAAGCCGAAATGTCGCAACCAGCCGATCCCCATGCCGGTCATGACATGGGGGGCGGCATGGCCATGAATGTGATGTCGGAAATGAGCGGCATGTCCATGCCCGGCATGACCGGGATGCAGATGGATCTGAACGACTTCGATTTCGATGCCTATCTGGTGAATGACCGCACCTTGAGCGACCCGGAAGTTGTGCGGGTAGAAAAGGGTGGCCGGGTCCTGCTGCGGGTCATCAACGGGGCTGCGGCCACGGTATTCTGGCTCGACAGCGGCGAGGTTCCGGGTCGGCTTGTTGCGGTGGATGGCCAGCCGGTGCAGCCCTTGCCAGGAACGCGCTTTGGTCTGGCCATGGGGCAGCGCCTGGATATCGAGCTTGACCTGCCCACCGGAGGCGGCGCATGGCCGATCCTTGCTCTGCGCGAAGGCGCGCAGGAGCGCACCGGCCTTATCCTTGCGACCGCTGGCGCCAAGGTGCCGGTCATGCTTGGAATGGCAGACGAGGCCGCACCTGCATTCGATATCGACCTTGCACAGGAAGCCGCCTTGCGGGCCGTTGCTCCGCTGACGGAACGAGTTGCCGATGCATCACCCATGGTGATGCTGGGCGGGCAGATGCAGCCCTATCGCTGGACCATCAACGACCGCGTGTTCGAGGATCGGATTCCGGTTACGGCCAAAACAGGCCAGCGGGTCGAGATCATGTTCCACAACATGTCGATGATGGGCCATCCCATGCATCTGCATGGCCATCATTTCCAAGTTGTCGCGATCAATGGCAGACGGTTTTCCGGTGCATTGCGCGACACGGTCTATGTGCCGCCCATGTCGATGGTCACGGTGGCGCTGGATGCAGGCGAGGCGGCGGAATGGATGCTGCATTGTCACCACATGCCGCATCTTGCCAGCGGCATGATGACGACGTTCGCGGTCTCGGCGTGACGGGAGTGACATGATGTTTCAGCGACGCATGATCCTGACCCTGGCCCTTACCGCCCCGGCGATGGCCATCGCACCGCGCCTATCTTGGGCTAGTCATTCGCTTCCACCCGAATTCCGCAGGCAGCTTGAACATGACGCGAATGCGCCGATCTTCGGCAATCCTGACGGCGATGCGACTCTGATCGAGTTCTTCGACTATAACTGCCAGTTCTGCCGTGCGATGATGCCAGTGGTGGATGCCGTGTTAGGAGCCGATCCCGGCTTGCGGATGGTGATGCGGGAATGGCCGGTCTTTGGCGAGGGTTCGGTTTTCGCGGCCCGCGCGGCGCTGGCGTCGCGCAAGCAGGGCCGCTACGCCGACTTTCATCGCGCCTTGATGAGTCAGAAACCCCGGGCCGAAAGGGCCAGCGTCCTGCGTGTTGCGCGATCCATGGGTTTAGACACTCAGCAGTTGCAGCGCGATATGGGCGGCCCGGAGATTGCCCAACATATCCAGCAGTCCAATGCGCTGGCCGAGGCGATGGGGCTTGTCGGCACACCCACCTTCATCGCCGGATCGGATTCGCGCTTTGGCGCCATTTCATCAACGGAACTGGCCGAACTGGTTGCGGCCTCGCGTGGCAATTGAAGCATTTCACGAAAGGACAACGCTATGGATAATTCTGATCGACACAATAGCCACGGAAGCCAGAGCGGCGGAAGCTATGGCCGTTTTGCGGCGATGATCGCTACCTCGACGGTGATCATGTTCGGGCTGATGTATCTGAACACCTGGGCGATGGATCATGTCTTTTTCAGCCAGACCCGGATGTGGATGGCGCTTTACATGGGCGGCGCCATGGCGCTGATCATGCTGGCCTTCATGCTTGGGATGTATCGCAACCAGCGCGCCAATATGACCGTCGCAGGCCTTTCAATTCTGGCCTTTGCCCTCGGCCTGTTTCTGGTTCGCAGTCAGGCAACGGTCGATGATACCGCCTGGATGAAGGCGATGATTCCGCATCACTCGATTGCGATCCTGACATCCACCCGCGCGGATATCTCGGATCCTCGCGTGCGGGCGCTGGCGGACAGCATCATCGAGGCCCAGACGCTGGAAATCGCGGAGATGAAGGCGCTGATCGCCGATCTGGAAGGCGGGCCAGCGGCGACGCCCGAGGTCGATGGGCGCTGATGCGATACGGTTCGGCAATCGCGGATCCCGCTGCGCTTGCCGCATTCATCTGAAGGTACAACCATTACGAGGAGCAATCACATGCTGACACGCAGACATTTCATCCGAACGACGACGGCGCTGTTCGCGGCCTCCGCCGCCAGCCCGCTTATGGCCTCGACCTGGCCCGACGCGGCGCAGAAGGCCGCCTGGGATGCCGAGGTGGAAGCCGGCGGCCCCAATCCTTGGGGCCTGCACCAGCGTTTCCTGCCGCAGCGGATTGTCGCGAATGACGGTCTGGTGCCGGGCGATATCCACGTCGATGCCGTGGCCCGATACCTGTACCACATCGAAGAGGGCGGCACCGCAATGCGTTACGGCGTGGCCATCGGTCGGGGCGATCTTTACGAGCCGGGGACCTATACAATCAAGCGCAAGGCCGAATGGCCGCACTGGACCCCGACCCGGAACATGATCGAGCGCGAACCCGAGGTCTATGCGCAGTATGAAAATGGCATGGAGCCCGGCCCCCGGAACGCGCTGGGTTCGCGAGCGCTCTATCTCTATCTCGGCGAGCGCGACACCTATCTGCGCATTCACGGCACGCCATTTCCGACCTCGATCGGCAGCCGCGCCAGTTCCGGCTGCGTCCGCATGGTCATGGCCCATATCAACGGGCTGTATCCACGGGTCCAGATCGGCGCGACGGCCTATCTCTATTCGCCGGAGGGCAGCGTGACGGCCGTCAGCTGAACGGCCGCCCTCCGGCGATGCCGGGTGTCAGGACGTGCGCGCGTTGCAGATATGGTTGCCATTTGCGGCGCGCAGCGGCACCAGCGTCGTCTCGACCGGCCCGGCGTGGTAATACCAATAGCAGTCATCCGCCGGATCGACGCGAGCCGTGGTCAGATCTTGATTGGGACCGGCGATGGCGACGACCTCGTTCGGGATCGGATAGGGCCAGGCCTCCTCGACGGCGATATCAGGCGTCTGTGCCGCGCATCCTGCTAGGATGAGAAGCGTCAGCGCGATTGCGGCGGTTCTTTTCTTCATGTGAAGCTCCTTGGGTGGGGTGGTGACGCGCGGGGTGTTAGGACGCGCTGTCCTTGGTCATACGGCTCTGGATTGCGCGCTCGCGTTCCGGCCAGGTGGATTTGATATAGGCCAGAACGGCGGCGATCTCGGCGTCGCTCATGACATCAGAAAAGCCGGGCATGTCGCTTTCATAACCATCCCCGACCACGGCGGCGGTGCCGTCACGGACGATCTGTTCCAGAAGCGCGTCGGCGTGATGCCATGTGTGGCCGGTCTCGTTATGCGGGGGCGCCGGATAGCGGCCATTTGCGAGTGGGGTCTGCCAGTCCGGCTGCCCTTCCAGATCGGCGCCATGGCAACTGGCACAGTTGTCGGCGTAGAGCCGCTGGCCAAGCGCGATGACGGCCTGATCCTGTGCGGCTGTCTCAGTCGCCGCGCTGCCGCGCCAGAGGATCAGGATCGCAGCGGCCAGACCGACCGCCGCGATGAGGATGAGTGCGTTGCGCGTCATCTGTTATCCGTCCAGCGGAAAGGCGCGCCCGTCACCGGCAATGCCGCCCCAGGCGATGACCTCGGCGGTGGCCTCGACCCCGCCGCCCATGCCCGGAGAGCCGGCGGGCATCCCCGGCACGGCGATCCCGGAGATGTCGGGACGCTGATCCAGAAGCTGCGTTATGGCCGCGAAGGGCACATGGCCCTCGACGATATAGCCGCCGATCCGGGTCGTGTGGCAGGACCACAGGTTTTCGGGCACAGCGGCGTCGCGCTTCATGCCGACATAGTCGCTGGCCTCAGTGATTTCGACCTCAAACCCCGCCTCGATGGCAAGGTCGGCCCAGGCGCCGCAGCAGCCGCAGCCGGGGTCCTTGGTGACACTCAGCAGGTTCGGCTTTGCATCCGAGCCGGTGGCGGCGAAGGCAAGGGTAGAGGTTGTCGACAGTATCGCCGCGACCGCAAGGATCGCCCCGCGACGCGAGAAATTGGGGTTGCTCATATCTGATGTCCTTCGGGATGTTGCGCGCCGTAGGGTCATTCATCCCTGTCATGGCGCAGTTGATCGACTTGTGGCCACTCGGGCCATGTGGCGTCAGAGAGCAGCGGATCGCGGAGGGGGCAGCGGCAAACGCGGCCTGGCGGATTTCATATCCTGCAGCGGGGGAATGTGCCGGATTCGGCGTGGCAACCGGGCCGCGTTCGCCGTGACTTCGGCATGGCCGATGGCGGCACAGGCCGCACAGTCGCCATGTGGAGAATCCGGCTGCGTGGTGCAGCATTCATGCGCGACTGGCGACGCGGATGTTTCGGCCATCGAGGCCATCGGCGATGCCTCCGCCGAGGCGGCGCCGGTCAGGGCCAGCGGCATCGTCACCGCCAGCAGGGCGGCAAGCACGACCGACAGCAGCAGGCGCATCAGTCGCGCACCCTTTCCATCAGCTCGACGACCTCGCGGAACATCACCCGCTGCCGGTCCTGATCGCCGGATTGGATCGCGTCTTCCATGCAACTTCGCGCGTGATCCTCGATCAGCAGGCGTTCGACGCCGCGCAGGGCAGACCGGATGGCGGCGGTCTGGTTCAGGATATCGACGCAATAGCGCCCATCCTCGACCATACGCGAGACGCCCTGCACCTGACCGTTCAGGCGGGAAAGCCGCTTCAGGATCGCGTCTCGGTTCTGCTTGTCATGCGCCAAGGAGGGCTCCGAACTTCAACATCTGCGGCTTGTGCTATACCCTCAGGGGGTATAGAGCAAGTCTGATATACCCCCTGTAGGTATCTGCCGGGAGAGAGTCATGGACCACAAGCACGATCATTCGCATGGGCATCACGATCACGGGACACACGGTGGCGCACCGGCACAGGCTGATCCCGGCAAGGCCATCGACCCGATTTGCGGGATGCAGGTGACGATCAAGCCCGAGGCCCGGCACCGCGACTATGAGGGACAGACCTTCTATTTCTGCTCGGACGGTTGCCAGTCGAAGTTCGACGGCGATCCGTGGTTCTACGCCTCGGGCGCGGCGGCCAAGGTCGAAAAATCCGCCCCGGCAGGCACGCAATGGACTTGTCCGATGCATCCCGAGATCGTGCGCGATGAACCAGGCGCCTGCCCGATCTGCGGCATGGCCTTGGAGCCGATGATTCCCTCGGACGAACCCAGCCACGAACTGACCGACTTCACCCGCAGGCTCTGGGTCAGCGTGGCCGCCGCTGTGCCGCTGCTGATCCTGACCATGGGCGAGATGGTAGGCATTCCGGTCCGCGACTGGATCGGACACCGCACCGCCGTCTGGCTGGAGTTTCTGCTGGCCACGCCCATTGTGCTCTGGGCGGCGCGGCCTTTCTTTCAGCGAGGGCTGGATTCCTTCAAAAACCGCTCACCGAACATGTGGACGCTGATCTCTCTGGGTGTCGGCGCGGCCTATCTCTATTCGCTGTTCGCGACTTTCCTGCCGGGTATCTTTCCTGAACAATACCGGATGGGCGGCATGGTCGGCACCTACTACGAGGCTGCCGTCGTCATCGTCGCCCTGGTCTTTGTCGGGCAGGTGCTGGAACTCAGGGCGCGGGAACGCACCGGTGATGCGATCCGGGCACTGATGGATCTGGCACCTAAGACGGCGCGGCGCATCCTGCCCGATGGCACGGAATATGACGCGCCGCTGGAAAACATCACGGCCGGGGACCTCTTGCGCGTGCGGCCCGGCGATAGCGTGCCGGTCGATGGCGAGGTGGTCGAGGGGCGGTCCTCCGTCGACGAAAGCATGATCACCGGCGAGCCGGTGCCGGTCGAGAAGGTGCAGGGCGACCGCGTGACCGGCGGCACGATCAACAAGAACGGCACGCTGGCGATCCGCGCCACCGATGTCGGCGCCGATACGGTGCTGTCGCAGATCGTGCAGATGGTGGCCGGGGCGCGGCGGTCCAAGGCGCCGATTCAAGGGCTGGCCGACCGGGTGTCAGCCATCTTCGTGCCGACGGTGGTGGTGATCGCGGTGCTGGCCTTCATCGTCTGGCTGATCTTCGGCCCCAGCCCCTCATATGTCTTCGCCATCGCCTCGGCGGTCTCGGTGCTGATCATCGCCTGTCCCTGTGCGCTTGGGCTGGCGACGCCGATTTCCATCACCACGGCGGCGGGGCGGGGCGCGCAGGCGGGCGTGCTGGTGAAGAATGCCGAGGCGCTGGAGCTGATGGCCGAGGTCGATACGCTGATCGTTGACAAGACCGGCACGCTGACCGAAGGCAAGCCTGCACTGACCGATGTGACCAGCTTCGGTGACGTGCCCGAGGGCGAGTTGCTCGGTGCTGCGGCGGCGCTGGAACGGGCCTCGGAACACCCGCTGGCCGAAGCCATTGTCGAAGGCGCAAAAACGCGCGGGTTGAGCCTTGGTAGTGGCGAGGAGTTCGAAGCTATCACCGGCAAGGGCGTGATCGGCAAGGTCGATGGCCGCGACGTGGCGCTTGGCAATAACGCGCTGATGACCTCGCTTGGGATCGACTGCGACACCGGCGAGGACACTGCCGACCGCCTGCGCGGCGAGGGCAAGACCGCCATGTTCGTGGCGCTGGATGGCAGGCTGGCCGGTCTGGTCGCCGTGGCCGACCCGATCAAGCCAACTGCCGAGGCGGCGATCCGCGAGTTGCACGATCTGGGCATCAAGGTGATCATGGCAACCGGCGACAACGAACGCACGGCGCAGGCGGTGGCGAGCAAGCTGGGCATCGACGAGGTCCGCGCCGGGATGCTGCCTGAGGGCAAGAAGGATCTGATCGACGGGCTGCGCGGCAAGGGGAACAAGGTCGCCATGGCGGGCGACGGGGTAAACGACGCGCCCGCGCTGGCTGCGGCGGATGTGGGCATCGCCATGGGCACTGGCGCCGATGTGGCGGTCGAAAGCGCCGGGCTGACCCTGCTGGGCGGCGACCTGACCGGCATCGTCCGCGCCCGCAAGCTGGCCGTGGCCACCATGCGCAATATCCGCCAGAACCTGTTCTTCGCCTTCGCCTATAACACGGCTGGCATCCCGGTTGCCGCCGGTCTGCTGTATCCGTTCTTCGGAATATTGCTGTCACCGATGATTGCCGCCGCCGCCATGTCGCTGTCCTCGGTCTCGGTCATCGCCAATGCGCTGAGGCTGAAACGGGTGAAGCTATAGGGTTGAGGAGGTGGCGTGTGGGTTTGAAATTTCGGTTTCAGCCCGATCAGGGTAGTCCAAAACAGATGACGCGGCTTTCCATCAGGGCGACGACATAAACGACAACCGTTGGAGATGTGAGTTTTCTTCTCAGCGGGCCCTCTCTTGCTGGCAACGCATGGGCCGCACTTTTGTTGTCAGACTTACGATGCTGGAAAAATCATCTACCTCAACGCCACCTCAACCCTTGGCTGCAGTTCTCGTGCAGGTTGTTCCGTCAGATGTCGCTCAATGCAGTTGAGCGTCGGCATGGAAATCGCAATAAATCAATCGATTGTCCCGTAACATACTGAAATTACGGGGTGCCCGAATTTCGCCTCTGATCTGCTCATAACCTGAAGGTCGTAGGTGCAAATCCCGCCCGACCATTAGCTCGTGCCGGTCTCTCGTGATCTTGCCCCTGAATGTCGGCTTATACAGATTGTTGCCAATGCTGCGCCGCACTGCCGCAAGTCGGCTCTCCGCCCTTCGTGACGGACCTGGCGCCAGTGGTGCTGCGGCGCGGACGAACGACCGAGAGTTCGCACATAGCTGCGTCTTTGATTTTGTGGCGTCTCCCTTTGGGCCGCGTTCTGGTCTGGCCTTTGGCCTGACCCGAGCCTGTCAGGGCGATGCGCCCGGCTGCGGCGGGCGTCTGTCGGTCTCGTCCCGAGCCAGCCATCCTGCCCGCCGGTCCAGGTCGCCCTGCCCTGCCCGTCTCGTCCCTTCGGGCGACGCCCGCTGACGCGAGAGGAGCCCGGTTGTCCAGCCGCGCCCCGGAACGACCCTGGGAGTGGAGGGGCGCGGCCGCAGCAGGCCCGCGCGAGACGTCAAGGATCGAGCAAGGGCCTGTGGGCAACCGGGCGGGGTCGGGGTGTTGGGCCGGCCCCCCGGCAATCCCCGCGTCCAGGACCGATGAAGCGGTGATCCCCGCGCCCGCGCGGGGATCGCGGCGCAGGGGGATTCGGGCAAGCCGAACGCCCCTGCCTGTGATGGCCACGCGCGACGGCGCGTGTCCGTTCCGGGAACCGCCGGTTCCCCCGCGCAAGGCCGTCCGCTTGACGGGGCGAAGGGGTTTCCCCGGCCTTCCTCCGCCGGCGGCTGCGTGCAGGCCGGGTGATCCCCCTCCCCTTCGCCCCTACGGACAACCTTGCACGGGTCCCCCTCCTGCCCTCGCCGGGAGGCAGGGTTTCAGGAGAGGCACCGCTGCGCGGTCCTCGCCAGAAACCCCGCCCGATCCTCGGCACAAAGACCAGGACGGGCCACCACAAGGAAGGACCAGACAATGGTTGCCACCGTCGAAGTCACCCCCATCGAGGATGCCCGTGAGGTCATGCTGCGCCAGATCATCGCGGAACAGAACGATGCGTTCCGCCGCGTCCTTGGCTTTGCCGCCCTCTGGCGCGGCACCGATCTGCAGGGCCGCACCGTCGCCACGCCGGGATTCTGCGCCCTGCCCGCCGCCACGAAGGCCGACCTGTTGGGCGCGGTCATCAACTTTGCGGATTTCAACGACGATAACGACCCCTGGGAGGATCACTGTTTCGGTCGTGTCGAGGTCGGGGGCGTCGCGATCTATTGGAAGATCGACCTCTACGACACCGACTACCGCTTTGGGTCGGAGGCCCCCGCCGATCCCGAACAGACCCGCCGTGTCCTGACGCTCTATTTGCCGTCCGAACACTGACCCCGGATCGGCCTGCCGCGCCGCGCGCAGGCTGATGCTTCCCGCAGCTTCAACCGGAAAGGGGGTGAATGCATGAGCAAAGCGATCTTTGAACAACGCCTCGCGGAAGCATGGGCGCTTGTCAGGAAGGGCGACACCTTTGGAATCGGACGCCGCTTCCTGATCCAGCACGGGGCCGTCTAAGGCCCCCCGCCTTGCCCCGCCCTCACAGGGGGCAAGGCACCAATAACACGATCATCACCACGAAGGAATATCGCCATGAAGCGCGACACCATCACCGCCGCCGCGATCCAGTATGTCCCCCTGGCCGACCTCTATCTCTCGGACCTGAACCCCCGCCAGGATGCCGACCCCGAGGGGATCGACCTTCTGGCCGACAGCATCGCCATGATCGGCCTGATCCAGAACCTCTCGGGCCTGATGGATGCCGAGGGCCGGGTCGGCATCGTCGCCGGGGGCCGCAGGCTGCGCGCCATCGCCCGCGCCATCGAGCGCGACCCCGCCGTGACCGCCCGTCACCCGGAACTGGCCGCGATCCCGGTCCGCCTTGCCCCCGACGCCGCCACCGCCCGCGCATGGGCCAGCGTCGAGAACGCCGCCCGCGAGGACCTGCACCCCGCCGATGAAATCCGCGCCTATGGCCGGATGAAGGAGGCAGGCGCGGAAGTCTCCGCCATCGCCCGCAGCTTCGGCAAGACCGAGGCCCATGTCTATCGCCGCCTCGCGCTGGCCGCGCTGCCCGCCCCCGTGCTCGACGCGCTGAAAGCGGGCGAGATCAGCCTGGGCACCGCCAAGCTCTTCACCCTCTCGCAGGACGAGGCCCTGAGCTTGCAGGTTCTGGACGAGGTGAGAGGCCGCGACGTCTCCGAGCATCGCCTGAAACAGGCGCTGCAACCCGACACGATCAGCGCGAATGACCGCCGCGCCCGCTTCGTCGGTCTGGACGCCTATGAGGCCGCAGGCGGGCGGCTGACGCGCGATCTCTTCAGCGACAATGTCGCGCTGCATGATGCCGATCTTCTGGACCGGCTCTTTGCCGACAAGCTGGACGAGGAAGCCCGCCGCATCGGCGCGGGCTGGCGCTGGACCGAGATTTCCGCCGAAAGCTACCTCTCCTATGAGATCACGGCCAAGTTGGACCGGCTTTATCCGGTCGGGGGCGATCTGACCGAGGACGAGGCCGAGCGTTACGACGCCTTGGCCGAACTGGCCGAGGCCGAGGCGCTGGACGAGGCGGAACAGGCCGAGTTCGAGGCCCTGACCACCATTCTCGACGGCGATTTCACCGAGGCGCAGCGCGCGGTCGGGGGCCATTACCTCTATGTCCAACAGGATGGCACCCTGCGCCTGAACGGCCCGTGGCTGCGCCCCGAACACCGCGACGAGGCCATTGCCGCAGGTGTCCTGACCGGGCGGGCCGATCACCGGACCGGCAGCGGAGGCGCCGCCGAACCCGCCCCGAAATCCCCCTATTCCGGCGCGCTGGTCTCGGACATGAAGGCAATCCGGCTGGCCGCGATCCAGTCCGCCCTGCTGGACAAGCCGGAACTGGTCTTCGATCTGCTGGCCTTCGGCCTGTCGCTGGCCTCTGGCGTCAGCACCCATGTCTTTGACCTGACGCCCGGACGCCCGACCAATTGTCCGACCAAGCCCGAGGGGCTGGACCGCCCCGCGCGTCTGGATCACGCCCCCGCCGCCCATGAGGGATGGAGCCGCCCCGATCTGCGCGTGGACGATCTGCCCGCAGCCTTCCGCGCCTTCGTCGCAGCAGGCAAGAAGGCCCGCAACGCCGCCCTGGCCGAGGGCATCGCGCGCACCCTGCCCTATGGCGCGGGCGGCAGCGATTTCTTCACGGTGATCGAGACCGATAGCGGGGCCAGCATCCGCAAGGTCTGGACGCCCACCGCCGAGAACTTCTTCGGGCGGGTCAGCGCCGATTACCTCGAAGGGCTGCTTCTGTCCCTGACCGGATGCGATCCGCAGGGATCGGGCTTCAAGGCGTTCAAGGGCCAGAAGAAGGCCGAGAAGGCCGCCACGCTGGAACGGCTGTTCAGCGATGCCGATTACCAGCGTCTCTGGCAGATCGACGCCGAGAAGAAGGCCCGCATCGACGCATGGCTGCCCGATTGCCTCTGACCTAACAGGGGCACCTGATACGGGGCTGTGGCGCATCCGCGCCCGCCCCTCTGCCAACCCTTCTGCGACGAAGGCCACTTGCCCCCGCGCGCGATCCGCGCCGGGGGCCTTTTCCTGTCCCGCCAGCCCCGCGCCACCGTCCGCGCCGCGCCAGGAGGACAGGTCCCCTCGATTGACCCCGCGCGGCGCAAGGCCCCAAAAGGCCCCGCACCGCGCGCGGCCCCTGCCCTTCGGGCCGAGCCGCGCCCAAGGGTCGCGGCAGACCGGCAGCGACCACCGATCGAGCCCGGCTGTTAACCCGCCCGATCCTCGGGCAGGGCCGGGCCGCCACCACACACACGCCTTCGCGCAAAAGCTCAAGACAGCCGGCTTCAACGAGAAGCAGGTTGATATCCTCATCGTCGCCCGCGACGTTTTCATCAGCGCACTCTTCAGCATCATGCCCATCATCGGCGGATAAACCGCCTGCGGCCCCTCACGGGGCCGCTTTCCTCAACGCCTAAAACAGCAAGAAGGACGCGCGGATGGGCTCAGGTCCGTGCGCGATATTTCCCTGTTCGTATGAGCGGCCATGCTTGTTCATATGGCATCAGATGGTCATGATTGGCCTTCCAATGCGCATCGATCCCCCCCCAACTCTTGCGAAACTCCCGGCCGCATTCAGGGCAGAAGAGTCCGTCTGCGCCACCAGCGGACACCGGAATCGAGCCGCTGTCCTGCCAGATCCTCGTCGCAATTGCCTTGAAACTCGCAACACCAAGCTGACCACGATCCCGAGCGCGTGACCCCGGCCGCGAAAGGATCTCCACCACGGACGGATAGGGCGCTTCCCAGATTTCTCGGGCTTCGAGAGTCCCGCTGTCCATAAGAACAACCATGACAACATCGCATTCCGCATCGAGCTTGAGACGCCCAAGACGTTGGCCTGGATTTGCCTTGTCACCAAAAGCGCGACCCTTGATCTGTATCCGCTCGACACCGGTATCCGTCTTGCGCAGGGCGTCGTAGCCCGCCGTCCGCGCAGGAGCCAGATCAAGGTCAAGAAGACGGGCGGCCAAATACTCGGCAATCTCACCGGTAACGCCAAGAGGCTTACCGGTGAGGCGGTAGTATTCGGCCGCAAGCGGTTTAACCTGCCCCAGAATTTCTTCAATGCGATCCGAAAGATCGATTCCGTCAGACACTGCAAAGACCTCGCTCATCGGATAACCTGCAAAGAACCGCGATCTCCGTTAAGTCTATGCTCTGAGCGAAGGCACAGGCAATCTTTCCACCAGGGCGCAAAGCCAGAGCGTCCTCTCATGGCGTCTCCCTTTGGGCCGCGTTCTGGTCTGGCCTTTGGCCTGACCCGAGCCTGTCAGGGCGATGCGCCCGGCTGCGGCTGGCGTCTGTCGGTCTCGTCCCGAGCCAGCCATCCTGCCCGCCGGTCCAGGTCGCCCTGCCCTGCCCGTCTCGTCCCTTCGGGCGACGCCCGCTGACGCGAGAGGAGCCCGGTTGTCCAGCCGCGCCGCGGAACGACCCTGGGAGTGGAGGGGCGCGGCCGCAGCAGGCCCGCGCGAGACGTCAAGGATCGAGCAAGGGCCTGTGGGCAACCGGGCGGGGTCGGGGTGATGGGCCGGCCCCCCGGCAATCCCCGCGTCCAGGTCCCATGAAGCGGTGATCCCCACGCCCGCGCGGGGATCGCGGCGCAGGGGGATTCGGGCAAGCCGAACGCCCCTGCCTGTGATGGGCCACGCGCGACGGCGCGTGTCCGTTCCGGGAACCGCCGGTTCCCCCGCGCAAGGCCGTCCGCTTGACGGGGCGAAGGGGTTTCCCCGGCCTTCCTCCGCCTGCGGCTGCGTGCAGGCCGGGTGATCCCCCTCCCCTTCGCCCCTACGGACAACCTTGCACGGGTCCCCCTCCTGCCCTCGCCGGGAGGCAGGGTTTCAGGAGAGGCACCGCTGCGCGGTCCTCGCCAGAAACCCCGCCCGATCCTCGGCACAAAGACCAGGACGGGACACCACAAGGAAGGACCAGACAATGGCTGTTTTCGAGATTGTAAGCATGACTGATGATTGCGGCCCGTGCCGCGTGATGACCGATGACCTGGTCGCTTGGGTCGAGGATATGGGCACCCGGATCACCGGCATCGAGACCCGCGCCACCCTGCGCCCCGAACTGCAGGGCCAGCCACGCCTGCTGGGTTTCGCCGGTCCCTGCTGGGGCGGCCTGACCGCCATCGGTGAACCGATCATCCGCTATGAGGACCACGCGATCTCTGCGGCCCAGAGCCGCTGAAGGAGTGCCAGACAGATGACCCATTTTTCGGTGATCCAGATCAATATGCACCCCGCGCGCTTCGTCGCAGCCACCGCCAGCGCCCGCAGCACCCAGATCCTTGCCCGCCTGTTGGGCGAGAGTTGCCCTGGCAATCGTTTCGGCATCCGCGAGGGGGCCGATTTTGCAGGGCCGCGCAGCAACGACTTTATCCGTGATGGCGCCCGCACCTTCGAGGTCCTGCGCCAAGCCGCGGATGAACTGATGGCCGAGGCGGATGAGAACCCCGCGCAACTGCTGAAATGGCATGTCTATTTCCATGACGCCGGCCACGGACGGCACCGCTTCACCATGAACGCCTATCTTGATCACGACCTGCCTGCGCGGGCGCGTTGCGAAAGCGATCCGCAGCTGATCGGCCGCGCCGTCCATTATGGCGACGGTCCGAACCTGGAAACCCTCTCTCTCATGCTGGACGGCTTTCTGATCCGGCGGGAGGATGTCGCATGACCGACCGCCCCACCTTCACCGCAGGGGCGCTGGTCGCGCCCCTTAACATCACCAGCATCAGCGCCGCGCGCGACGCGGCGCTGACCCAGATGCAGCAGGCCATCGCGGTTCTGGGTGATGGTTACGACCGCGCCCGTGCCGCGGCCGAGACCGCCAAGGGGGCGACGGCAGGCCATTCCTGCTATCTGCACCAGGCGGACAACGATGCGTCCAAGGCCGCGCTGTTCCCACGCTTTGACGGCCAGGCCGTTCTTGCGCGCTACAAGCGCAGCCTCGATGCGGCGATCTGGCAGCGTATCGTCGAGGAAACCCGCCTCAAGGAGATCATGGACCGCACCGAACGGGAAAGGTTGGACGACCAGATGCGCACCAGCGACATGCCCGAGCCGACGCTGGACAACATCCGCGCGACGCTGGAGCGACTGACCGGCGAGGCCGAGCAGATCTTCATGCGCGGTGTCGCGCGGGCCTTCGCCGAGCTGGATCCGGCCTTCAAAAGCCATGACGCCTTCAAGATCGGCAAGCGCATGATCTTCACCTTGGTCTTTGATGATGGGGGCTATTGGTCCTATTCCGGGCGCGGCGAGCAGATGCGCCGCACGTTGGCGGATGTCGAGCGGGTCTTTTCCCAGCTGGACGGGCAGCGCCGTTATGGCGATCTGGAAACGGCCATCACCACCGCGCGGCGCGGCGGTTGGGGCGCACGGCAAACCGAAGTCGAGACCGCCTATTTCACGGCGCGCTGCTTCAAGAACGGCAACCTGCACCTCTGGATCAGGGATGCGGCCCTTCTGGACAAGGTGAACCGCGTTCTCGCCGCGTGGTATGGCGATGTCTTGCCCGATGCCGCCGGGGCCAGGGACCAGCCCGATGATTTCCGCCCTGGCACCGCCCTGGCAAAGGATCTGGCCTTTTACCCGACGCCCGCCGGCGTGGTCGAGGAGTTGCTGACCGATCTGCGGATCAGCCCCGGCATCCGCGTTCTGGAGCCGAGCGCCGGGGTCGGCGCCATCGTCCGTCCGCTGCTGCGCATGGGGGCGAGGGTGGATGCGATCGAAGTCCATCCCGACAGGGCCGAGGCGCTGCGCGGTCTGGCTCATCCCGCACTGTCTGTGCAGTGTGCCAACTTCCTGAAGGTCGCCCCTGCACCCGTCTATGACATGGTGCTGATGAACCCGCCCTTTTCGGGGACGCACTGGGCCGACCATATCCGCCACGCCTTCGATTTCCTGGCGCCTGGCGGAGAGTTGCGGGCGATCCTGCCTGCCTCGGCCGAGGTCGGCAGCACCGCGCGGCATGAAACCTTCCGCCGGTGGGCCGAGCAACACGCCCCGAGCGGGTGGCGGCGCAGCCTCTGGCGCGACCTGCCGGCCGAGAGCTTCGCCAGTGTCGGTGTGCGTATCAACACCGTGGTCCTGACCCTCAGGAAGTGTTAGGCCACGGCAAACGATTTTCCTTGTGGTGAGGAAAACACTGCCGCCCCTCACGGGGCGGCCTTTTTTCTGCGCAATCGACGTGAGGAGCCCATAGCCGTCGGTCGCGATGCCGCAGCGATGCAGGCGCAGCATGGCTAGCCGACCTGCCTCTGCCGTTCAATCTGCGGTCTCTTGCAAGATACGTATGCCCGAAAGCGGCCGCTCAGGCTGTGTGCAGCATGTATGTGAAGCTCGAGCTTTTCGCCTTCGGCCAAACTACTTTTGTCTGGCTGGCACGGTCCTGCCGCAGAGCGGCTGGCCGAACCAGTGCCTGAATAAGGCGATCAGAAAACAGTCACCTGTGTACCGATCTCGGCGACCGCATAAAGCTGTTCGACATGCTCGTTATAAAGCCCATAGCACCCCGATGAGGAGCGCCGTCCGATCTTGCGAGTGTCGTGGGTGCCATGGACCAAATAAGCAGGCCAGGCGAGATAGAGGCCGAACTTGCCGAGTGGGTTCTCGGGCGCCCCGCCTTCGACCCTCTGAGGGAGAGTGGGATCTTTTTCGCGCATGCTGGGCGTGGGAGTCCAGGGCGGATTCGGCATTTTGCGCACGATCTCGGTTTGCCCGCGGCGGGTCAGGTCCTCGGTCATTGGGATGGCGCAGGGGAAGACGAAGTGGACGCTCTCATCGCCCGACCAGTAATGGACCGCGCGCGAGGTGACGTCTGCCAGCAGGACGCCCTTGCCAAGCGTCGGGTAGAAGTCGCGCCAGTGCCGGGTCCGGAACGAGGACTGGTTGCGCTCGGGCCCCATGTCAGTGGCCGCCTGACCATAGGCTACTGCCGGCAGCAGCGCTCCTGTTGCGGCAAGGCCGCGCAAAAAACTTCTCCGGTCATCGAAACGATGTGTGGACATACTGCTGCCTCGTGCTCGTCTTATAGTTGAGGAGAGAATAACCGGCGCTGCAGATCGTGTCCAAGCAGTGGAAGACCATGGCTGGCTAGCTTGGGATAATCTGCAACAGCTGGTGCGGCCAATCAGCGCGCTGAAGCTGTAAGGCCTGCCGCCACCATCGGCATCCAGACAGCCTCAGGGTGATTACCCCAATGACGCGGCAGTGTCTGACGCCGGATACTAGGCGTAGATCATCACCGGCGTGCGAGGTTGCAGCATGGCGTAGACGTCTTCGATCTCATTGTCGGTGATCGCGATGCAGCCAGCCGTCCAGTCCCTGTTTCTGGGAGCCAGGACACGCCCTTCAGGGCCTCGGCCATGAAACATGATGTCGCCGCCGGCATCGCGGCCAAACTGCGCGGCATAAGCCTTGTCCCGCTCGTTGGGGTAGGAAATGCCGACCGACAGGTGGTAGCGGCTGCGCGGGTTGAAGCGGTCCACGAAATAGAGGCCCTCTGGTGTCTTTCCGTCGCCTTCGAACTGCTTATGACCTATTGGCTGGTTTCCCAACCCGAAGTCATACGACTTCAGCACCGTCTGCCCGTTCAGGAGGTGCATTCGGCGCTGCCCCTTCTGGACCACCACCTGCGTCACGGGAGGGCCGAAATAGCGCTTGAACTGTGGGACGTCCCCTGCCCGCGACGGCAGTGGTGAGCTGGACGGCCCTGACCTCCCACAAGCGGCAAGAGCAGCGAGCAAACCTAACGAGACGTGGCGGCGGTTCAGACTAGGCATCAGGGGAAGTTCCAGCAAGGAGACGGTGAAGGAAAACTATGCTGCAGGATAATGCGTGAAGACTTCGCCACTGCCAAGCACCTCCCCGGGCATCCGACCGAGAGTTCGCCCATAGCTGCGTCTTTGATTTTGTGGCGTCTCCTTTTGGGCCGCGTTCTGGTCTGGCCTTTGGCCTGACCCGAGCCTGTCAGGGCGATGCGCCCGGCTGCGGCGGGCCTCTGTCGGTCTCGTCCCGAGCCAGCCATCCTGCCCGCCGGTCCAGGTCGCCCTGCCCTGCCCGTCTCGTCCCTTCGGGCGACGCCCGCTGACGCGAGAGGAGCCCGGTTGGGCAACCGGGCGGGGTCGGGGTGTTGGGCCGGCCCCCCGGCAATCCCCGCGTCCAGGACCGATGAAGCGGTGATCCCCGCGCCCGCGCGGGGATCGCGGCGCAGGGGGATTCGGGCAAGCCGAACGCCCCTGCCTGTGATGGGCCACGCGCGACGGCGCGTGTCCGTTCCGGGAACCGCCGGTTCCCCCGCGCAAGGCCGTCCGCTTGACGGGGCGAAGGGGTTTCCCCGGCCTTCCTCCGCCTGCGGCTGCGTGCAGGCCGGGTGATCCCCCTCCCCTTCGCCCCTACGGACAACCTTGCACGGGTCCCCCTCCTGCCCTCGCCGGGAGGCAGGGTTTCAGGAGAGGCACCGCTGCGCGGTCCTCGCCAGAAACCCCGCCCGATCCTCGGCACAAAGACCAGGACGGGCCACCACAAGGAAGGACCAGACAATGGTTGCGAAATTCGATCTCTACCAGCACGTCACCGACCAGATCATCGCCAGCATCGAGGCAGGCACGCCCGCATGGCGCAAGCCCTGGACCGGCGAGAGGGGCGGCGCACCCTTTCCGCTGCGCAGCAACGGCGAACCCTATTCCGGCATCAATGTGCTGATGCTCTGGCTGGTGGCAGACGAGAAAGGCTATCGCTCGCCCTACTGGTTCACCTATCGGCAGGCGCAGGCCGCAGGCGGACAGGTCCGCAAAGGCGAAAAATCCGCCACCGTGGTCAAATACGGCACGTTCGAGCGCGAGGACGAGGCGACCGGCGAGGAACGTCGCCTGCCCTATCTGAAAGCCTACAGCGTGTTCAATGCCGAGCAGATCGAGGGCTTGCCCGCCGAATATGAAGCCACCTCGGCCGAAGCCCCGCGCGATCTGGGCACCGAGACCGACTCCGCGCTTGACGCCTTCTTTGCCGCGACCGGGCTCGACATCCGCACCAGCGACGACCCGCGCGCCTATTACAACATCCCGGAGGATTTCATCCACATGCCGCCGATCGGCACCTTTCACGATGCGGCAGGCTATTACGGCACCCTGGCGCATGAGGCGTGCCACGCCACAGGCCATGCCAGCCGCCTTGACCGCTTCGCCCGCTTCACCGACCGCAAGGCCTATGCTTTCGAGGAACTGGTCGCGGAAATCGGCAATTGCATGACCTGCGCGCAGCTTGGCCTGACCCCTGATTTTGGCCAGTCCGGAGCCTATGTGCAAAGCTGGTTGCGCGCCTTGCAGGATGACCGCCGCTTGATCTTCAAGGCCGCCAGCGAAGCGCAGAAGGCCGCCGAATGGCTGACGAAGCCCCAAGGCCGCGCCGAGGAAAGGGAAGCCGCATGAGCGGCCCCCTGACCTTGCCGAACCTGACCTGCCGCAAATGCGGCAGGTCGAACCCTTGGGTCTATCTCGCGCCGGTCGTGATCGAGGGAAGCGGCACCTGCATCTGCATGGATTGCGCCGCCGCGCGCGGCTGGCTCGACAGGACCGGCAATCTGCGCCCGGAGGTGACGCTGTGAGCCATTACGAGATCCGCGACGACCCCGACGACCTGCCCATCATCTGCGCCACATTGGCAGAGGCGGAGCGTCGCGCCCGGCGGCGATCCGCTCGCCTCGGACAGCCCGTGCTGGTGTACGAGATCAACCATGCAGGCGCAGAGCGTTTCCTCGGCACCCGTTAAGCAGATGCCCCCGCCAGTTTGGCGGGGGCCGATCTGCGCGGTCGGACCTGCCCGCTGCGCGACAGGTCCGACCGCGCAGGGCTGCGCCTCACAATGCGGCGCGGCTTGCCGCGCCACGCGATCCAGCGCGTTGACAACGCGGGCGCCGCCCCCATGGGCGGCGTGCGCAGCGGTGTAACCGCTGCCGGTGTCCGACTGTGCGTCACACCGCCGGGGAATTGACCACAGTCCCCTTACGTCTCTTCGCTATTTGTGGGGCCGTTCCGTTCGGGGCCTGCACGCCTGTGGCGAAATGATCCGCCACGGGTGGACAATTCCCTTGGCAACTGCGTGACCCGCACCAAGATCAGCTGCGTCCGGGGAGGCAGGTTTCAGGAAGGGCCGATTTGGTCTGGATGGTGATGGTCTGGTCTGCAACGGTGAGGTCGAACCTGCTGCCTGTCATGAGCAATCTCGCGAATGACGTCCAGATGCCGCCGTTCCTGTTCGAGATCAGCCCAGCCTCAAGGGTGCCGGAAACGCTTCCTGTGTCCGCGGACAGGGTGAAGGGTCCGTCCGGCAGCTGTCCTTCGAGGGTCAATATTGCTTGATCTGCGGCAGGGATGAAGGCACCGCCCGGATCGCAGATGACCTTGATCTCAAGCGGTCCCTGGACCAGATCGTTTATGACCAGACCTCGAAAATCAGTCTGGGTCTGCCAGGCAATGGCGGGTGTGCCCGCGAGTGCGGCGAGCATTGCGCCTTTCAAAAATAGCTTCATATCAAACGGCCTTTTCAGAGAATTGGCAGCGGTCGCGTTCCGCTACGGTTAAAGACTGTCCTGCAGCTTCTTGATTGTTGCATCGAGGCTCGCAAACCATTTCGGCTCTATTTGGCCCATGATCAGTGCAGCGCGGGGCGCATCCTCACCTCCGCGTACCTGCTTGGCGATCTGCTTCAGCAATGTGATGGACACGCTTGGACCCCAACGATGGCTCCACTCTGCGCCGGCGCTGGCCTCCTGCAGCTGAGGAACATAGCGCGGCTCCAGGTTCAAGCGTGGCATCTTGTTCAACGCGGCTTGGAGCACGGACCGGCGATGATAGCCGCGATCTTCCAAGGCGCGCAGACCCGCGACATGCCGTTCCAAGACGCGGAGGCGCAGATGAACTGTCATGTTGTCGTTTGCCCGGCGCGCTCGCGGCGGCAGGACCAACTCGACCTTTTCATCCTCGGTTGTGCGCGGCGTCTGGCTCTTTCCTCTGGTCGAAGACGGTTCGGGCTTGGACGGACTCTTCTTCGGGGTGGGGTCTGCGGTCAGGACGGGTTCAGGTGCAGTTTGCACCTCTTCGGGCTTGGCTGGCGGGGGCGCAGCGGCGGGCTCTGTTGCAACCGAATCCGTATTCACAGGTTCGGCTGGCTTGATGCGCAGGGCATCAAGCGCATCCTCGTCGAGCGTTGGCAGAGGGGGTCTCTTGCTGACACTCACGGATTTGCTGAAGCCGGTCTCATCGGGCTTCGTGATCTTCAGCCGGTTACGCATTGGTGCTCCTCATGCGCTGTCCTTTCAGGATGCTGTTCATCAGATTGAGGGCATGCGCCAAGGCATTCTCGTAATGCGGAATCTGCCCGCGCATCAGGGCGTCTCCTTCTCGGGCCTGGTCGAGCAGTGTCCCCAACAGCCCTCGGGAATCCATGTCGCGATACTGGGTCCGATCAGGCACCATCGCCTTGAGGGGATTGAATTCGTTCAGCATGGCCTCGAAGCGCTCGAAGTCATGGACGACCACGCCTGCCGGTTTTCCTGTGCCGTCATATTTCAGCATCTGAGGCGGCATCCGCGAAAGCACCACGAACAGCGGCGGGATCTGGGCAGGATCGTCCACGCGACTTTTCAGGCCCTCATACCATTGGACCGTTTCCCGGGTGCGACGGACATCAGAATCAGCGCATAGGCAAGGCACCAGAATACGATCACTGACGCTGGCCAGATGATCGGCGGCCTCACTCCCCTCCCCCTTGGTATCAATCAGGATGAAGTCGTATTTTTCTTCGTTTGCCTCAATGATGTCATAGAGGTCCGTGACCTCTCTGGTGGCGCGGATCGCGAGGTCTGGGTGAGCGTTCCCTTTCTCGGTTACTGCCCGCCACCACGAGGCGATATCTTCTTCCGGGTCTAGATCGATCACCATGACCTTCTTGCCAGAGTAGACCGCGGCGGAGGCCAGAAGCTTCGTGAGCATGGATTTACCTGCTCCACCTTTCTTAGTCATCATGCCGAGGACGATTGCAGTCATCGGTTGTCCTTTCACAGGTGTTGGTCGCGGACGGTATGATCGTGACGACTCATACGACCGAGCGAAACTGGCGAGCGATCATAACCGTTAAACAAGCGAACGTGGAAAGCAATCATTTTTAGCGACCATGACCAGCTATCGTTTCAAGCAAGCATAACGCGTAATCTTGCCAAGCAAGCGACCAATAAAAGCAAGCGGCACTAGCAACCCAGTATGACGACCAAGTGTGACGAGCGACAATCCCGAGATTACTTGTCGATCTACACCGTCTAGCAAATTTTACTAGCAATGCCAGTTTCCGACCGGTGTGTGACGAGCGCCAGCCGTTTTTTCTTTCTGAGGGGGCTAAGAGGCTCTGCGCATTGCGGGGCTGCGTCGATCGGAGCTTTAGGCCTGTAGGGTCCCTCTGGAGCGGTGAGAGGCCCAAGAGGGGCCTTGTCGGATCACGAAGCATAGCTGCCGCTACGTGTAAAATTGAATTGCAGCACTGCCCGGCCCCACCGACTTGACAGTCTGAGTGTCTCGGCCAACACTGCAATGCATATTTGGCAAGAAATGCAATTGTTAGTTTTACACTTTGGCTGATGCGCTCCGGATCGAAAAAGCTCACATCTGATGATCAGAAGAAGATCGTCGCGTCTGTGCGGGCCGGTGTGCCCGTATCGGTGTTGGCGCGCACCTATGAGGTCACCCGGCCGACGATCTACGCTGCAATCCGCAGCTTTCACGAGAAGGCCCAGGACACGAGATCCGGCACCGCGCATGTCTCATTCACGGTCGATCAGGTCAGCCTCCGGGCATTTGATGCCGCTGTCGGACGTATCGGCCTCAAGAGCCGCGCGGATGCTCTGCGTCGGGTCTGTCGCGTGCCCTCGGGCTTTCTGGAACCGGACCCGGATCTGGCCGACGCGCTGCGGGGCCTCACGGCCGAGCTGAACGCCATCGGCCGCAATGTGAACCAGCTGGTCGCCACCAAGAATTACGAGGTACGCCGAGGCCAGAAGCTGAAGCTGACTGCGCCTCAGCAGCAGCTTTTGTCGGACCTGTTGGTTCGGATCGACGATGTCGGGGTCGTGGTCCGAGAGATCGAGGGCAAGCGCGCCTCAGCCACCGCGCGGCGCTTCATCGAGGGCATGAAGGGGGCCAGTGATGGCCCGGCGTGACGCGGTCGAGGCCGTCACCGGGCGTCTGTTCGAAGATGGCTGGGGCCGGATCGGGCGGGGCCGGGCGCTGGCCAATGTCCGGCACATGGCGCGTGCGGCGCAGGGCGCCTCGCCTGCCTTCTTCAAGCTGATCCGCACGGGCGGCTGTGCCTCGCGCGGCCAGCTTGGCGCGCAGTTCAGCTATCTTTTCAGCAAGAGCGTCGATGTTCACGATTCCCGCGGCCTTCTGGACGGAGAGAAGCGGCTGACGCCCGAGCAGATCGACCGCGCCGTTGCGCGTTGGGCCGATGACTGGCGGGGCCAGATGAACGCCGCGCGGACCACGCATATGGTCATGTCGTTTCCGCGCGAAACGAAGCCCCGCCATGTCAGCCTGATCGCGGGCGAGATCTGCCGGGAGAAGCTGGGCGGCCGGTTCGACTACATGATCGCGGTGCACACCGACAGTCCGAACAAGAACCCGCATGCCCATATCATCGTGAACCGGCGCGGAGAGGGGGGCGATTACTTCACCCTGCGCCAGGGCACGGAGTTCACCTACCAGGCCTTCAAGGAGGCCATGGTCGATCATGCCGCGCGCTACGGTATCCAGCTGGAGGCCACGACACGCCTGCAGCGTGGGCATGTGAACTACCCGCCTACCGACGGCGAATGGCGGCGGGCGAAAGAAAAGGCGGCGGCCAGTGGCACCGCCTTCGAGGCGCCGGAGGGAAAGCCCCGGATCGGGTCCGATTTGGCCCGTGCCACCCAAGAGATTCGCGATTGGTCCCTGCGCTATCGCGAGCTGTCGAGCTTTGCCTCGGCGGAAAATCTGCAGGATTTAGCGACTGCTTTTGAAAAGGCCGCTGCCGTTTTGGCGCAAGGCGGCACCATTGTTGCAAAAGGAGAGCCCTATATGGCGATTTCAGAGGATTTTGATCATGCAGCTGCCGGATTGCGGCGGGCCGTGGATGATGCCGAGGACCGGATTGCCGATGCCGCCCCGAACCAGCGCCCGGAGATGGAGCGCAAGTTGGCCGAGGCGCTGACCTCGGTCGAACATCTGCAGCCGTTGGGTGCCCGGTCGCGCGATCTGCGCGAGACCGCCAGCGAGGAGGGCATCTACTCCGCCCAGAACCTGCGTGACGTGAACGCACGATTTGTGGCCGAGGGGCGTGAAAAGCTGACACTTGCCTTGGACGGGACCGGCATTGATCCGGTCGAGGTTGAGGCGCGCATGCGGACAGGGGCCAATTCCGCGGCCCTTGAGGCGCGATGGGTCCAGCAGGATCTACAGGCGGTTGCTGATCTGCGAGGCCTTGATCTGCGCAATGAGGCAGAGCTGCGCCAAGCGATCAGCGTTGTGGACCGTGCCTATGATCGCGTGGCCGAGAGCTATGGCGTCGATGATGCCATCGCCGCGCGTGCCAAGGCGACCGGGACGAACGCGGTCGCGGACTATGATCAGCGGTTCCCGCGTGGCGATACGCGCATGGCCGATGAGGGTTCGGCGGAGCAGCGGCGCGACTATGACCGCGACATGGCCCAGATGGGGGCCCGGCAGTTGCGCGAGGCCGCAGAGCGCGGGGAGGGACTGCCTGATAAACGCACCGGGGCAATCGATGGCGAGGCTCGTGACAGGCGCGATCAGGGTGCGGCGTTGGAGCGGATGGAGCGCGGCCATGACCAAGGCCCTGATACCGGCGCGCAGATGGACCGCGCCCGCCGCGACGATGCAGATGCCCATCAGTCCACTGCATCGATCGGCTCCACCGAGGCGAGCCGCAGCGCCCTGCGCGAGTTCGCGCGCCCGGTCGGAGACGAGGACGAGCGCAAGCTGCGCGAGGCCATCGAGCGCATGCTGACCCGCGATGAACTGGACCGACTGAAGCGCGGCGATGCCGAGGTCCTGCGCGGGGTCGGCGACCGCGAAGATCAGTTGACCATGGCGCGCGATTATCTGCGCGGCCTCGATGCGCCGGGCTCCGACCAGGCCCTCCAGCGGGTCAACGAGGCGCTTGCCGCCGAGCGGGATCACGTCCGCCAGCAGCGCGGTCACGAGGGCCCGGGCCATGATTAAGCTGCGCCTCTTGGGGGGCGTGCTGTTCTTCGCCCTGATCTCTGTCGGCCTCGCCTATATCCTTGGCACCGGGTTTCTGTCCTTCTGGCGTGGCCATATGGGGCAATCGCTCGACTGGCTGGCCTTGGTGCGAGAGTATCCGGGCATCCGGCATCGCGACCCGCAGGCATTCCTGGTCCTCAGCCTGACCCTTGGCGGCTGCCTTGTGCTGTCGCTGCTGTTCTCGGCCAAGGTTCTGACCGAGGGGCTGACCACCTATGGCCGCGCGCATTGGCAGGGCCTGCTTGAACTCAGGCGGAACGGGTTCTTCGACAAACCCGGCGGCGGCTTCATCGTCGCCAAGGCCGGATCGCCCAAGGGCATAGGCAGGTTCCTGACCTCGGCCCGTTATCCGCATTGCCTGATGGTCGCGCCCACCGGCGCGGGCAAGGGGATCAGCTTCGTCATCCCGAACCTCCTGCTGTTCCATGGCAGCGCCGTGGTGCTGGACGTGAAGGGCGAGAATTACGAACTTACCAGCCGTCACCGGCAGTCTGCAGGCGACAGGATCTGGCGTTTTGCCCCGCTGGACTGGGACAATCCAGGCCATCGCTACAACCCTTTGGACCGGATCGCGGCCCTCCCGAATGCCGATCAGCGCCAGATGGAAATCCGCATGCTGGCCGAACTGTTCCTGCAGACCGAGGATGACAGCGCCAAGGGCCTGTTGGACGGTGGCATCGACCTGTTCGTCGCCTGCGGCATTTATGCGATGGAGCGCGGCAAGCCGACTTTGGGCGAAATCTATCGCCTCGCCTCGGCAGGGGGTGACAAGCAGAAGCAGTACATGAGCTACGCCGACGCCGTCAAAAGCCCGGCCGCCCGGTTGATGTTCGAACGCCTCGCTTCGACCAACGACCGGACGCTGACCAGCTATCTGTCGCTGCTGATGACCTCAGGGCTGACGCTCTGGTCCAACCCGGCGATCGACCGGGCGACCGAGACCAGCGATTTCAGCTTCCGCGATTTTCGCCGCAGCCCGCAGACGGCGTATTTCATCTCGCCGCCGCATGACAAGATCCGTGCCATCGCGCCTCTGGTGCGGCTGTTCTTCTCTGATCTTCTGTCCAGCCTGCATGCCCATCTGCCGGGGCCTGACGAGCCCTGGCGCGTGATGATCATGCTGGACGAGTTCGACATGCTGGGCCGGATGCCGAGCGTGACCGACAGCATCAAGACGCTGCGCGCCTATGGCGGGCATCTGGCGGTCGTCACCCAGACCATCCCCGCCTTGGACAAGATCTATGGCGAGGACACGCGCCTGTCGCTTCAGGGTGGCGCGGGTCTCAAGGTCTATCTGGCCCCTTCCGAGCAGCGGACCAAGGCCGAATTGTCGGCCGCCGTCGGCAAGACCACCCAACGCGTGACCTCGAAATCCAAGACCATCGGCAAGGGTCCTTTCGCCGGCATCAACGTGTCCGAACGCAACGAGGAGCGCGACCTGCTGACCGAGGATGAGGCCGGACGCCTTGGCCCCGACGAGGTGATCGTCCTGGCGAACGGCCAGCACCCGATCCGGGCACGGCGGATCAAGTATTTCGAGGACCGGCTGTTGAGGCCAATCTTCGAACAGCAGCAGGGGCCGCTGCCGGGGCCTGATCCGAAGGACGTGGTTCTGCGAGACCTGCAGGGCAGAATGCATAGCGCGTCACAGCGCATCGAGCAGCTGACCGAGCGGGTGGCCGAGGTCACGCGTCACAAGGGCAGGGTGAAAGCCGCCTTTTCCGGCAAGCGGATCGAGGATGCTTTGCTGTCACCGCCTGAAAAGCCGCAGAAATCCAAGTCCTCAAGCAGCGCGGACCAGGCAAGCCGGGCGCCCGAAAACCCCGCCTCGGTCGAGAAGCCGCCATTTCCGAAGAGGTGGCGCGTCGTCAAGATGGCTCCGGACGTCGAGCTCATCGCGCAGGATGAGGTTGTCCGAAAGCTTCAGCTGGCCCAACGGGAAGTGGACGACATCGTTGCGCAACCAAGTGTCCCGGTCCAGGAACTTGAAACCGCATGATCAAGAGGGCGGCTTGCTGGCCGCCCTTTCCCATCGGTGCTGATCGTGCCGGATCAGAGGGATTTCGCACGCTCCTGCATGCGGTTTACCGTCGCCGCAACACCGGTGCCGACCTTGACGCCAGCGCGCCCGACGGCATTTTGAGCCTTGAAGGTGTCGATGGGGGCGCGACCCGCAGCTAGGGAAGCACTGCCCACGGCCTTGAGGGCTCTGGACGTCCCTGCCGTATTCTGGCCGAAGCGGCCCGCTACCGCCATGACGCCCAGCAGCTGCATGTTCCCGGATACCGATGAGACCAGCGTCGGCAGCAATGCCATGCAGATCAGGATCAGCACCATCAGGACGATGAAGGGAATGAAGGCGCCGATGCTGTCATAGCCGTCGGTTCCGATTTTCGCGACCATGTCATTGCCCATCGACAGCATGATCGAGAAGATCGCCGCGATGAACAGCGGATAGAGCGACCAGCTGACACAGGCGGCCAGCCATCGCTCGAAGAAGTCCTTGGTGATCTCGAAGAGCGTCATCGCGATCATGATCGGGGCAAGGCCCAGAAGGATCGTGATGACGATCTTGGGAAACAGGATCAGAAGCGCCGAGACGGCGGAGACGATCGCGATCAGCAGCAGGCAGATCCCCGAGACGATGGCCGTCGCGAACCAGCCGCCCATTTCCGAGGCGATGCTGGTCGCGGCCTCGGTGAATTCCGACATCAGCGTGTCGATGGCCGAGGCAAAGCCGCCCGTGATCGTCGGGCCGGCAAAGCCATTGCCGCTTGCGGCAAGAATGCCGCCCGCGGCCGCCTCGATGGCCTTCTGGATCGCATCGGCCACAGCCCAGAACTGGGTCCAGTTCCAGGCAAAGATGCCGATCAGCGCCAGTTTGATCATCAGCATCAGGCAATGTCCCCACGCCATGGGGCGCAACTGCACCATCATGTTGATGCCCACCAGGGCCACGGCCAGCAAGGCCATATAACCGACCAGCGTGCCCGAGGCATCGACCAGGCTCAGGAAGGTCGAGCGGGCGGCGCTTGTCAGAAGCTGCTCGGCCGAGGTGACGATATCCTGAATCACCGCCATGTCAGCGCGCCCGCCAAGCGCGGCAGATATCGAGCGACTTCTTCTGGACGCGCCCGATTTCTTCCTGAAGCGCTTGCCGCAGAGTCGAGATTTCGGCCGCGTCCATATCGACGGCCAGCCGCTGATAAAGCGCGTCGGCACTCTGCCAGGATGGATGCTCGATCTCGCAGGGGCAGGTCTGGGTCGCGACGATGTCCTGATACCGACCGAGGTTATAGAAATTCTGCAGCAGCAGGACGCGATGCGCGTCGCCGGGTGCAGCATCTTCCGCCCATTCGGGTCGTGCGGGCAGGACGCAGCCATGGCGCGTCACCCGCTGACCCTCAGACCGGGTGCTCAGATCGGGCGCAGTGAAGTCCAGGAAGTCGCGTTCCGTCTCACGGGCGGCGTCCATCTGGGCCATGGCCTCGGCTTCGGTCGGCTCTTCCGCCTGCGGGGCGCTGCCGAGGAAGATGCCGATGGCGAAGGCCCCGGCGGCCAGCGCCGCGCCGGCGACGATCAGGTTCTTCTTGTCAGTCATGAGAGGTCTCTCCTTCGTCGCCAGTATCCGGGATGTGGAATTCCAGCACGCCACGGTCCCCACCGGCGCGGCCGGTCTGGATCACCACGTCGATCGACCGCGCGATGTAGCGCAGCGTGTCGGTATAGGTCAGGGGCAGTTCGGCCTTCAGCGCCATGATCGCCAGCTTGGCGACCGCCAGGCGCGGGGTCTCGGCATGGATCGTGGTCATCGACCCGCCATGGCCCGTGTTGATCGCCTCGATGAAGGTCATCGCCTCCTTGCCGCGCACCTCGCCCACGATCAGCCGGTCCGGTCGCATCCTGAGGCACGAGGTCAGCAGGATGTCGGGCGTGCGCGTGCGGCTGTCGCGATCCGCGATCAGGGTCACGACATTGGGCTGTCCGGGGACCAGTTCGGCCGCGTCCTCGATGGTGATCAGCCGTTCGTCCGTGCCGACATGCGACAGCATCTTGCGTGCAAAGACGGTCTTGCCGCTGTCTGTCGCCCCCGCGATCAGGGCGTTCATCTTGCGCTCGACGATGAAGCGCATCGCCGCGTCGATATCGCCCGCTGCCGTCAGCTCCTTCAGCTGGCGCTTCATGGAGGCCCTGGCCTCGTCCATGGAATATTCCTGGCCATGCAGGAACTTCACCCGGATCTGGTCGAGGGGCAGGGACGAGAAGAAGCGCAGCGAGATCGCGGCGCCCTGCAGGACGGCGGGTTCGGCCACGACCTGCGCGCGGATGGGGCGGCCCCGATAATCCACCGAGGTCGAGATGATCGGGGCCTCCTTGCCAAGGGTCAGCCGCCCGGCACTGGCAATGCGGCGGCCAAGATCGGTGACCTCCATCCGTGACATGGGCGGGCGGGCGACCGGCTGCATGGCGGCATCGCCATGTTCCAGCGACCAGATCCGGCCATCGGGGTTGATCGCGATCTCGATCAGCCGCGGGCTGTCGATCTTCGGCCCGATCCGGGCCAGAGCCTCGTCCAGATAGCTGCCATGGGTCATCTCGTTCATGGTCAGAATATCTCCAGGTCGCGGTCCACCATGACGGTGATCCTGGTGCCTTGCGGGACGGCGATGGTCGGGCTGATCGACAGGAACCGTCCGACGGCGGCATCCGTCGCCCCACTCAGGGCGTTCGCCACGCCTGTGCTGGCCGCGTTCGAGCCACCGGTCGAGATCGTCACGGCGCCATCACTGCTGTCGCGCGAGACGAGCGAGGGGATCGCGCTGATGGTCGAGGTCAGTGCGGCGGCCCCGAAGCGGCGCAGGAAATGGCTGTTCACCCTTCCGGTGGTCCCTGACCGTCCAAGCGCATCGCCGCCGAAGGCGCTGATCTGCACCGACTGGTTGTCGGGCATGATGATGCGTTCCCAAGCCACCAGCAGGCGGCTCGATCCGATATCCACCTCCGAGGAATAGGTGCCGATCAGACGGGAGCCACGCGGGATCAGGATGCGCGATCCATCATAGCTGACGACATCGGTCGTCACGAGGCCCCGGATCGGCCCTTCGAGGGTCGAGTCGATGGCCGTGTCCAGAACGGCCTGGATCATCGTCCCCTGGGTGACGGTGTTCGAGGGGTTCACGATGATCTCGGCGCGCTGAACCTGGACCGGCCGACCGGCATCGCGCACGAATTGCGCGTCCTGGCTCAGCCGGGCGGCCTGTTGCGCAGCCGCGCCGTCACCGAAACCCGCAGCAACTGCTGCCGCGCCGCCAGCATCCCCACTGCCACCAAGGGCGATCATCGAGGATTGCAGCCGGGCCTGTTCGGTTTGCGCCGGATCCATGCCAAAGGCCTGGCCGGTCTCACCCGGCGTGAACCCCTGGCCGGATTGCAGACGCATCATGTCCATATCCGCGTTCAGCCCGGCGATCTGCAGGTCACGCGCTTCGATGGTCTGGCGCAGCTCGGCCTCGCGTCGCTCGGCTTCGGCGCGCAGATCGTCCAGTTCTGCCCGGAGACTCTCCAACGCCGGTTCTTCGGCCTGGTCCGGGTCCGGGTTCGCTGTCTCAGGGGCGTCAGCCATGCGATCGATCTGCGCCTGAAGGTTGCGGATCATTTCGACCAGTTCGTTGTTCTCCTGTGCGGGGGGCGGGGATGGAACGTCCACCACGACCGGCTCGGTCCTGACCGGGCGCTCCAAGGCGCCAAAGCCCTCACCCTCATTCTGGAACTCCTGTGCCTGGCGCACGTCCATGTCGGGGGCGGCCTCTGGCTGCGACCAGACATAGACAAGCCCGGCCAGTATCGCCGCGCCGCCCAGAAGGGCCGCCCCGAGGGCGGGCTTGGGGGGCTGGCGACGCGCGGGTCCGGACGCGGCCGGGCCGGGAGCCTGTCCCATGCTGGCCAGACGCTCGCGCAGGTCGGGTTCATTCATCTCGTTCATTGAACCAGCCTCACTGCCTTCATCATGCCGATGGTGGATTCCGTTTCACCAAGACGCAGGACCCAGAAGGGGCTGACCCCGGTCACACGGACCACGCCGTCAGGCATGGTCTGGGAATTGACCGTGCTCTCGCGTCCTGCCGTGACCTTGAAGATGGCAGGCATCTCTCCGTTGCGGCGGAAGCGGAAATAGGTGAAGGCCCCGTCATCCCAGACCTCGGTCGGGGTGGTGCTGTTCACGACGCTGCCGCCGTAATCGTAATTGAGCGGCCCGCGCGCGACCTGACGGTTCGCCGGGGTGCCGCTGCCCCGCGGATAGGTGAAGCGCACGACCGAAAACTGCGCCGCGCGGCTTTCCGAGACCTCGAAGTAATATTGCCGCTTGTTGGTATAGACGTTGATGTTGGTCGCCGCCCCGGCGGTGGTCGGCTTCATGACGAAGGCATTACCCCCCGGAATGGCGTCGAAATTGAAGCTGACCGTGTCGCCCGCGACGACCGAGGTGATCTGTTCGTCGGGTCCGAACTCGACCGAGGTCACGCGGCCAAGCTGCGTCTGGACGCGATAGACCTGCCCGTCGACCCATTGGGCATAGCGCACGCGTGGATCGAGATTGCCCGCGCGGGGGGTGACTTCGGCAGAGGCGGGCAGGGCCCCCGCACCGAAGGCCGCAAGGGCTGCGGCAAAAGCGATGCTGCGCATCATTGGACCTCCAACCTGTCGGATGTGATGGCGTATTCGTAGACGGTGAAGCCGAAAGGGTTGGTCCAGACCTCGTCGAGGGACCGGGCCTCATCGGTCTCGAACCGGAAGGCGAGGGTGACGGTGAAGAGCCCCTGCGTCTCGCCGTCATCATCCTTCAGCCGCTTGCGCAGCCGGACCTGCGCGCGGTCATTGGTGATCGGTGTGACCGACAGGACCTCGACATCCATCCGCGCGCGGGGGCCGTAACGCCGTTCCGGGTAATTGGGGTTTTCCGAGGACCAGAGATCGCGCATCGAGGCCTGCGCGGCCCTTTCGGAGCGCGCCATGACCGAACGGACCCGCAGGTCATTGTCGAGCATGCTGTAGCTTTCGCGGTCGCGCACATAGGCATGGACCAGCGACTGGATCACCGCCTCGCGGTTGGTCATGGCGATGGTCTGCAGGTTGACCATGGGCAGGGCCATGCCGCTGGACGGATCAAAGGGCACGAGGACCGGAGCCGGGGTCTCATGGCTCGCCGCGATCAGGGCGGCCAGCAGGCAGCCGGTCGCGCCGAAGGCCCACCCGGCCATGCCGAATCTCTGCCAGAGGGCGGCGCGGCGGCGTTCGCCATAGATCAGCTCTTCCTCGATCACGCTGACCATGGCCGCGGGGGCCGCGGCGGGGGTTGTCTTGCGTCTGAACATGGCAATCCTCACTGCAGGTTCGGCATGCGGAAATCGAGCATTTCCTGCTCTTGCGCCCATGCGCTGGCCTGGGACACCTCGGACATGCCCATGCCATAGCTCTGCACCGCCAGAAGCTGGTTGTTCAGGATCAGCTCGCGCACCGCCTCGGCCATCATCCGGGTGTTGAGGTCGATGGCCTCCTTGATGCCGTCCTGACGCGGGATCTCTCCCACCAGGGTTTCGAGCCGCTGCAGGCTGACGGTGCTTTCGCGCTGCGCGGTATCGGCCGAGGCCGCAACCATTGCCCCGGTCGTGGCTTGGCTCGCTGCGCGCCGTTCCGCGACCGATCCGGACTGGCCCATGGTCTCGACACGGGCTGGATCGAGGCCAGCCCTTTCCATCGTCGATTGCGCAGCGGCCTGGATGTCGCGGCGATAGGCGGGTGCCACGCCCGACCAGTCGCCCGAGGCAGCCGCGCCCGCCGCCTGCAGGATGCTGGTCATCTTGGGGTCGAGCACGCGGTCTAGCCCGTCGCCCATCAAAAGGCCCTTGAGATCGGCTTTTCCGCTCAGCAGAGCATAGATCTGCTGCAATTCGTCAGTCTGCGCCTGCAACTGGGACAGCTGCTCTCGAAGCCGGTCCAGCATGTCGCTCTGGATGCCGTAATCCTCCAGCATCCGGCGGATCTGGTTAATCTGCTGGGCGATGGATTGCGTATCCACCGTCGGCACGCCCTGGGCAGTCGCGCCAGGGGCCGAGGACAGGGTCGCCATGAGGCCAAGCCCCGCCGCGACCGCGAGGGTCTTGCGTCCAATCTGCATGTCAAAATTCTCCTTTGAAATCCATGAAGCGGCGCTCCTGCGCAAAGGCCGATGCGGCCGCGACCTGCTCGGCACTCATCGGGCGGGCGCGGGCCGCCACCAGGCGCGTGCGGACGACCAAAAGCCGGGCGAATTCGGCGCGCAGATAGCTGTTCAGCGCCATCGCCTCGGCGGCATTGCCCGCCTCGGGCAGCCTTGCTATCACCGCGTCCAGCCGGGCCATGGCCAGATCCATGTCCATGGCCGCGTCGCTTGCATGATCCATCACCGCGCCGCCGATCAGCGCGCGTTCGGCATTCGCCACATAGCTGGGCTCGATGATGCCGATCTGGTCGGCGGCTCCGATCCGGGTCATGTATTCGGCGTATTTCCGGGGGATGACTTCGACATATTTGCGGGTCTCGGCAAAGGGCGGCACGCCGCCATGCTTGCGCACATTGCCCGCCCCGGCATTGTAGGCCGCAAGCGCCAGGATCATGTCGCCGTCAAACTCGTTCAGGCGTTGGGCCAGATAGCGCGCACCGCCTTCGGCCTGCACATAGGGATCGCTGCGATAGGTCGCGGCGATGCCCAGATCACCTGCTGTGGCCGGCATGATCTGGGTCAGCCCATAGGCGCCGACCGGCGATTGGGCATGCGGGTTGAAGCGGCTTTCCTGCCAGATCAGCGCCTGCAGCCAGCAGCGCCACTGCACCAGCGACAACCCGGCCTTCTGCAGGTGATGGGTGTCCCGCGCCGCGCGGATGATGATCTGTTCGACATTCTCGCGCCCGTCCCCGAACAGCCGGTCAGCCGCAGGGCTGTTTCCGGCTGCATAGACCTGGCCTGCCGGGGCCGTGCCTGCCTCCAGCCCCGCGATCATCTGGAGCGCGGACTGGCCGCCCTCGGGCAGGGTCATCCCGTCGCTGATGCGGCCCAGGGCCTCGCGGCGCTGCCCCTCGGCCTGATTGATGCGGGCGCGCTCGGCGTCCTTGCGCCGCTGCATCGCCAGATCGGCCTCCATCTGCGCGGTGATCTGGGCCTCGCGGGCGTTCTTCACCGGGTCATGGACCGGCACACCCTGCGCCAGCGCCGAGGTCGAGAGGAGCAGCGCCAGCCCTGCGCCGGTGAAAGGAGCGGCCCCTGTCTTACGGGATCGCATAGGGGCCGTCCTGCACCACGCCCTCATAGCGGCCGACCTGGCGGACGGCATCCTGCCGCGCCTCGGACCACAGATCAGACAGGGGGCGCAGGTCGCAGGTCAGATCGCCGCGCGCATTGAAGCACTTGCTGTCGATGGGCCGGGTCTGGGTGCCCGCACAGGCCGAAAGGGCCAGCGAGGCCAGCAGGAGGCAAAACGCCTGGTTACGCATCATCAAATCCTTTCCAGAAATCGGGGCGCGCGCGATAATCTGCGCCGACCAGAGCCTCGCCGGCCTTCATGCCGCCGAGGATGGTCAGAAGCGGGCCAAGGGCCGAGAGATCAGTGTCGATGACATGCGAGCCGTCATCGGCGCGCAGCAGCGCCAGCCGCGATCCGGGCGTCACCCCGGTCAGGATCTCCAGTTCCTTGGCATTGAGGCCGAGACCGTCATAATCCTCGTGTCCGGCTTCCTTGTTCGGCAGCAGCATCTTGGTCGGCAAAGCCTGCAAAAGGGTGCGGCCATGGGCGCTGGCATTCAGCTGATGGGCGAATTGCGTCATCATCACGACGACGGTGTTCTGTTTGCGCGCGGTGACCAGCCAGTTCTCGATCCGGCCCGCGAAATAGCTGTTGTCCAGCGCTTTCCAGGCCTCATCGATGATGATGACGGTCGGGCGTTTGTCCTCGATCTTTCGCTCGATCCGGCGGAAGATGTAGGACAGGACCGCCATGCGCGCCTTCTGGTTCTCGCTGTCCAGGATGTCGGTCAGATCGAAGCCGACCACCTGACCGTCCAGCGAGAAGGTATCCTCGACCTCGCGCCCGAAGATCCAGCCGAAGCGGTGGCCGTCGGTCCATTCGTTCATCCGCTCGGCCAGAGCGCCGCCGTCATGGGTGGCGCCGACCAGCTGCGCGAATTGCGTCCAGGTCCTGAGATTGGGGTTCAGCGCCTCGGCATTCTGGCGCACGGCATCGCGCACGGCGCGCGACTGTTCGGGCTGCAAGGGGCCATGGCCGCTTTCCATCAGATGGATCAGCCAGTCGCTGAGCCATTCCTGCCCGGATCGGTCAGTCTCGACCCAGAGGGGGTTGAGACCCGTCGGCTCGCCCGCGCGCAGTTCCGAATAGCGCCCGCCAAGGCCGCGCACGGCCATTTCCATGCCCCGGCGATAGTCGAAGACGAAGACCCGCACGCCGACACGCTGAGCCTGTGCAGCGAGGAATGCGGCCTGCACCGACTTGCCAGAACCCATCCGACCCAGGACCAGCGTATGGCCGTTGCTGGGCTCCTTGGCAGGATCGCCCGCCTCGTGGAAATTGAAGCGATAGGCGCTGCGCGAGATCGTCGGAAACCAGGTGATCGGCGTGCCCCAAGGCACATTCGCGCCGCTTTTTCCCATGGCCGCTGAATGCAGGGCGGCCATGTCGGCGAATTGCTCATTGGTGATCGCGCCCTCGCGGATGCGGAAGGCGCGGTTGCCGGGATGCTGCCCGAACCAGACCGTCCGCGCGGTATAGCCCTGCGCGATCAGCTTGACGCCCGCGGTGACGGCGATGTTGCGGATCATCGGGGCATAGCGGGCCAGCTCGTCCTCGGTCTCGGCATAGATGGCGACGGCCATCTGATGCTGGCCGAAGGTGATCTCGCCCGAGGCCAGCCGGTTCTGACCGTCGCGCAGCGCACCGATCAGGTTCTCGGCCTTGTCGCTGATCGAGGCGCGGCGGCGCAACTCGCGCGCCACGCGCTCTTCCATGACGCTGCTGTTGACCGGCACGAAGTAGTTTGAGACGACCATGTCCACCGGCAGGTCCAACTCGTCGAACATGGTGACGAAGGATTCGCGGGGATATTCCTTGATCGACCAGATCATGCCGACGCGGTCGGGCAGGCTGCCCCCGGTCAGGTGGATTCGGTCACCGCGAAAGGTGACGCGGGTGTTGCTGATCGTCTCAGCGATGGTGCGGTCCAGCGCATTGTGAAAGGTCGGGACCTCGATGCCGGTGCCGATGCTTTCGAGAAAGCCCAGAAGCTGGCCGCTGGAGGCGGTCAGCACGACCGGCGCAAGGGACGAGAGTGCAGAGCGCAGGAATTCCACGACCTCGTTCAGCTGTGCGATCTGCGCGTCAAGCTGGCGGGCCAGCATTTCCTGCGACCGGCGCGCGGCCAGAGGCATCCGCGCCAGGATATCGGGGCGCTTGATGATCGTGATGGTGATCGTGTGTTCGCGCAGATTGGCATGGCCCATGTGGGCCTGCCAGCGCCGGTCGATCCGTGCCGCCAGGCTGTCGCCGCTGACGGGCGGCAGGCGCGTGTCGATGCGGCGCGCGATCTTGTGGACGGTATAGGAGAAACGGTCCCCGGTCTGGGCGATCACGCTGGCGAAGATCTCCTTCACGCGATCCAGCATCTCGTCGGCGGTGGTCAGGCTGTTCAGCCCGGTCACACGCAGGCATTGGAAGATCTCGTTGCCTTTGGTGCGGATCGTCATGTCATCGACCAGCGAGACATAGGGCAGCATGGCGGCGACCGATTGTTCGCGCCGGGCCCATGCGGGCAGGGCCTCGAGCGCGGCAGGGCCGAGGGAGAGATTACGGTTCATAGGAATCGGCGCCCCAGATGTCACGGTTGCGGGTGCGGGGGGTCTGTCTGCTGACGACGGTGAGCACGTCGAAGAAATGGGGGTCCCATTCCGCCGCGAGCCACAGCGCCGGATAGGCCAGTGCCGAGAGCAGCAGGGTCCAGAAGCTCTGGACCCAGATGAAGGCCAGGACGGACCCCACCATCCAGACCACGGCATAGAACATGGGCAGCCCCACAAGCCGGGCGGGCCGGATGAGGCCGAGGAAAAGCGGGGTCCGGCGGATCATGGGATCAGTTGCCCCACATCGCATTCACGATGACGCCCGCGCCCGCCACGATGGCGATGCCCGCGACGACATAGACGACGGTGCGGAAATCGACATAGCCCATCAGCCAGGCCACGCCGATGCCGATCACGGCCAGCGTTGCCATGGCGCGGCCCAGGGGACCGGTCAGGGTGCTGGCGATGCCCGTGAGGATGTTGGTGATCGGGCTGAGGTTGATCGTGCCCTGTGCCAGGGCGGGCTGGCTCATCAGCAGCATGACCCCGATGGCCAGCACCACCAGCACAGCCAGGTTCGATGCCGTAATCGGCAGGGTTCTTGTCATGGAATGTCTCCGTTCAATCGGGAAAAGACGGTCATGACCTTGCGGACATGGCCGATGGTCTCGCGGTAGGGGGGGATGCCGCCGTGGCGCGAGACGGCTTCGGGGCCGGCATTGTATCCGGCGAGGGCCAACTCCCGTGACCCGAAGCGGTCGAGCATCAGGAGGAGGTAGCGGGCCGAACCATCAAGGTTCTGGTGCATGTCATGGGGATCGACACCCAGCATGGTGGCGGTGCCGGGCATCAGCTGGCCAAGGCCGATGGCGCCCGCATGGCTGATCGCATGCGGGTTGTATGCGCTCTCGATCTCGACATTGGCACGGAAATAGTGGCGCCATTCGCTGACGCTCATGCCCGCCTTGCGCAGCGCGGTATGGCCGCCATAGCGCATCGCGGTCCGGTCTATGGCGTCAAGGATCTCGGGGCGCGGAGTGGCGGGGCGGGGCTGGCGAAAGCCTGGCTCGGGCGCGGCCAGCAGCGCCATGCTTTGGGCTGTAGGCGCGGCATCAGGCAGGCGCTCGGCCTCGGGGATGATCGGATGCCCGCTGGAGCCGAAATGGCGGGCGAAGCCGTTGCTCTGGTCTCGGAACTGAAAGCTGCCGTCAGATCCTGGCACGAGAACCATGCCATTGGCGGCGGCTGGATGGGTGTTAAGTGTCAGCCCCCCTAACAGGCAGGCAGCTGCCATCGTTGAAAATTTCAATTTTCTGTCCCTTGAGCGTCGGGAAGGCGATCGTGGGCAGACCCCATGAGGTCAGCTTGGCGATGACGCCTACGGCCGAGCGAATGATTTCCGGTTCGCGGGTCAGCTTGAACACGAGCATCTTGCGGGTTTCACGGTCGGGCCAGACGATCTCGAAATACCATTGGCCCACTGTCGCAGTGCCCTTCTTCGAGACGTCCTCGAGGCTTTCGATGACCACGGAACCGCCCGCTTCGATGATCGCGCGAACCTCTGTTGCGATGATCACTGGCGATGAAACTCTTGTCATTGCTGGCTCCGATGAATGTTGGAGCCTTATTGCACTATCCTAAATCCAACTGCACCAAGTTTGTAACACTTGATATCAACACCTACTGTATAAAACAACTATTACAATAGTGCAAGCGTTATAATTGCAGATCATTGCGATTATTCTTGTGCCCTCACGGGGCACTCAAAGACCTGAAAGCTGCCGTCCTTGTTGCTGGCTATGGGACCAAGCGTCTGCACCGGCCAATCCATCGACTTCGCCATGCGCGCGAAGGCGGGCGAGCCCAGAAACAGCACCGACGCGGCCCCTTGGTCGGCCAGAAATGCGTTCACCGCCCGCAGCATCAACCGCGAGACCTCGCGCGGGCCATTCACCACCATGCGGGTCATTTCCCACACGTCCTCACGGAAAGGCGGGGTGGTGGCGCAAAGCCCGGCGGGCAGCCCCGAGATCACGCCCATGCAGGCGTCACGGATCATGTAGCTGTAGCGGACCCGCCCTTTGCCGCTGATCTGGTCGGTGCGGCGCAGGCGCGCGCCACCGATGACCCGTCCATGCTCTGTGGCCACGGCATAGATCGTGTCGAACGTGTCATATTGCTCGAACTCCAGATCCTCGGCATGGAAGAGCGGCCAGTCCATCTGATCAACGAAGACCTGCTTGCGGATCTTCAGATAGTCCGTGACGAGGTGCCAGCGATCCAGGTTTTCAGGACAACGAATGATCTCGACGTGGCAGGCGCCGGATGCGTCACTGAATCTGTGTTGCGTCAATTCCATCGTCATGTGGTCCAACCTCAAAAACCTCTGTCGATCCGATGAAAAGCCGGACCCCGAACGGCGTGACCGCCCACACACCCTTGTTTGAAAACTTGACGGTGATTTCCTCGCCTTCGCCCACCTGTTCGAACATCGCGACCAGGTTCAGAGCCATGTCGACGGTGAAGTTCGCCTCGGCGGTTATGGCCACTGAACGCGGTGTGACTTTGCTGGAAACGTCTCTCATGGAATGCCCCTTTGCGCCCGATGGCGGCGCAGGGGCGTGATTAACCAAGACGACCCAGCCTTGACAGGCACCTGTCTTTTCGACCTATACATTTAGACAGTCTTAAGAAAAAACTTGACAAAACGAAAAATGCTTGAACTTGCAATTCCTGGCCATGAAACTGAACTTGAGCGCCTGCACGATCTTGGAACGACCGGATTTTTCCTGGGCTTCGGTCTGCGGTACGGCGAGCCCGACTTTTTCCTGAACCGCTATCCCAAGGTCTGGACCGACATCTATGAGGCCGAGAACTACTTCTTTGGCGATCCGGTAGCCGTCTGGACCATTGCCCGCACAGGAATGATGCGCTGGTCAGCCAACCACTTTCCCGACCCGCGCGGCATCATGGAGCGCGCTGCAGAGCATGGCCTCGCCTATGGGGCGACCTTCGTTGTGAAAGTCCGCAGCAAGCGGTCCTTCCTCTCGCTCGCCAGGCCTGACCGCGAGTTGACCGATGATGAGATGGACCTGCTCTTGTCCAAGCTCACCACATGGGCGCAGCTGTTCGCCCGCGCCAAGGTGGCCCTTTCGGAAGCTGAGCGCGATGCGCTGAAGCTCCTCCAGCATGGCCACCGGCAGAGTGAGGCGGCAGACCTGCTGGGGATCAGCGTCTCAGG
>NZ_CP067173.1 GCF_028553885.1 Paracoccus aestuarii
GCGTTTCCATCGAAACCCATACCAGCGACTAATTTGACAGTAAGAAGCAAGGCGTCGCGGATACGATCCCATTCAGACTCCATTAGAGCCATGTTCTCACGTCCAAAATTCTCTACCTTAAAACCTACACTTTTGATATCAAGCAGCATCAAACCTGCTTTCAAGACAAAATCTTTGGAAAATGAGTATCCCGGACCGACCTCGTTTAAGTTGTCTACGAGGTTGTGAACTGCATCACGGGCATCTCGCTCAGCCCATTGGGCAGTCGCGATAGAGAGCAGCAGATCAGAGTAGCTCAGCACCATGCCTTTCGAGTTTACTCGAATAAAAATCTGCAGCACTCTGTCGAGGTCTTGGCTAGTCTCCGTGAAGTAGGCAAGAGGCTTCTCGACATGAACGACGCGGTGTAGCCGGTCGAGACGTTCATAAGCCTGTTCAAGCTCATCCCCCTCAATTCCACGCTCTGTTCTCAACCAGGTCACCATCGCGGGACCAGCTTTAAGCGTCATAATCTTCGCGACCGGAAACCACCCGGAATGGGGTAAATCACTTTTGACGGCAAAAAATTTGAAATTGTAGACCGTCCCGTCAGCCTCATCTCCGAGTGGACTCGTAAGATCGAGATGCAAAGTCTGCTTGGGGAAGGAGTCGTCGCTCGACCAGCGCCCATATGGTTTTTTTATTGCCATCGACCCTCTTAGGCCAATGTTAAGTGCGGTCAGACGTTGCTGCCCATCGAGAACGCCAATTAAGGGACCACCATGATCAGGTTCAGCCTCCACACAGCGAAATGCATCGCGAGCGTGGTAGTTACGCATGAAGCGGTAAAAACGATAGTGGCTCGTCTTCTCCTTATTAATCTTCCAGAAGAGAAGTTGTCCTACCGGAAAATCCTGCATTAAGCTGTCGAATAGCTGACAAATGCGATCAGGCCCCCAGACAAACTCTCGTTGAATTGCTGGCAAGACGTATTCGCTTCTACTGATTGATTGGATCGCGTCTGCGACCGTAGTTTCATTGAAAGCCATAGATCATCCTCTTCACCAAACTCACCATCAGCAAGGCCGGGTATGTGTATTAAGTAAAACTCAAGAAAGAAGCTTTTATAACTGCTGCTATGAAGCTGAATCTCTACCGGTTCCAGATCGCCCAAAGGTTGCCGCGCGTGTAGCTCCTTGCTGCTCAATTCTACCAACCTGGGCAGCCCATTTCCTTTCTTGTTCGATCAACTCAGGAAGCCATGAGATTAATTCATCCAATGTTATCGAAACGGATACTTGTACGCCTCTTTCATCACCGGTCGATATAGAAAGGCAAAGCGATCCAAATTCCGAAGAAACGGAACAGCTGTGGATTTCAACAGGACTTTCGGCACGGCGTTGACGTGCGGAAGACGAAATGCCTTCCTTAGTTTTCATTCCTTCTGTCTGCATGCGGTAATCCTCTAGTCTCTGAGCTGAATGCTATGGAGGCTGATAGCGGCGCCATTACAAAAACGACCGTAGGCTCACTCTCGCACAGAGAGGCTGTTTGGGAAGAGCCAAGCCTCCCCTAACTGGTTACAGCAGAAAATATTTCCAAAGCGCTTGGGTTCATGATATCTTAGCATCATGCCAACCGTTCTCCGCCTCGACGGTCTGCGGGTGGTGATCTACCCCGACGACCACCGCCCGGCCCATGTCCACGTGATCGGGGCAGGCGGCGAGGCGGTGTTCATTCTCAACTGCCCGGACGGCCCACCCGAGTTGCGGGAGGTCTACGGGTTCTCGCGGCGGATCGTGGCGCGCATCCAGAAGGATCTGGCTGCCCATCTTGCTACCCTTTGCCCGGCATGGAGCGACATTCATGGACGTTTCTGAGCAGGAGTTTCAGGCTGCGGCCCGGCGTGGGAAAGAGCTGCGCCAAAGCGGTCATGCGGTCAGCGCGGAATACGACGCGGCCGAGAGGCGGCTGGTGGTCGGCCTCAGCTCCGGAGTCACCCTCCTGGTACCCGTGGATCTGATGGAAGTGCTGGCCGCCGCCGATCCCGCCGGGCTCCACGAGATCGAGATCAGTCCCTCGGGGCTCGGGCTGCACTGGCCGGCGCTCGATGCCGATGTCTATGTGCCCGGCCTCATGCAGGGGGTGTTCGGCTCCAAGCGCTGGATGGCCGCGCAGCTCGGCGCGGCAGGGGGCCGGGCCAGGACCGCCGCCAAGGCCGCTGCCGCGCGGCAGAACGGGGCCAAGGGCGGGCGGCCCCGCAAGCAGGCGTAGAGGCGATGAGTGCTTTTCCTGAGCCTGGGGCGGAAACCTTTGCCCGCTACGACAGCGCCGACTACCTCAAGACGGAAGAGGACATTGCCGCCTATCTCGAAGCGGTCATGGACGAGGCGGGCGATGACCAGGCCTATGTCGCCCGCGCTTTGGGCGTGGTGGCACGGGCGCGGGCGAAGGCATGACCCCCTAATTGCCAGCCTGCGGAGGCTGGTCGATCCAGATGCCGCAGAAGCGGTGGCCATCGCTGTTGGTGGCGATCTGTCCCCCGGCCGCGGTGCAGTAGACGCGGGGATAGTTCCCGAAGGCTCTCGCGTCAGCATGGCCTTGCAGCCAGAACATCGCCAGAGCGCCCAGGAGCGCCCCTGCGGCCCCGACAGAGGCCAGCCACACCCAGAACCCGCCGAACCACCTCCAAGCCTCTCTGCGGGCCTCTCCGGCGGCCCTGCGCAGATCCTTGGCGGCCTTGAGGCTTTCCATCTGCGCCTCGCGAATGGCCTCCTTGGCCCCTTCTGTGGCCGCGTAGACGGTGTGCTGGCGCAGATCGAGGGCGGCGGTGGCCAGACTCTGCTCGATGCGGCTCTGGAGGGCTGGACCGACCTTGGCCATGCGATCGAGCCCCTGAGCCACGACCGCATTGAGCTTTTCCGCTTCCTTCCGATCCAGGCTGGTGCGCTGGAGCTGGTCGATCTGGCGGCGGATGAGGGTGATTTCATCGGCCAGGATCTCGAACGGATCTTTGACGCCGCTCATGCCTCACCTGCCCCGGCGCTCTGCGCCTTGGCGTCCAGCTCGGCCAGCAGCCCTTCGATCTCTTTCTGATCGACCTCGCGGGTGGCGTTCCGGCGCAGGGTGGCCGCCATCCAACGGGCGATCTTCGGGTCCTTCAGCGCCTCGGTTGTGACAATAGCCCCGACGATGATCTTGCGGCGGGTCTCGGAAGCCTTCTGCCGCGTTTTGAGGCGGTTCAGCTTCGCCTGCGCTTCGGCAATCTGCTGGTCAATGGTGCGGGCCATTTCAAATCCTCTTGTTCGCTCAATAGTTGCAATTCTGGCCGGTAGAAGGGTAGGGTACAAGACACGAAGTGCCCACTTATACAAACGCTGCGCGTTTGTGTGGGCAAGGGAACACTCGCGTTTCCCTTGAACCCTTAGCGAAGTGCGGCGCGCGTATGGCGATCTATCATCTCAGGGCCACGATGATCTCCCGCTCCGCCGGGCGCAGCGCCACGGCGGCGGCGGCCTATCGCAGCGCCGAGCGGATCGAGGACCAGCGCACGGGGCTGGTCTTCGATTACCGCGCGCGGGGCGGGGTCGATCACGTCGAAACCCTTTCCCCTGCGGACGCACCCGATTGGGTGCAGGACCGGGCGGCGCTGTGGAACGCGGTCGAGCAGGCCGAGACGCGCAAGAACAGCCAGGTCGCCCGTGAGATCCGCGTGGCGCTGCCGCATGAGCTGGACCATGCGCAGCGCGTGGAGCTGGTCCGGGACTTCTGCCAGCGCGAGTTCGTTGACCGGGGCATGGTCGCGGATATCGCCCTGCACGCGCCCGGCCGTGAGGGCGACGAGCGCAACCACCATGCCCATATCCTGCTGACCACCCGCGAGATCGGCCCGGAGGGTTTCACCACCAAGAACCGGAACTGGAACGCCAAGGAGCTGCTGGAGGGCTGGCGGGAGGCCTGGGCACGGGACACCAACCGCGCACTCGAGCGTTGCGGTGCCCATGAGCGTGTGGATCACCGGACGCTGGAGGCGCAGCGCGTCGAGGCCACGGCGCGCGCTCAGGAAGCCCGTGAGCGCGGTGACGAGGCCGAGGCCCTGCGCGAGACGGTCCGGGCCGTCTCACTGGACCGCCAGCCCCTGCCGCAGCTTTCCGCCGGGGCGTGGCAGCTCAAGGAGCGCGGTATCGAGGTCGCGGCCGTTCAGGTCTGGCGGGAGGTGAAGGCGCAAGCCGCAGAGGTGGCCCGTGTCGCGCAGGAGCTGGCCGGGAGAACGCGCGCTTGGCTGGGAAGGGCTGCAGAACGCTTTGCACCGGAGCGGGGGCTGTCGCATGCCGGGGGCGCAAGCCGCGGCGATGGTGCCAATGACCGGCAAGACCTGGCGGCCCGGTTGCGGGCGGCATGGGAGGCCCGCCAAGGTCAGCGCGAGGACAGGCCTGATCGGGATCAGGCCTCTGAGCCTGCCCGTAGCCTGGCCGAGCGAATGCGGGAGGCGGCGCGGGACGTCGATCGTGATGCGCTGGCGGGGCGTGCTGCCGGACTGCAGCAAGATCGTCAGGCTGAGGAGCGTCAGCGGGTGCAGGAGGCTGAGCGCCTTAGGGAACAGGAACGGTTGCGGGAGCGGGAAGAGCGCTACCATGACAGAGATGACGGACTTTCCCATTGATCCGGCCGGTCCTCCTCACCCCATCAAATGAGCGGGCCGAGCCGGGCTGTCACAGAGGCAGGCCTAAACGGGCAGATAGCTCTTCCTTAACATAAGCCACGGCTATGTCTTTCATGACGCCTAGTCCGACGCCGCCAGCAGTCGAAGCGGCTTCTTTTGTCTTTTGCCAGACTCCATCGTCTCGAATTGCTGCGAGATAGTCATGGCCTTGGTTGGTGATGCGGAAAACGTCTTTGCTGATCTCTTGAAAGAAGCCTGCATCACAAAGCAATAAGGCATGTTCGTGCCGCCTGCGTTCTTCCAGCGGTGAACTAAGATGAGTGCTGACAAGCAAGCGTGGCTGATCGGCGGCTTCCGCTTCAAATAGAAGATCGCGGATCAGGTCGTCGTCACGTTTCATGCCTACCTTATTAGCTTTCCTTGACCGTGGTCTTGGGATTCCTGTTTGCATAGCTTTCAGTGACAAAACGTCCTGTTTTAGCGCTTCGAGCCGAGCCGGTAGATCCGCCGCCGCTTCTTTCAAATACCGTAGTGTTTGGACTGCGCTTTCCATGGGCGCTGGTCACATAGCGCCCGCTGATCGCACTGCGGAAGTGCCCACCACTACCTACCCTCTTTGCCATAGCTGTCTCCATATGTGGTGCCCGATTCTGGGTGATGCACCATATATATCATGGAAGCATACTCGAACAAAGCGGCAACTTGCCATAACAGATGGCACAAATCACTTTGTAGCTGACGCTAGCTAGGCTTTCGAAGTCTTTTGGGCTTCTGTGTCGCCAGCATCCCCGCCACCTGCTGTTCATACATGCCGAGCAGATGGGCCACGCGGTCGCTTTCCGAGGCGAAAGCGGCGCGGCGATAGAGACGGTCCACAGCGCGGTCGTTCGCGTGATGGGCGCGGCGCAGGTCGGCGGGCATCAGATCGGGATCATATAGATCGGCCAGTGTTGCGTCGGGGTGTTTGGCGCGGGCATCGAGGATCGCCTGTGCATGGGGCGCCAGCGCCGCCAGGTCTTTCGCCGGCGGCATCGGGAAGGTGTTGTAGACCAGCCCGATGGAGTAGCGATAATCGCTTTTCAGCCTGCCGCCGATGCTGCGCAGCCAAGCCATATGCATAGCCGAGGTCAAAACGGCGAACATTTCGGGGGTCGCGCCGGTTGAGATTGTGACAGCATCACTTGGCACCGCCGGTGGGTCCATTAGCCCAATAGCAGCGTATTCACGCTTTTCAGAGCTTACTCGAGGCAGCACCAAGAACGGTGTGTCCGGTAGAACCGTGACATGAAAGGCGGTTGGAGTTTCAGCTAGTGCCAGAGAGGATATGCCGGGTGCCTTGATACTGTCAGTACCTTTGCCTTTTGCGGGGATATTCCCGAGCCGGTAGTCGCGCACTCGCGCCACGGCGGCTCGCGCCAAGGGCATGGCGCGCAGCTCCTGGGGCGGGATCTGGGATGCACAGAGGATGTAGCGTAGCCTGCCATTTAGAAATTCGCGCGAACCGATATAGGGGCGCAGATAGGGCGCGGCCTGCGGTTCGGAAGCTAGAAAGGCATCCCGCTCTTCAGGCGAAAAGATGAAATGCCCGCCGTCGATAGGTTTGCTGCCGATGACCAACCGTGGCAGGCCGTTGATGGGGCGGCTTTCCTCGCGCACTACGACATGCGGATTGGCCAAGGCGCTGGCATCAGTCAGATAAGGGGAAATTGCCTTTGGCTGTGTCTCAATCGGTTCACCCTTGATGTCAGGATAGCTGAACAGCCGCTTGACGGGCCGGGTTGCGTTGCGCGGTTCCAAGCCGGTGACGATGACATGCACCGCCGCCTTGCCGCGCGCTTCGGACCCCCAAGCAAAGGTCTGGTGGGCAAAGGCGATTTCCATGCCGTTCCGGTCCAGCAGCGTGGGCCAGAGCTGCGCCACCTGTTCGCCCTGGGTGATGGAATTGGTCGAGACGAAGGCAAAGGGCACCTTGTGCCCCTGCCCATAGCGGGCAGCTTTCAGGAACCATGCCGCCACATAGTCCAGCGTTCCACCGCTTTTGCCCAAGCCTGCGATGCGCCGCACCTGGGCGCGCTGGAACTCGGACTGGTATTTCGCCCCGACGAAGGGGGGGTTGCCGATGATGTAGCTGCACCGTTCGGCGGGCAGCAGCGCCTGCCAATCTAGTTCCAGCGCATCGCCATGTGTGATGGCCGGGGATTTTCGCAGCGGAATGCGCAGGAAGGCCGCGCCGAACTCCAGGCTCGCCTGAGTATTCATGATGTGGTCCATCATCCACATGGCGGTTTCCGCAATGCGGGCGGGAAACTCGGAAAACTCGATGCCATGAAACTGGTCCACGTCGATCTTCAGCAGGGATTGCAAGGGCAGTTCCGTTGCCCCGCCCTTCATGCGGGCCAAGTCGTCGCGGTGAATCTCGCGCAGCACCTCGATTTCCAGCAGGCGCAGCTCGCGATAGGTGATGATGAGGAAGTTTCCGCAGCCACAGGCGGGGTCAAGAAAGGTTAGCTTGGAAAGACGGTCGTGGAAGGCTTGCAGCAGCTTCACGCGGTTGGTCTTGCGGGCTTTCAAGCCCTCGAACTCGACGCGCAGCTCGTCCAGGAACAGCGGGCCGATGACCTTGAGGATGTTCTTCTCAGTGGTGTAGTGCGCGCCTGCCTCGCGGCGTTCTTGCTTGTCCATGACAGACTGAAACAGCGAACCGAAGATTGAGGGCGAGATGCCGGACCAGTTGAACTGTCCGGCATCTAGCAGGCGCTGGCGCATTTCGGCATTGAAGGCTGGGGTGCGGATCGTGGCAGAGAACAGCCCGCCGTTCACATAGGGAAACCGCGCCAGATCTTCGTCCAAGGTAGTCTGGCGTTTATCCTCGGGGGTATCGAGAACGTCGAAAAGCTGTGCCAGCAGGGGGCCGATATCCGACCCATCCTCTTTGGTACGGCTCTCAAGGAAGTCTAGGAAGATGTCGCGAGGCTCGAAGATGCCCGTGTCGTCGGCGAACAGGCAGAACACGATCCGGGTCAGGAAAACCTCAAGCTGGTGGCCTTTGTAGCCGCTGGCCTCAAGGCTGTCGTGCAGCCGCCCGACCAACTCGGCCGCCTTGATGTTGACCGGGTCCTGGTCTTTGAAGCTGCGTTTCTCCATCCCCATGATGAAGCCGAACTTCTCGACGTACTTAGGCAGATCAGAGAGCGTGAACGACGAGGTTTCGCGGGTATCGCGGTCCAGAAGCTGGAAAGTCTGGAAATCGCACAGAAGCTGGAACCTAGGGCGGTCGGCCTCTTTGATGGCGTCGAAATATTCGCCAGCCTGAACCTCAGCTTTCAGAAGATCGCGGCCTGCAGATTTCTGTTCGACTAGCAGGACGCGGGGCCAGAACAGGTCGATGAAGCCGGTCTTGTTGTTCAGCTTCTTGACGTGCTCCTCGTAGCGCGCGACGGAACGCCGTTGGACACCGAAGATCTGGAAAAAGTCGTTGTAGAAGGTCTGTGTCTCGCCCTTCTCATAGGTTGCATCTGCGTAATCTTTGGCGAAACGGGCAGCGCGCGCCCGGACCTCATTGAAGCTCAAGCGCACGTTCAAAATCCTTAACTAAAAAGACGCTTCCAAAATCCCTTGGGCTGCGAACCAGGCAAAGCTTCTGGGGAGGCCGCAGGCGCAGCTTTTTCCTGTGCTGTCCGAAGATCAGATAGCAAGCCGGTTGCCTGGGCCCGCCAGCGGTCTCGATCCTCTTTCAGGTCCGTCGACACTTCCCGCTCACGGGCAAGGGCTTCGCGTTCCCTTGCAAGAAGCTGCTCCAACATGGCGATCTTGCTGGAATCTTCCGTTCCGGGGCGTTCCAAGTCCGGTTCATGGTGCGCCATTGGTGCGCGTTCTGGTGCGTTCTGGGGGAACGCTCTTGCCAGTTCAGAAGGGTCAATTGAGAATGTGCCATCCTCGTTTCTAACCGCGCTTAAACGGCCAGATTTTATGGCCCTATTAAGCGTGGACTTGCTCTTTGAGATGGCCTTTGCAGCTTGAGAAAGGGTCAAGAATGACATGGAACGCCCACCGTTCTGTGGTGCACCATTTTAGTCGTTCTGATCGGAACGCGGAACGGTCTCATTCAGCTTCTTCCGTCGAGGGCAGGTCCGGCTCCATGCCGTCGAAGAATGGTTGGGATATGGGCGGCAACCCTCCTCCCGAAGGCAGTTGCCGTTCACCCTGGAACAAAGACGGCACACGGCGCAGAGGCTCTAGTTCATCCAGCAGGGATTGGTCGGGCTGCTCGTCAGAGGACAGGATGATAGCCGCGCTGAACAGGCTGTAGCGAATACCGTCCCGCTTGCCGCTCCATGCCACACGATCATTGATGATGTAGGCATTGACCGTGCCATTTTCCCCGATCTGCCGCACCTCGACCCAACGATCTTCACACAGGGTATCAAGGGCACGCTGAACCGTGCGGCGGCTGCACCCCATCAGCTTCATCAGGTTCTTCTGGCTGACCACGACAGCATTATGCTGACCGACTCGGGCCGTCAGGATGTGCATTAACTGGGCGGCTTTCGGAGCGCGTCCAATCAGGGCCGCCCACGCTTCGTGCGCCGCCCTCTCCGTCTGGACCCACTGGCCAGTTGCTGATCGTGAGGTAGCGACGGCTTTGGTCATGCTTTTGGCCCTTTGGGTGCCGGTCAGAACTCATGAGTTTTGACGCAGGGGTGCGTCAATTGTGACCGAAAATTGGCCACATGCTACCAATTGGTAACCTCAAGTAAAGGACAAAAAATGGTCACAAGATAACAAAAAGTGGCCCCAAATGACGCAGGGGTGCGTCATGAGCTATGACGCAGGGGTGCGTCATAGCTCATGACGCACCCCCCCCAAAAAAATATAAATAAAACAAATACTTATTTTTTCGCCTTCTAATGATCTTAAGGCAGGCAAAAAATGCACAGTCCGGGCGCGCCCGCGCGCCGGGGGGGAGCGCCCGCCAGGAAGCTGGCGACCCCCCGCCCTTGGGACGGGCTGTGTAGTTTTTGTTTGCCGTCGGACGCGAGGCCCCTTGTGGGCCGAGTGGACGACTCCGCGTGCGTAGGCGCGCGCGGCGGGTGGGGGTCCGGGGGAGGGGGAACCTCCTCGATCCCAGCTCTGGCGGGCAGAGCAGGATTTGCTTGTGAAAAGGCAGATGGCAAAGGCAGTGCTTCAACCGGAAGCTGCTGGTCGGGGGATATTGGGTGTTATGCGGCAGCAGACCCCGGTGCGAAAAATCGCACCGGGGTTGTGGACGGCTACCCGACAAGTTCTTTAATCCGCTGCTTTAGACGTTCATAGCGAGCATCATAAAAGTCTTGAAAACTCGTGGCGTCATCACCGGGACGAATCCATCCCTCATGACCGTCTGACAAGCGCAGATCGTGGCGGTCCATGTAGGCCTGCCGCTGAATCTTGGTGGAGAACGCACCCTTCAGCCATGACTCAGGAAAAGCGGCGCTCTTTTCCTGATTGGGAAGTCCGTCAAGCAGTTGTAGGTTAGCAACCCTATCTATGCATTCCATCATTTTCTCAGCTTCTTCCTGATTGATTCCAGCTTTACGAAGCTTGGCACGCGTGAAATGAGAACGCGGGTATATGTGATCGACATGAATATGGTGCCGAGTATCGATAAATGGATATAGCAATGTTAGAAGGGGAAGAAGCCTTTTCTCGCCATATCCAATTTCAAGAAGCTCCTCGATCTCTTCATCGGAAAAAACAAGAGAGCGTCCACGCCGTGCCATCTCTCTTTCAATCTCAGGCAAAGGAAACTGGGTCTCACCGTGCTTCTTAATCTGCTCCCGAAGGGCGGTCAGCATAACATCGAGACCGCTGCCCCATATACCGGAAGCCTTCAAATAGGATCTTGCAAGCCATCCCTTGATTGCTGCTCTGTCGCCACTATCCATCGTACTCGATAGATATTTACTGCCTAGTTTTCGATGAAAAATATAGTAGGCAATCGGCAGTAGCGCGCTGTCAGCCCGTATT
>NZ_CP067174.1 GCF_028553885.1 Paracoccus aestuarii
GATCCGACAGGATGCCAATCAACGTGCCTCGTTTGCGCAAGTCGGCGAAAAGCTCAGCTACCCCTGCATAACGGCAGCGTGCCAGCAACGGCAGGGGGCGTCGATGCATCCATTCAACCACGATCTCACGGGCCTGATCCTCGCTCATCTTTCCGGCGTGGGCTGCAGCTGCGATGGCCTCGTTTTCAAAGTCTGGTTGTTCCGCATCCGCCGCAATTTCTCGGGTGTGGCGATAAGCCTTCAGCGCCCTCAGGGTCGATATGTTCCCCGTCAGGGCGACATGCGACAGCAGACGGACCGCCATCGCCCGGCGCAACTGTGACTGGTCATACAGGGTCCCATCCACGTCGAATATGACCAGTTTTCGCTCGTGCAGCCGGGCTGCCGGCACGGCATGTTCTGGTTTCACGAGATCCCCGAACGCACAGGCAGCTCAATGAAATTCTGATCCGTCAGGATGCGTAGAAACGGCATGTCGACCAGTGAAGCCAGTATAAAAAGCCCGACCGTGATCACTACCATCATCATCATTCGGCGAGCCTTGAACAAAAGTTCAGGCTTTCGCGCGACCGAGTTTTCCTTGAGTGCGAGTATGAAGTATTCCGCAAAAAGAAACGACAGCATCGGGAACAGAAGAACATATTCGACCCTGTGCTTGATCAGGAAAACGGCCAGAAAAAACATCGAGAACAGGGAATACAGCAGCGATGCCACCAGAAGCCTGCGTTCCGTGTAATAGCGGAACGAGCGACGATAGAGGCCCAGGACTTCTTGCCCCTGTTCGGCGACAATATCACGGAATTCCGCCAGCCGTTTTGCATTCATCAGGAACGCGCCACCGAACCAATAGGACAGCAGAATACTGACTGGCGCCAGCGAGGATGGGTCGACCATGGCCCAGCCAAGCATCAGGCGCAGGGGGTTGTTGATCGACTCGGTCAGCACATCGCCGAACATGACATCTTTTGTGCGAAGTGGATTAACGTTGTAAGTCAGTCCGGAGATCAGAAACAGAATGGCGACAACAAAAAAGGTGCTGTTCAGCATCCAAGCCAAGCCGAGGCCCACTATTGCAAACAGGGCATATTCCACATAAACGACTGTTCCCGAAAGCGTCTTTTGAACGGCGGCCCGTTGCGACTTTTCAGGATGGTATTTGTCAAATTCACGGTCGAGCCACTCGTTGATGACATAATTTGCCGATGCCAGAGCCACTGCAGACAAGAAGCCGAGAACAACCGGTAAAACCGATAACTGGGCATGATCCGGCCGCAGCAAAAGCGCGAGAACGATTCCAGGTATGATGAAGATATGCTTTGTCGCGTGGTCAAGCCGGGCAATTCTCAAATAATCCAAAAATGTTGCTTGGCTATATTTCGAAAATGTATCACTGACCGAGCTCATGAATTAATCACCTTTATTTTTGTATAACGAGGACGCCTCTCTTTTAGAAGGGCGGCGAGGACGATGATGGAAAGGACTGGGATCAGCCATGCTACGCGAGCCTGAAAGCGATCATAAGGCGAAACGAGCATGCCGCAGATTGCAGCATTTAGAATAATCCCCATGATAACAACGACCATAAGGCGCTGTAATTCACTATTTCCTGTCATGAAATGACGCTGCGTTGTCACGAACGTCAGGGCAACAAGGCCAGCCAGAACAAGAGCCGTGTTGATGATAGACACGCTGTGATACAGCCACTCTGCCTCATAGAGGCGGCCTTCGCGAACCCTTTGGGCAAGCGCGCCTGGCGAGGTTGCCACTGCCGCACTTTCGCCGATCGCAGCACGGATGGGGGTGGTCTCAAGACCGATCATCATCACCTGCCGTGCACCGTCGCGAAGCACCAGACCGATGACGGCCAGAGGATCGTGGCGCAGCGTGGCCAAGGCAAAAGAAGCGTCCTCATCCACAAGCCGCCGCTTGTAGCTTTGAGGCGAAGAGAATTTGAAGATGAAGTCCCGCCATTCGGCAGGCAACTCGTCTGCACCCTCGCATACGGCGAAGCCCGCATCAGGGCAGGCATCACGGATGAAGGTCATACCGGGACCACCATCGACCAGATGCGCGGTCAGGAACGGCATGCCAAGCGGCGGGTTTCCTGCCGCGCGTTCCATCACCATTCTCTGGCCGGTATCCAATCCGACGGACAAGACAAGAACGGCAGCCAGCGTGCCGATCATTTTCCACGATATCGCCATAATCGCCGTCAGGCGCATGATGGCAAACAGTCCTACGAAGGCGACAAAAACAAGCAGGTGAGACGAGTGCGTCAGAGCAGCGTAGAGCACGAGGCCCCACAGTACCGCGCTATCGATCCGCCCCATCCGCCCTTGTGCCGCGACAAGTATAGCAATCGAGAGAATGCCGATCGCGGCCCAGACATCCGGCATTGCGGTTGATGCGAAAATACCAAAGGTCGATGCCACGCCAAGTCCGGCCATGGCTGCCAGATAACCCATGCCGACCGAACCAAGCGCCAGTCGCCAGGCAAGTGCCGCAGCAAGTGCGCTACAATAGGCCTGGAGAATGATGCCGTTCCATGGTGCCGCAAACGGGCCTGGAAAAGCAGCAAGGACCCCGTAATAGACTGACCGTCCTGATCTTGGTGTCCAGTTTTCCTGCTGCGGCGATCTGATCGATGCTAACGGCGATGCGTCGGCAGGTACGCTTGTTCCAACAGGAACATCCGCTGAAGAAGCACTTAAAGACCAGACATTGGCAACGACGCCGGCAACCTTTTGCAAGGCTGTTTCCCCATAAGCAAAATAAGTGAATGTATCCGGATAGACAAATGGCACTCCATTTGTGAGTGCGTAAATTAACAGTAGGCAGGAGGCGGGGAGCGCCAAAAGATAGGGTGAAATTTCACGCGAGGTAACCATACAGGATCTTGCTCGTCACAGGGGTATGGTTACGGTCCGTAACCCTCATAGGCTATAGGGGGCAACGAAATTTATGTTTTTTCGCTGTTCGGACACCAAGTGTGTGGATGCGGTATCAGACCCGCCAAAACCATGTGTCTTTAGAAGCCACGACTGGTTCTCAAACGATGACGCAGCAGACCCGAAAGTAGATGCACGACTGCCGCAGTTATCTGGCGAGGCCCCTTCCGCCCCACAACCCCCGGCTGATCCCCACCCCTCCCCCTGGCGCGCCGCATAACACCCATTACCCAAGATGATGCTGCTGGAGGTTGAGAGGAGGGGCGGTTCGTTGAGCAAGGCAGACGTGCTGATTAGCGATTTAAGGACTCTATTTCGGTGCCGTCGTCGGTCACTATCGCGGCCTGCTCAAAGAGCCTCCTCACCGCCTTGTCGCTGAGGCTCGCTTCCCTGTCGGAAGCGCTTTGCTTCAGCGCGCCGATCTCGGTGATGGTATCCACTTCAATGCTGCCACCGTCCGAGAGATGCTCGATCATCAGCGCGTTTATGCGCAAGTTCGTCGCTTGCGTAGAGCCAGGACGCCGGTAGAAGCCGAAGCGTCTGCGTAAGTGGGCGCTCTCTCCGATATAGCAGCGATGCCCTTCTCTTCCTAAGAAACGGAAGCGGTAGATGCCCGCTTCGGAGGGCGCCTCTGGGAAGGTCAGTACCCGCTCCTGCGAAAGGGTTACTTTCCCGGCAACAACCCACTCCGCAGACAGCGTTGTTTGAATTGCGGCACTAAAGATCACAGGCGCAGTTGGCTTACTCTTCCGTATGAAGCTGACTTCTTCCATCTCCAGCGCAAGATCTTCCGCGTGCCATCCCGCATGCAGCCAAGCAACAGAATGCCTCTTCCCGCCCTGGTCGTTGTTTCCCCACCATGCCGGATACTTTCGGGCGCTCGGCGGCAGTTCGCGACCGATGATCTCTTCAATGTCCGCGAACTTCATCCTCACAGCTGTGACGCGAAGGGATGAGAGGCGGTCCCGCAAGGGGTTATAGATGCTCAATGAATTTCTCGTAATGAACAGATCGGATCAGGCAGTCAAAGGAACTGCCGTGGCTCAGAGCCCAGCTGCTTCGCGCAAGGCGCGGTTCATCCGGGTCTGCCAGCCTGGACCGCTTTCCTTGAACCGGGCCACCACGTCCTGATCCAGGCGAAGCGAGACAGCTACCTTTGGGTTCTCGGCCTTGGGGCGCCCGCCCATGTTGCGGCGCATAGCGTCGGACAGGGCTGGGAAGGCCTCGGTGAAGGGCCGAGCCTGGGCGAGCTGGTCCGCCGTCGCTTCCGGTGCCTCGGGATCGCTGGCAATCATGCGCTGGATCTGTTCTTCGGTCAGGTGCTGTCGGCTCATAGCAGGCTCCTCTCCTTGGCGCTGGCAGGGCGCATCGAGATCACCGAAACCCCCTCGGTGCCCAAGGCTGCAAAGACCACAGCCACAGTCCCATCTGCGAGGCGACCGATTGCCATGTGCCGGCCTGCTTTCGCTGGAACCACGACGGAGGCCAGAAAGAAGGCTTCGTCTAGATCGGCAAAGTCTAAGCCGTGCTTGGCAAGGTTACTCTGCCGCTTCGGCGCGTCCCAAGTGATCATCAGCATACATTTAATGTATATACGGAAACCTTGAAGCCGTTCAAGGATGCTGGAAATAGGAAGCCGCTAAAACGGCCACCATCTGTGTCGTTTGGCCTGAGGTGTGGTCAGACGCTCGACAAGGCTATGCAAGCGGTCGCGCTCTGCTTCTGTCGCCGCCAGTTTTCCCCGCAGCTGTCCTGCTTCCACCTCAGCCTGCCGCCTGGCTTCTCGCTCAGCTTGAAGTTCTGCTCCTGCATCAAGGATAGGCATAGGATGGGCGTCAGGCTGCTCTGAGTGGGCGAGGGTGGGCATCTGCCCAGTGGGCGCACACTGGGCAGATGCCCACATCTCAATGGCTTGAGGTGTAATCTTCCAGTGGTTCCGGTTGTCTCTAAAAGCTAATAATTCCTGTGCCTCTATCGCGCGCATGACTGTCCGGCGGCTGGTCCCTGTAGCTTGGGCAGCTTGAGTGGGTGACATGGGCAGGGAGGTGGGCAGAAGAGTGGGCATGCGCACTGGGCATCACTCCTGGTGCCCAGTTGCAGGGAGATCCGGTTCCATGCCGGCAAACATGGGCTGCGACACGGGCGGGAGGCCGTCCCCGGAAGGCAGCTGTCTTTCACCAGCATAGAGCGAAGGAATACGCCGAAGGGGCTCCTGGTTATCTAGGCTCTCGCGATCAGGCTGCTCTTCGTCAGAAAGCAGGACGCGGGCAGAGAACAAGCTATATCTGATCCCATCCCTAGGGCCGGTCCAAGCGATACGATCGTTGATGATGTAAGCGTTGACTGTGCCACGATCTCCAATCTGTCTGACCTCGATCCAGTTCTTATCCTTCAAGACGCGAAGGGCATTTTTAACAGTATTGATATGCCGGCCCATGAGCGTAGCCAGAACCTTTTGCGATGCCACAACTGCGTTCTGATCGCCGACACGGGCAACAAGAAGGTGCATCAGCATCGCCGCATTAGGACTTTCTCGCATCAGGTTCGCCCATGCTTCATGAGCTGCACGCTCTGTCTGAACCCAAGTCCCTTTAGGTTCGCTCACAGTCGAAAGCTGGCCTTTGCTCATGCTCCATCCTTAGTGATTTTTGTCAGTTTCTGACAGCAGAAAGGCACATCAATAAGTTTGAAGTCAACACCGCTTTGTCAAAAACTGACATAGAGATGTCTAGGGGTGGACATCTCTAGGGATGTCTAGGGGTAGACATCCTAGAGATGTCTACCCCCCTCTTAATATAATTTAAAAACAATGACTTATTTTTTCGCCTTCTAATGATCTTAAGGCAGGCAAAAAATGCACAGTCCGGGCGCGCTTGCGCGCCGGGGGGGAGCGCCCGCCAGGGAGCTGGCGACCCCCCGCCCGAGGGACGGGCTGTGTAGTTTTTGAATGCCGTCGGACGCGAGGCCCCTTGTGGGCCGAGTGGACGACTCCGCGTGCGGGTGCGCGCGCGGCGGGTGGGGATCCGGGGGAGGGGAAACCTCCTCGAAGCACGGCGCTAACGGGCACAGCAGGATTTTCCTGTGAAGGGCAAGCGGCAAAGGCAGTGCTTCAACGTCGCTGTTCTTCGCCTGCTATCGTCAGGGCCAGATGAGGGGCGGAAAGTGTAACGCTGCCAAATGGCATTTCCTGCTACAGTCCGCCCCTACAGTCCGCCCTCGGCTGTCAGAGTGGCAAGAAATGGAAGTGTGAGTTTTACACTCGACAGCACAGTCGCCTCAAACCCCCTGAACCGCTGCTCTGACGGCACGGGGAGGACTTGCTTGTGAAGGATCAGCCCCAGTCCGACCCACTGTCCTGACCCCGTTCCTGGGCACGCGTCTTGCGGTCGGCCATGTCCTGCCTGGCATCGGCCGCGTTCTGGCGAGAGCGTTCCGCCTGGTGCAGCCCGGCCAGCATCCTGTCCATGCCCTGGCGATCGGCATCCCCCACGCGGTCTTCGCCCAAGGTCTCCAGATCCCGCTCGGGAAGGGCGTAATCGCCATCGGACAGCTCAAGAACCGCAATACCGGCGTGGTCAAAGGCGAGCGTGATGGCGTTGGTCTGCATCTCCGAGAACTGCGGGGCGTAGTGGTTGTAGAAGGCTGCCATCTTGCGCAGGTTTTCCGTTTCTTCGGCCAAGGTCTCCTTGGCCGGCATCAGTGCCGCCAGCGTCAGCTTGCTGGCTGCGTCGGCAAGGGTCCGTTCCCGCGCCAGCTCGTCCTGGGTCTGCCCCAGAGCTGCCTCGGTCGCGTCCAGCTCGCGGTGCAGGGTTCGGGCCGTCTCACCCAGATGCACCGCCTGGTGCTTCAGACGCTCTGAGACGGCCTCTGAGGCCCTTTCCCGCCATTCCCCCTCCCTCTCCCGGCCCAGACCCATCACAGCGCCTCTACGGCGCTCTGGGAGGCTGAAATCGACCTCTACGGGGGTGTTGGCCCGCCCGTAGTATTCTTTGATGGTCTGATGGGTGGCGCGGCTGCGTTCCTGCCCCCGCTCAAACCCGAAGGGCTGGCCGATCTCACGGGCGAACTCGGTCTGCATCTGGCTGAGCTTGGCCTTGCCGCCGACCAGCTCGCGGGCGTTGAGCTTCCCACGCTCATCGAGGGGGATCACCAGCGCCTGCATGTGCGGGGTGGTCTCGTCGCGATGGATCACGGCCGAAAGGACGTTCTCGGCTCCGTGGCGCTTCTCGAGCCAGTCCAGCGCGCGCCGGAAATAGGCGTCCTGGTCCTCGCGGCTCATGGCATGGATCTTCTCGGGCGATCCGCCGACGAAGTATTCCAGGGCGTGGACAGCGTTCTTGCGGACTTTCTCGGGGGCACGGTCGTCCCAAGCCTCCATGACCCCCTTGCCGGTGCCGGGGCCCTTCAGGACCAGGTTGTCGCCTTTGCGGTCCAGATCCGCATTCGGGGTGTCGCGTTCACGGAAGTTGTGGCCAAGGGCTGCGCCCAGATGCCCCTTGGTCTTGATCTTGCCGACGCGAAGGATGGCGAAGCTCTTGGGAGGCCGCGACCCCTGCCGCACCCGCTTGTCGTCGCTGAACTCTGTCACCACATCCGACACGTCGCGCCCCCATTTAAAAAAAATGTGCACTCACTAGACAATTTGGCCTGCGTCCAAATTATCCGTTCGCCCCCTTGGGGGGAAGGGCACATTTTTTCAAATGGGTCAAACGTCGCGCCCAGGGCAAGAGAAGCCGCCTGCGGCGGCTCGATCCCCGGCCCTGGCCAGCCTTGCGAGGGCGCTGCGGGCCGGGGATCGGAAGCGCGTGGAGAGTGTAAAAAATTACGGCTCCATTTCTTGCCACTCTTTCCTTCCTTCACTCCCGCCACCTGTCGCGGAGCAGGCCCAGCAGCTCGAACAGCATCCCCAAGATTGAATCGCTGGACCCATGAGTCAGCCGGACACGTTGTGTATGGCTATGACGGGCTAGCCATCAGCAGCCTGAACCCATCACAATGAGGCGAATATGGCACTTCTTGAAGCGACCTTCGAAACGCGGCGCGAGGCGGAAATGAGCATCGAGCAGTTGGTGCAAGAGTTCGACCTAGACCGAAAAGCCATCGAGATTGTTGCAGATGGCGCGTTGAACAGCGCAGGAGAGGACACGTCCGGAGGGGACAATGCCTCCGACTCTCCAAGTCCCTCTGAACGTAAGGACGCAGCACTTAACGACCGGATCAGGGTATTGGTTAACGTAGACGACGCCGCTGAGGCGCAACGCGTCCGCGATGCGTTCTCGGAATTCGGCGGCGATCGGTCCTGATCGTTGACACCAAAAAGCCGCCAGAGACGGAGGGTCTCTGACGGCTACAACTGGTTACTCAGCGGTTACGCGACAGGATCAAAAGTGGATGCAGCGATTACCCAATTTTGTCTGATCAAATACTGCCAGGTCGACGACCCCCAGTTGATATCACCGCCTGTCTCGGCTCCGGTATGTACCCTTAATTCAGCGTTCTGATGAAGTTCTAGGTGCTCGAAACACAACAGAGTTGTTCATCCAGAAATTGACGCCAAAGGTTATCAGGATCCCGATAATTTTGGCTATCACATCGGGCGTAAATATGGCTGCCAGACTTGTGACGCCTGTATTGACCACCAAGCCTACTGCAGCAAATGCCATGAACATGACAAGTCGTCGCCACGTGGGCGCAACCTGGAAAACTACAGTAGACGACAGGGCGAAGTTATAGACGGCGGCAATGGCAAAGCCGGATGCCGCTGCGGCCATGGTGGAAAAGCCACCCTGCAGAAAAAGAACAAACCCTCCAAGGTCAATGATGGCCGCTGAACCGCCAACAATGAGATAGCGGGTGAACCGGCCTGATAGGGCATCCGAGCGACGGGCACGGCGAAAGAAGGCAGTCACTCTGGCTTGCCCCAAAGCTTGAGAAGTGACGCAAAGGATTGGAACGTGTCCGGACCGGTGCGTTTGTCAGAACGGATAAGCACATCGATGCCTGCCCGGCGCCCTGCCTCTCCGTCCCGGTCCTGTCGATCACCGACCAGAACGGTTTCTTCCGGCAATGCATCGGTTTTTTCCATCAGGTGCTGTAATCCGCCTGGATCAGGCTTCTGAAGCGGCACCCCGTCTCCGCCCGCAAAGGCAATGGCATCAGCCTCAAGACCCATCGCCGCAATCTTGGCCTCTGCAGGAT
>NZ_CP067175.1 GCF_028553885.1 Paracoccus aestuarii
ATGGGTAGGATTTCACTTCACGAACTGCGGCGCATGGGGGTATCTGCGGAAGATATCGAGGCCGCAAAGGTCACGCAGCTGGCGCAGCGTAGGACCGGCGCACCCGTGCAGTCCATCGGCGTCATTGTCGGGGTCGCAGAACAGCGCCAGCGCACCAACCCGAACCCTCCCGCCGATCTGACGGCCCGCGCCCTGCACAAGCGCGGTGCCTATGACCAGGCGGCGCTCCTGCTAGATCAGCAGGCCTTGCGGGAAAGCAGCCCCGAGCGAGCTGCTATGGCGCGGGAAGCCGCTCTGGCGGCCAAGGAACTCTCCGCCAGCAATCAGCTTGAGTTCGACTTCTTCGGAGGGGGCAACGTGTCCATTGCATTCCAGTATCAGGACGCCGTGACGGAACGCCTGTTCGCGGCGGCAAAAACTACAGCGCAGGCCTTCCATGCGCAGGCGGTGCTCTGGCAGATCACACGCAATCTGGGTTGGCAGTCCTATGAGTGCACCAAGACCGCCGCTGACCTGTGTGAAGTGATGCGGACAGATAAGGCACAGATGGCTCGCGCTCTGGACCTTCTGGAGCAAGTAGGGGCGATCCGGCGTGTGAAGCGTGGGCGGGTCAAGATCATCACCGTGACGCCGGAAGGGGCTTTCCGGGGCAACGTGCATAACCATGCGCAAGCCGTCGAACGCTACAAGCTCGACGTGATCGACGGCGGGAAGTCTGAACAGACGCCCGAGTAGCAGCCGACCAGTCCGGGACCGGCCCCCAGAACCAAGACCGACCGGCTCCGACCACCCAAGGGAACCACCTGTGGCACTGACGCTGAATCAGGCGGCTAAGATTTGCAGTCGCTCTAAATCGACCCTGCTCGATGCCATTCGTAGTGGGCGCATGAGCGCGCCAAAGGATGATCGAGGACGCTACGCCATAGACCCGGCAGAACTGCACCGGGCTTTTCCGTTTCAGTCTCAGAACCGGTCGCCCGACCAGTCTCCGGGACCGCAACCGACCACCTCTGAGAACCAGCCCGAACCGGCTGATCCCGCCTTGAAACGTGAGATAGAGTTGCTCCGCGAGATGCTGGGCAAGGCCGAAGCCAACGCCGATCATTGGCGCACGTTGGCTGAGCGTCAGCAGGCGCTCTTGGAAGATAAGAGACCCAAGGAACCCCGCAGCTTTCTTCAACGCCTTCTCGGAAGATAAATTAGTCTAGCCCTAGTTTATTTATCTTGTCGCCCCATGATCTCTATGAGTGGCGTCTGCATGATCCCACACGCGTCCAAGTTCTCCCCCTCACGCGTAATAAATTGCGCAATTTCTTCTTCAGATCGCTCGCCTACAGGCACCGGTTCTCCGACCCATCCGCATTCGGAGCATATCGGTCGTTCGAAGATTATTTCAGGGTTTTCCGCATCTATCCCCTCTTCTGGGAAGAGACGGTGAGACTCGCACTCTGGACATTGATCCGGAACACCTCGCAGATGCCGCACACAAGTAGACGTTGCCATTCCAATAGCATGAGAAACCGCAGTAGTCGCAACTTCGGCATCCATCCACTTTCCTGACTGTGAATGCGTCAGCCAGTTTACATAGTCCCAAGCCTCTTTGAGCGTCGTCTTAATGAGTCGGCGTCGCTCACGGTTATCAGCTCCGCCAAGGAAGGTGTCAAAAATCCAATCAACCCAGCCTTTGAAATTTGAGCGTTGGGGCCTGTCCTGCTCCGGCCATTCGTAAGCATCCTGTGCTGCGTGAACAAAGGCGAGTAGGTTTTCACGGCACCGGACGCCGATAGCCCGAAATGCCCCAGCATCATTCGCTTGTCCAAGCGCAGCCTCGCAATCTGCAATTGATTGAAGAACGTCAGTAAAAGGTCTAACTTTTTCGACGTCCGGTTGCTTGATATCGTTGCGAGGTATCCGCAGGCAGAGCCCCATGTGAAAAGTGATTGCCAAGTCCATGTTCGGAAATTGGTCCTGCGAGTATAGATTCGTGGGGTTAGTTATGACCCACCATCGGCCGTCGCTTGCATGAATGTCCCAAACCGTGTGCGTATGGCCAATAACTGATTCTGCATACACTTTTTGGGCAAATTTCACCTCGGTACCCTCAGGAGATTGCCACAGATAATAATCTATAACCTCTTGTTTTTCTTCATCTGTATACTTCAACATTTTTTTCTCCTATGGTGGAAGATATGCAACCTTTTACCCTCTATGAACTAAGCTTGGAAAAAATGAGCAACCAGTTGTGATTATAGATATATTTTTCTTCCTGCCATTCATCATCGTTGGCTTCGGCATCTTGCTTGCCCCCTTTATTTCTTATGGGTGGCCTAATTGGCTAACTAGTTTCGTAGAATTCTCTGCCAGTATAGGAAACGGTATATGGGTTGCAGGTGTGGTAATTGTTTCACTTATTACTATAGGTTTCCCATTGCCCGCTGCTGCCATTTTGTCCTGGCCGGTCATGTTCTTTGCTGGAAGATATTTTGCCCGGATCAGCGAAGAATGGCATAACAAATCAAATAATATTAAGCGTCAAGCTTGGGAGGAAAAGCGTCGTCGAGATGAAGAGCAAAGTTCTGATCGTTAATGAGAGTTTTCTGCCTAACGTCATTAGCCTAAAGTCCGTAATCGTGGCCGCTGTCACGCTCTCGCCGTGCTTCCCACTCCTGCTCCCGTTCGTGCGCCTTGCGTTCGTCAATCAGAGTCACTCTTCTTCCAGCAACGCGTTCACCTGCTGCACCAAGCTCATAGTTTGCTTGGTTTGAGTGCTTAAGGACTGAAGCAACTGCGTCTGAAAACGCTCGATCTCGCTTTGCCTCCGCTCGATCAAGTCCAGGCGCTTTCGCACGGTCTCGGACAAGGTCCGCAACTGCTTCGACGTGGCTTCTGACGCTTCGAGCGAGGTCTCGGAGGTGCTGACCAATGTCTCGAACTGTGCGAGCAAAGCCCGCTCGAAGGGGGTTAGTTGGTTCATGGCTCACATCCCATTCGGCAGTTTGAGGCACAGAAACGGCTGCTCGCCTTGGCAGATCATGGGCTCTGTCCCGTCCGGCAGCATCAGGTAGCTCTGTCCCCCGCTCTTGAAGATCGGAAACGGGTCCGACGCGGGATCCATCCAGTGCCAAACTGACAAGCCCGCGATCACCAGCCACGTCACGATCAGCGCCACCCACCACCAGCGCGCGGTCAAGCGCACGATCTCCAACTCGTCGGCCATCATCAGGCTCGTGCCTTGGATATCGTTGTGCATGGTGCGTAGCGCGGCTTCGGATTGTTGCCTCAAGCTGCTCGCGAGCCGCGTCAGCTCGGCCGAGGTCAATGCCTCGATCTCGGCCGACTGGCTGGACAGCCGCTGTTGCAACCGCGCGGTCAAGCTCTCGGTCATGGGTCCATTCCTTTTCGTAGATCCTGCCCTTCATGCGGAATTTCTCGCCGCTCTCCGGGTCATGGACGGTCAGGTAGTCCTTGCCCTGCCGGGGCACCTGCAATCCGGCCTCTTGCAGGGCCAGAACCATACTCTTGCGATCCGTGACCCTCTCAGCCTCCACAAGCGCCGTCAGATAGGCATGGATGCCTTCCCGGCCCTCCCGGAGCCGGAAGCTCTCGTCGGCCCTCTCCGGGGCTCTGTGAAGCTCGGTAGCCCTGTCCGGATCGTCGGGCCGCGCCCAGCCTTGGGACCAGTTCAGCGCGTCCCTGAGCGGCGCGTAAGACCGTTCCCAGCCCGGGGGCGCCACGTTCAGCGCCTTGCCGGTGGTCAACTCCATCCGAGGCGTCACAAAGTGCAGCTCCACCCGCCCGCCCTCGGTGTGCTGATGGCGCACCCACGTGATGTCGTATTGCTCGGGGTCCATGCCCGCGAAGGCCAGACGCTCGAAGGCGTCCATGGCCTCCTGCTGCTGGTCATGGGTCGGCGCATCCTCCAGGGCAAAGGACAGAACGCCGTGGGTGTAGCTCCACTTGCGGTCGATGCTGTCGATCAGGTCGCGGGTCCGCTCCATATTGCCCCGCACCACCTCGGGCGGTGCATGGTCGCGCCCCTCACGGTCTGCGGCGGTCAGGTAGTCCGCAATCTCGGCTCCGCCGCCGCGGCCCCCGCCCGTGAACTTAATCAGCATCGGCGGGCCGCTCATGCGCCGCCCGCAAGGCGGACAATTCCCGGTCGATCTCGATCAGCCGCACCAAGAGCGCCGCAGCCGGCACGGGCTGCCGACGGTTCGTGGCGCGGGCCAGCTGGTTGAGGTTATTCCCCATCCGCGCCAGTTCCCGCAGCAAATCGGGATCGACCCTTGGAGGCTCCCGCCGCTTCCGCAGGCGCTGCCCCCCGAGGGCAGAGCGCACCAGTTCCGAGAGTGACACCCCCTTATTCTCAGCAATCTCCTGCCAACGCCGCTTTTCCTCCGGTGTGGTGCGGATCTCGATCCTCATGGCAAAGACCTCTTCTGGGGTGCAGGGGCGATGCCCTTGCCGGGGTTCAGGGGCAGGCCCCTTTCGGCTTGCCGGAACGGGGGATTGAAGGGGGCCACTGGCCCCCTCACAAGCGCGAAGGACGGACACGCAGTGTCCGGACAAGAGTATGCTTGCGATAGTGTTGCTTACAAGGGTAATGATCGGCACAATCCAAACCGGGAAACAATGCCGGATGGACGCGCGGACCACGATGCAGAGCTATCTTGAAAAGCGCGATCCGACGAAGAACCTGGCCCGCTTCCACAGTCTCATGGTTCTTCCCGATCTCTTCGGGGGATGGACCTTTGAGCGGGAATGGGGGCGAATCGGGCAGGCCGGACAGGTTCGCCGCATCTATTTTCCCTCCCAGGAGGAGGCCACGCAGGCGCTCTTGGAAGTGGAGACAGCAAAGAAACGGCGGGGTTATTGGCTACGCCCGCAGCAGTTGGGTCTGTTCTGACTTGGTTTACACTTGTAAGCTATCAGCTTACACATACCTATGATCAAGACCTTTGCGAACAAGCAGCTGAAGGCCCTCTGGGAAACGGGGAAATCGAGGCTCGATGCGCGAATGCACGGCCGCATCCTGCGTCGTCTGGATGTCCTCGACGCTGCCACGGTGCCCGAGGACATGAATCTGCCTGGCTTCGACTTCCACGCGCTGCGAGGCCACACACCGACCCGCTACACGGTCCATGTGAACGGCCCGTGGTGCATTACCTTCGAGTTCCGTGACGGCGACGCTCATGTGCTGGACTTCGAGCAATACCACTGAGGAGGCGAGGATGAGCCGCAACCCCGACCGCTGCCCGACGCATCCGGGCGAATTGCTGCGCGAGGACGTGATCCCCGCTACCGGCAAGCCCAAGGCCGAGATCGCCCGGATGCTCGGCATCTCGCGCCAACACCTCCACGACGTCCTGGCTGAGCGCAAGCCCGTCAGCCCCGAGGTCGCCGTGCGCCTCGCCAAATTGTTTGGTAATGCCCCGCTGGTCTGGATCAGAATGCAGGGGGCCTACGACGCATGGCACGCCACACGAGAAGTGGACGTCTCGGGTGTCCCCACCCTGATCGCCGCCGAATAGCCCCTCAGCGCGCTTCTGGGACGCCCTGAGGCCTGTTCTTGGCCTTTGCCGGTCCTCTCCAACCCACCTTGCTGCCACCCGCGCTGCGTTGGCCGCGTAACGCAGCCTTTTGCACTTCCCCTTTCCCCAGCACATTCCGCCCCATGCGACATGCTCAATGGGGCAGTTTGGGTGCATCGGTGCTTCCTAGATTCTTAGGATATATGGATACGCTGGTGCATTTTCGCCGTTTTAGCTTTGCTGTGCTGGAAAATTCAGAAATTGACAGTTGTCTGTCAGACAACTTAAGTTGTCCACCAGACAACTGTCGAGGCGAGGG
>NZ_CP067176.1 GCF_028553885.1 Paracoccus aestuarii
GAAACCCCTCGCCTTCTCGCCAGCGGCAGAGGCGGATATCGACGGCATCTGGGATTATAGCGCGGAGACCTGGGGACCGGACCAGGCCGACCGGTACATCGACGAGATCCGCGATGCCTGTCTGGCCCTGGCCCATGACCGCAAGCAGGGGCGCCCCGTCGATGTGCGCCCCGGATACCTGCGGCTCTCGACCGGATCGCATGTGATCTATTATCGAAATCGGGGCGACCGTCTGGATGTCATCCGGGTCCTGCACAATCGCATGGATGCCGACCGCCACCTCTGACCGAACTTGCCATGCTCCGTAGCAGGCTTGTTTTTGAGCATTGTAGCCTCAACTTGCGTAAAGTGTATTGCGTGAAGTACGCAACGGGCTTTTAACTTTATCTACGTTCGATTGCGGAGAATGCACACAAAATCTAGAAGTAAGATGGCCCATTAACTTTAGGAGGGTGCTATGGGAAATAGGTTCGTCTTTCCCGACGGAACAATCACTGTACTAGTAGTATTAGTTTCAGCCGCCATTATGATGGTGGGATTGTATTTTACCTTCCGTCGACTCAAGGAGCTGAACCAAGGCTTTGGGGCAAACTCACTAAAGGCTCTTGGGCTAATATTATTTTTACCGACGCTGTTGATAGTATCTGTTACGGTAGCAGAATTCAAAGCTGAAACGCTTGCCGCTCTTCTTGGTACAGTTGCAGGTTATGTTCTGTCACAGTCAAAGACAGATTCCTAACGGTTATAAGCCGCCTTCAGGATGCTTCCTAGCTCAACCCCTGGGTGCCATTCCGCCCGTAACCGGTTTTATGCGGCGACTCTTGGGGAAGGGTGGGATCAACGGAGGGTTGTAGGAAAACTGCCCTACACAGATCCTGACAAATAGCTTACTGAATAAAAAAAGAGCGCAGCTACTCACAGCACGACAAGGTCAAGTTTATGGCTTTATATTAGCGGCCATAATTTTTTATAAGATGAAACAATGCATAATAATATCCTAGTGAAATATGAAGGAGATAGGTTCAAGGGGGGTAAATCTCCTATTGCTGTGCTTTCTGATGTGGCTCACCTTCATGCACTTCTTTTAGATATCTGCGAACAAATAATTAAAGAAAAAGCCCCTGGAGTAAAAACAGGCGGACGATTTAGGCAATACTTAGAGCTATCTGCTACTCAGTTGTTAGAAGGTTGTTGTGAGGTAGCGGTCGACTTTGCCACGGCTGAAAATGTGGCCCCCCTTCTAGAAGGAGTTGAGGGTGCTGGCAGAGATGCTCTAATGGATCAGGCATTTACGAAAATCTATGAAATGCTAAATTTTCGTGGAGACATTCCAGATGACCACTACATACCATTAAAAATTGCCAAAAAACTGGCTAACTTTACGAAAAACATTCGTGAAGGCGAAGAAGCTATAATTTCTCCCAGAACCGACAAAAGAATTGGAATAGACTACAATAAAATGAACGTTCTGCGTAATTATGCGCGGACAGCGCGTGAAAGATTGGTCCCGACCTCGGCAGAAGTGACGGGAATAGATTTTTCTAACCCCGAAAAAACCATGCTTAAAATTACCGCCAAGCCAAATGGAAAAGTTGTTTTCTTAACAATTGCTGCTCCTGCCATTGTTCAGCCGAAAACCAATGATGAAATGGTCGATCGCCTTATAAATATGCCAATTAAGGTTGAGTTAAAAGAAATCTCAAGAATAGACAAGGATACTGTCTATAGGTTTGAGCGGCTACCTGATATTTCCATAGATCGCATCAGTGCGTGCCTGAAAGTGTTTGATAGAATTGACGAAATCACTAAAATAAAGTCTGGATGGCTCACCCTCCCTGAAGACGAGGAGCCTCAAGGAAACAACTTAACCGCCGCCGCTAGAAAAACAGCTATATCAATACTGAAAGAAGCACCTGGCATCTCCGAAAATCTTGGAGTCTTTCTTACTGAACCAGGCGGGCTATCGATGGAAATACGTTCAAAATCTGTCAGAGCTTCTGTGAAAATTAGCGAGAACGGAGATGCATTGATTGTTCCAGCTGCAATGCGTGAAGCAAAAGCCGATAGAAGTATTGGCGAGTTTCTCAGGGAACTAACTGATGAATAAAATAGCAGATCACCTTGAACCGCAGTTTAGACAAATATTAGAACATCACGTAGATAACGGAATTATTTCTGAGGAACTGTTCAGACCGCGAGCGTGCGATCGAGGCTTTGTGTCTCTCGCTAGAGCTGTGGATTATAGAAATAGGCCTATGGGGGAGATGGCGACTGAAGAGCAAGATAACTATAATAAAATTTCAAATAGAAGCGCTGACAGTATTGGGGTTTCCGCTATTACTCAGCAGGAGTTTCACGCGGTGCATAGCAATCTAGATGTTTACGATGCTCCAACTCCAAATATTAAAAATCACTCAAAAGTCGATTTTACAAATATTGGAAATTTGGACGATGTTTTATTTGAGCTTTCAGAGATGGCAGCAGATAATATTGTCATAAAAAACTGGTGAATTTGAAAATTCATTCAACTATTCACTGCGGCTTCTTCTAATTTTCCACCACTTGCTTTTTGGGGGGTGTTCTGGTTTTGGGTTATTGCGTGGATCGGTTAATAGGTTTGTAGCCTGCTGGCGCCAGCGGTCTCGGTCTTCTCTCAAATCTGAAATCTGACCAGCGCGCTCTTCTAAGAGTTCAAGTTGAGCCGCTACCCGTTCACGCAATGTAGCCAACTCCTGCTCTAGACCAGCTGCTTGGCTCTCGATTTGCTCTTGCAAAGGACTTGCGTCAGTTTGCATTTGGGGCTTGCGCAAGTCTTGCTCGCGCAAGGGGAAAACACGATGCAACTCAGATGCGTCGATCCTCCAGGAACCTGATGCATCCTTTTCAGCCGATACCTTCCCTGATTTTATGGCACGAGTGATGGTAGCGACGTTCTTTCCAGTCGCTTTCGCAGCCTGCCCCGCCGTATATTGCATAACCCTTGCGTTCCTTTGCTTTTGCACTCTTGCGCAAGGCTGACACGGTTCATCTTCGCTTGGAACTGCTGCTGTGCTGAACCCAGCCTGATCTAGTGTCAAATCTTGCCAATTTTTCGGCAGAAGTCCTCGAACAGTTGCTCGATGTTTAGGGCGTCACGCGCAATGCCGCGATCCGCCAAGAAGCGCCGGAAGTCCGATGCGATCTTCTGGTTGTCAGCGTTGCAGCCCGCAGTCTGCTTGATGTCCAGCCATCGTTCCGAGTAGGCAATCCCGCCCGTAATGGGAAAGGCCACTGCCACAGCCTCAGCTGATCCGTCACGTCGCGCCTTCCGGCCTGCACTGTGGCCCTGTAACTCCCGTTTTGCCGGGGTCGGATCGTTCTTCACTTTCCAGCCGATGGTGACGCTGGCCACCGTGCGCCCGATCTTGTTCGGCGTGGCCGTCAAGGTCAGTCGCGAAAGCTGGTTGATCTCGGCAATAGCGGGGGAGAGCGCCCATGCTTTCAGGTTCGCAAACCGATCTAGCTTCCCAGCAGTGACGCCGAGCACGGCCCGGAGTTCTGGCACGGTGAAGGTCTTGGCTTCGATCCGGTCCAGCTTCACAAGGCTAGAAATATGTTGGAACAGCAGCACGGAGTACTTGCTGCCGAGGTGAAACACGGTCTGGCGATCGAGGATCGCCCAGTGGTTCGATTCTGCTGCCATGCTGCGGAAGGTGCGGCGGAACCACCATGACACCAGCAGATCGCCACCGGCTTCGTCGCGGTAGTCAATTTTGGCCTCGTCCAGCAGGCCACCGATGGTCACGACCATCTTCTCGGGATCGTCATGGGTCAGAACCACAGCGGCCAGTTCCCCGAACAGAGGCGTGAGGCTGGCACGGTCATGGTTTCTCATGCCGTCGATCTTGCGGATGTCTGAGAGCCGGATTTGGTGCTGGACCTCATCCGCCATGCGCCCGCCCGCTGTGCCGATCATCAGATGCATCAGCTTCAGTGCCTGAAGGCTGGGAGCATTCTGCATGTAGGTGCCGCGGGCCACCTCTGCGGGCAACACGGTTTTGGTTTGGTCAAAGGCCCGGTCGCGGGCAACGTCGAGTGTCTTTCCCATGGTTAGCATTTTTCATTGGATAACTAACCTGTCAACTAGCGATTTTGGCCCCAAACCTAACCTATCCGGCCCCAAACCTAACCTATCCGGCCCCAAACCTAACCTATATGCTGTCAAGTTATTGTTATAATTAAATAAATTTTCACTGAACTATAGAACTATAAGAACAAGAAGGGGCTGCGCCCATCTTCGAGTGAAATTTGGTGAAATCTGAGCCTCGAAACTGGCCAACTCTGGCGATCAGCCTGAGAGGCGCAGAGAGGCCGCAGGAGCGGCTAGGGGACTGCAGACGCGGGTCAGGACAGGAAAAGGGGCTGGTGCGTCCTCTGAGGGGCTCTCAGGGGCTTGTGAGGGCCATCCCTATTGCCGATGCCACCATCCGCCCTCTCCGCCTCTCAGAGCAGCTCTCAGGGCCTTTCCCGGCATGCGCTCCAATTGGGCGGTTCGACTGCCAAAAAAGGGCCCTGGAGAGAGGCTCAAAACACAGCGCGGAGGCCAAAATGCAATTTTGGTAAACATTGCGCATATCCTGCAACTGCAACACCCCTCCAAGAGCCATCTCATCGGCCCTGGACGCCTAGTCGCTACTCAGAATCTTAGGATCTGCCTTGGCGGGCAGAAAACCCTCTTCTCCCCTGCTTTGGGACAGGCGATGTCGTCGAGGGTTCGCGGAGCGGCAGATTGCCCCGGACCGCTCTCCCCAAACAGGCTGCAGGGTCGGGGCAGGCGGGGGACCAAGGCGTCCCGCTTGGTCTCGAAAGCCGCTTCCTGAATCAGCAAGAGGGTGATGATGGGTGCAGATGGCAAGAGGGTGATGATGGGTGCAGATGGCAAGAAATGCAAACGTAACTTTTACACTTCCCCTCCCTGTCCCGCACCTGAGCCTTTGCAGGCAAAAAGGGGCCGAACATGGCAGGAAATGTAAAATGAATACGTCGCCCCTGTTTCGCCCTGCCTTGAGCTGGTCTGAACCGGTTTAGGGGCCAAGAACGGCGACGTTCCGGCCTAGAGCATCGAGACGGCCTGGTGCCACCAGCGCGCTTGCACCAAAGCGGCAGTGTGTTACTTTGTGCTACATAAGAACAGGCTCAGGAGATCCCCATGCCGCGCACCACCTCCGTCTCGCTCGGTGAGCATTTCACGGGCTTCATCAGCGCCCAGGTCGATGCCGGCCGCTACGGCTCGGCCAGCGACGTGGTCCGGGCGGGGCTGAGGCTGCTGGAAGAGCATGAGACAAAGGTCAAAGCCCTGCAGGACGCCCTGATCGCGGGCGAGCAGTCCGGGGAGCCGCGCCCCTTCGACTTCGACGGCTTCAAGGCGCGGAAGCGGGCGGAGTTCGAGGCCGGAT
>NZ_CP067177.1 GCF_028553885.1 Paracoccus aestuarii
ATGCACCTGCTGATCGGCAAGGCGGGCGGGCGCATGGCGGATGATGTGCGCCACGAATTGCGGCTGGCTGACATCAAGAAAATCGACGGGATGCGCAACCATTCCCGCGCCACGCTGCGCAAGTTGTTCATCGAACTGGCGGGCGCGGTGATCGTGTTCGACGACACCGAGGCGCAATGCGAGCTCATTGGCGGGTTTCTAGACCGGGCCAAGCTGGATTACCGCCATGAGGTCAGCGACGATCTGCTTGTGGCATGGTGGTTCGGCGGCGCTTTCCGCGAGATGGCAGAGAAATCATGCCACTGGGCAATCCTTGACCGCCAGACCGTATTCGCCCTGTCCAGCAAGTATTCGATCCTGCTGTTCCAGCATATCGCCAGCTTGGTGAATCTCGATCACGTTGCCAGCAAGACCTTCACTGTGACCGAATTGCGCGCGGTGCTGGGAGTGCCAGAGGGGAAAATGGAGCGGTGGAACGACATGAACCGTTTTGCCCTCAAGCCAGCGATTGCCGAGATCAATCAGACTTCACGCCTGACGCTGACGGCTACGCCCCGCAAGATCGGCCGCACCGTGGCCAGCGTATCCATCGCCTGGGAAGAAAAGCCCCTCGAAGGAAAGCGTGAGGCCAAACGGGAACTGGATAGGCCCAAGGTTGGCCGTCAGGCTCGCCGTAACGGCACGGCAGAAGCTCCCGCTCGCACCTTCCCAGCCTCGGGCGGGATTGGATTTGATGAACATTGGAAAGCTCTCAAGCAGGCCACAGGCTGCAATATGGACAACACCCTGATCGCCGAGAAATTTCGTGCATGGTGCGCTTCGAAGGGCATAGCGCTTGACGCTGGTGGTATCGAGCAGGCTTTTACGGCCTTCTGCGCCAAGGTGGGCCGAGTGTGATGCTTGCGCACACCCACATGCACATGTCACCCGCACAGGCTGCGAAAGCTTCTGGTGTGTCGCGCTGGACAATCATGCGCGCTATAAAATCCCATGAATTGCAGGCTATTCGTGACAACCGCAATCAATGGAAGATCACAGCTAAAGATCTTGCCCAGTGGCAGCAGCACAGTGTGCGCACACCTGATGTTTTGCACGCCGCGCACAGCCCCGAAATTGTCATAGAACTGCGCGAACGGCTTGCAGCAGAGACGGCACGTGCCAATGCAGCTGAGGCCGACCGAGATCGCTGGCAGGCCTTAGCCGAGAAGCTGACAGACAGACCAGGATGGTGGGCATGGCTGCGGAGACGATAAGTGCCGGGATGCCGAACGATTCCGACAGCGCCTACCATGAAAACCACATAAGCAGAGCGCCATGAAACGACTCAATTCCCTAGAAATGTGCGCGGGCGCCGGTGGGCAAGCTCTTGGTCTAGAGATGGCAGGATTCGATCATTCTGCGCTCATTGAGCTGGAGCCTGCTGCATGCGCTACGCTGCGCCTTAACCGACCCGAATGGAACGTGGTTGAAGGCGACCTACGAAGCTTCGACGGCAAGCCATACAAAGGCATTGATCTGGTGGCTGGCGGTGTGCCTTGCCCTCCATTCTCCAAGGCGGGAAAACAGCTTGGCGCACAAGACGAGCGCGACCTATTTCCAGAAGCAATCCGCCTTGTTGATGAATGCCGCCCGCAAGCTGTGATGCTAGAAAACGTCCGCGGGTTGCTGGATGCCGTCTTTGATGACTACCGCAACAAAGTGGAAAGACAGCTAAAAAAGCTGGGCTATGTTCCTGGTTGGAAACTGCTCAATGCCTCGGACTATGGCGTATCGCAATTGCGCCCCCGCGTGGTGTTTGTAGGCATTCGTAAAGATCTTGCTGATGGTTTTGTGTGGCCGGAGCCACAGCAACATGCACCTGCCACTGTGGGCGAGCTGCTGCACGACCTAATGGCAGCGCACAAATGGCGCGGGGCTGCCCGCTGGCGCGAGCAAGCCAGCGCCATAGCCCCGACGCTGGTAGGCGGATCTAAAAAACACGGTGGGCCAGACCTTGGTCCCACACGCGCAAAGCGCGCGTGGGCCGCTCTGGGCGTTGATGGTATGGGCCTGTGGGACGACGCCCCGGCCAAGGATTTCGTGGGTATGCCGCGCCTAACCACACGCATGACTGCGCGCATTCAGGGCTTTCCTGACGAATGGCAGTTTTCCGGTCGCAAAACTGCCACCTATCGCCAAATCGGCAACGCTTTCCCGCCACCCGTGGCCGCAGCCGTAGCACGTCAGATTGCTGCGGCCCTTTCGGTCAAGAAAATTTACAAGGTTGCCTGATGCAGGAAGCCGAATTTCTCGAAGCCCGCAAAGCATTTCATGCTGCCCTGTTGGAAGCCACATTGACTACCAATGCCGCCGGCGTGGTCAGCAATGCCGACGGCAGTAACACCACCAGCAAGGCGATCGCCAAGGGCATAGCCGACCTGCTTAAGGCTGAAACCATTGGCGAGCGTATCGCGGGCCAGACCTCTGGTAACCAGTTTGAAGGCATTTGCGCCAAATTCGTGCGTGAAACCTTTCTCAAGCTTGGTCACTTACGTCCCGGGATCTGGGATATTCACCAAGTCAGCGGGCGCAATCGCCTAGAGATTGCCCGCTATGAGCAATACGCGCACTTGGTAGCCCTCGACCGTGCCGCGAAGGCTGATGCAGAGTTGGCTGCAGCCTTGGGCAGCGACTACACCATCACACCGGATATCGTCGTGGTCCGCGATACCGAGGATGACGCAGCTATCAACGCCCCGGCGCTTCTGGTGGACAGCAGCGTGACCACGCTTGCCAGCTTACGAAAGCAAAACGGCGGACTTCCACTGTTACATGCCAGTATTTCATGCAAGTGGACGATCAGGAGCGACAGAGCACAGAACGCCCGCTCAGAGGCCTTGAATCTAGTCCGAAACCGCAAAGGCCGCTTACCGCATATTGTCGTAGTCACCGCCGAACCGACACCCAGCCGCCTAGCTTCTATAGCCCTTGGCACCGGGGACATTGATTGCGTGTATCACTTTGCCCTTTACGAGCTACAAGCCACCGTAGCCGCTTTGGGTATGAACGATGCTGCCGACATGCTGGCCGTGATGGTGGACGGAAAACGCCTCAAGGACATATCTGACCTTCCTCTAGACTTGGCCGTCTAAGGGCGCTGAAGTTACCACATCAAAAGGGTTGAGTGCCGTCCTGTTCTCGATCCTATAGTCCCAAGAGAGCCGCCAAGCGACCGCGTCGAGGTGTGGAGGCTTGCACGGGCCTCTCAGGCGCTCCCAGAGCCTCCTGTTGCCCCTGTGGGGCATCTGGCGCTTCTGCAGGCTCCTCAGGCGCTCCCAGAGCCTCGAATATCTCCGCGTTGCGGGTGCGTTGGATCTGCGCCCGCCGCAACAACAGCCGCCTTGCTGTTTGGGCCATCTCCTCGACTTCCCGTCCAACCTCCAGCAGCACAGCTTCGGCTTCGGGCTTGATCACCACGCCATTGCGGGCATTCGCCGTATTCAGCGCCCGCACCAGCTGGTTGAGGTTCTGTCCGATAGGGATGAGCTGCCTCGTCAGCGCGCTGATTTCCCCGCTCTCGATGGGGTCCGGCTCAAACACGTCCACGGCCCGTAGCAGCACTGACCGCGCAATGTCCGCCCTGGACCGCCCCAATCGGCCTGCCAGTGCATCCAGTGCATCCAAGTCATTCGGGTGCAACCGAACTGTCAGAACCTTGCTCCGGCTGTAGAACGCGGCTTCTTCCAGGCGTTTCTTGTAATCGTAAACTGTGCGGCGGCTGACATCGAAGCGCTTTGCGATTTCGACCGGGCGTTCTCCAGCCTTGATCGCGTCTCGGAGTTGTTCGCGCTGGCGGGCATCAAGGCGGAAGCGCTTGCGGGGCATGTGTGTGAAGTATCCGGTTTGAAAACTGTAAAGTATTCAAATCCTATTTCCTGCCACACACACAAGCCCTAAAACAGTGCTTCACACACAGCGGTCACAGCAGTCGCTTCGGGAAAGCAAACCCTTCCCTCTCTTGCCTCATGACGAGCGCTTTAGTCAGGGATTTGCGGTGAACCTGCCCCGCCCCGCTCTCACCATAAAGGGCCGTAGGGGCGGGGGAGGTGTTGGTGCTGTTGAGCCAAAGTGCCGAGTATCCGACCTGGCTGTTCTTCAAGCACCGGAAGGCTCTTCGAGAGGCCCCAGAACACTCAAAAATTCATCAGAAAAGGGCGTCAGCCCCTTCTTGTTCTAATAGTTCTATAGTTCAGGCGGAAATATTGCTTTTTTTTCAGCTATTTGCGTCTTTAAAAGGGAGAAATGGGGACTGAAAAGGGAGAAATGGGGACTGGAAAGGGAGAAATGGGGACGATAGCGGATGTTGACACGGGGAGTTTAACTCCCCTAAATTTCTCCCCATGCTCAAGACCACTCAAATTGCTTCTGATCGCGCCCATGACGACACCAAATCCGTGCTACCTGCAGAGGTGGCGCGGGGGGTCTACATCGAGAACCCGCCGGGGGCCGAAGCCCTCAAGCTG
>NZ_CP067178.1 GCF_028553885.1 Paracoccus aestuarii
CCAGAAACGCTATCGCTCTCCAGAGGGTGGTTCTGCTGACGCCAATGGCTTCGCAGATCGTCTCCTGATCTGCGACCAGCACCCCTCCATCTGCGTCGATGTTCTCGGCGATGAAGGTGTAGAGCAAAAGAGGCGCCTGACTCTTAGTCTCCCGCAGAAGCTCACGCATCCGCGCCCATCCTTTGGGATAGACCTGGACGAAATCCCGGTTCATCCGCCTGCGCTCTTCATCCGAGATCGCTTCGTCACGGCCCGCAGCAAGCCTTTCTCTCATCTGCTCACGCTCTTGCGGCGTCCTTAGCTTCAAGGCTCCCACTGCCCCCTCCTGTGCTGAAACATGCCTATTTCACTCATAGGTATATCTGTCTCAAGAAAAAACAAATCCGTTTCATAGCTGAAACGATCTGTTCCACCATGTTTCACCTATGCTGAAACATTCATGTTTCACCTATGCTGAAACATGGTCCTGCTATAACTGATTGAAAAATAACAATATGTCATTTTTCCCTCTAACTCTCTGTCCGGCGGGGCATCCGCCCCCGCCTTCCGTCGAGTTAGAGGCCACTACACCCGCTCACGCGGGTGATTCGGGGGGCGTGCCGCCCCCCGCGCGCTGACGCGCGCTCCCCCCTGCTCTCTCTCCGGAAAGAAAGGGATCAAGAGGGCGAGGGGGAGTCATCAACCTCGGGCGTGGTCTCTGGCGGCGGCGAGGCATCCGGGCGGCGCAGCGCGTCCATCACGGCCTTGGTGCCTCCGCCCGCACCCTCTGCGGCCCGTGCAGCCCGCAGGTCATCGTTCCAGTCTTTCCCGGTGGGGCGGAGGCGCTCAAACCGGTGTCGGCGTAGCCCGTCAGCCGCCTTGTCGCCTACGGGGTCGTTGTCGAAAGCGCAGACGCGTTTCACTTTGTCCGCGATGCCGGCCAGCCACGTCCGGGGGTTGGGCGTGGTGCCGGCGGTCGAAATGATCGTAAAGCCCTTCTCTCCGGCGGTCGCGCGCAGCTTCGCCAGCGAGATCGCGTCAATGGCCGATTCCACAAGGTAGATCACTGCGGCCTTGGCGATGCTGCCGATGCGGAATCCTCCGGCGTCCTTGGCCGATCCGGGCGTCATGCCGCTGAAGCGGCTACCGTCGCTGCGCTGGATCGTGCCCTTCAGCTCCGCGCCCACGGCGCGGCCTTCGGCGTCCCGGCAAATGAAGACGGCGTTGCGGCGGGCGTCAGCGTAGCAGTCGCCCTGCCCGTGCAACTTGTCGATGTAGGGCGCGGGCAGGGCGCGATCCTCCACCAGATATTTCCGCACTCCCGGCCAATGCTCCGGGGCAGGGGAGGGGGCGGTGAACGGCTCCCGCTCGGTCTTCGCCTCTTTGACCTGGCGCACGGCCTCTGCCCGCATACGGGCCGTAAGATCGGCGGCGGTTGCGCCGTCTCCGAACCTATCGGCCAGCCAGGACAAAGCGCCCTTAAAGTCGGCCCCCGTGGTGTGCTGCACAAGGTCGATAGCGCCGCCCCGCCCGTGCTGTGCGATGTGGTCGAACCACTTCCCCAGCTTCGGTCCTTGGGCGAGGGTGATGTTGAACCCGTCAGCCTTCCAGCGGTCAGGCTCCGCCTTGTCCTGCTGGAAGCCCAGAGCGTCCAAGACGTCCGGCAGCGGCAACGCCCGCATCCTGTCAGCGGTCGCCTTCTGCTGCACCAGCGCCTTCTCGGTGCGCTCACGCTTCCGGCGCTCCTTCTCGGCCGTCGCCTCGGCCGCCTTCTTGGCGGTGCGGTCGCTCTCGGCCGTGCGGGCGCGGGCGAAGGATGGGGCGGCTTGGCGGCCGATGGCCGCGACCTGCTCATCAGCCCATTTGTCGGGGTTCAGCAAGACCCGCGGCGGCACCTCGATCTCAAGCGCGGCCACGGGCGCGGAGATCTGGGCGTAGTGGCGACGCACCCGCTCGTGCGTGGCTGTGCTGCCCTCGATCCCGCGAGATAGGCCAAGAGGCGCTACGGCGGCGGCGTAATCGGTCTGCTGCTGGCGGCAGCGGGCCGCGCCCCCGATCCACCGGCGGGCGTTCAGGTGGCCGCTGTCGGGGTCGAGCGGCACGACATAGCCCGTCAGGTGGGGCGTGCGCTCGTCGCCGTGCAGGCGCAGGTGCGCGATGTTCTCGCGCCCGTATTCCTGAACCAGCCAAGCCGTCGATCGGTCGAGCCAGTCCTGCTGCTGCTCGGCGGTCGCATCGGCCCACCATTCGGGCGAGGCCGTCAGCAGGACCTCGATCGCGATGACGCTGTTAGACCGGCGCCGCTTCTTGCCAGCGTCATCCACCGCGTCCAGGGCGGGGATGAGGGCAGCGGCGTCGGCTGCGGGATCATCGGAGCCGATGAAGACGCGGTTCAGCTGCGCCCGACGCGGGTCGGCATTGGGGGTCGGAACGGCGCGGGTCATGTGGTTCGCGGACGCGGCCAGTGCGCCCGCCGTCTTGATCTTCTCGTGGCGGTAGATGGCATAGGGCACTGTTCACTTCCTTTCCGGAACGATGGGGGTCTGGGGGTTTCCCCCAGCCCCAACCCCGGAAGGGGTTGGGGTAGCTGACGGCAGGACGAATGAAACAAACGGAAACGGACGCGGAGCGCCGTTGAAGTTTGTGTAGTGAGTATACAAACTCGTCATTTTGAAAATTCGAGCATCTTACGATGCCCGAACCTCTCCCGTTTCCGAGTCCACAACGTCGTCCAGCGGCAGTTCTGGCTCGCCCATGCGCTCCTTCATCATCACCTGCATTCGGCGCTTTATCTGCTCTGGTTGAGCCGATTTCCGGACCATGGTGCGGGTCATGAAAACTGCCTGCTCTTTCGAGCTGTCCCACGACTTCCAGATCTCCGTAGGGTCGAGGGCATATGCGCTCACCGATCCGCCGACGACTATCCGCAGGAGTGCGTTCCGCTCTT